>NZ_JBEAIJ010000006.1:0-165195 GCF_040065315.1 Klebsiella sp. CN_Kp100
ATTTCTTTGCGGGACCGCGGGGATTGTAAAGGGGGAGACGGTTTTCTCCCCCTTTTCCCGTTCACGTACCTCGATGAGGCATTTTCTGCGACTTGATGGTGAACGGAACCCCTCTACACCCTCCCGGAGGCGGTGCTACGCACCTGTCCGGGCTACTTTTCCCCAGCGTAGTAGCCCATCCGGTTAAACAATACCCACAGTTTTGTTAAGTTCTTTTTTGTTATAGATAAGAACTTTTTCTTCTTTGCCGCCGATGGGCGATTTGTGGGAGCGTGATAAACACAAAACAAAACAGGGATTCAGGGGAATAACAATGCGCATTGCAAAAACAAAAATCGCGCTGGCGCTGGGCATGCTGGTGCTCGCCGCGCAGGCTCAGGCCGATCAATTAGCCGATATCAAAGCCGCCGGCGTGGTCAAAGTCGCCACCTTCGACGCCAACCCGCCGTTCGGTTCGGTAGATCCGAAAACGCATAAAATCGTCGGTTACGACGTGGACTTCGCCGAAGCGCTGGCCAAATCTCTCGGCGTTAAGCTGGAGCTGGTCGCCACTAACCCGGCCAACCGCATTCCGCTGCTGCAGTCCGGCAAGGCCGACCTGATCGTCGCCGATATCACCATCACTCCGGAACGTGCACAGGTCATTGATTTCTCAACACCTTACTTTGTGACCGGCCAGCAGTTCCTCGTTCCGGCAAAATCACCGGATAAGCTCGATGATTACAGCAAAGCGCGCATCGGCGCGGTAAAAGGCACCACCGGCGAACAAGCGCTGCATCAGCGTTTCCCGCAATCGCGCGTGCTCTCTTATGATGATATTCCTCTGGCGCTGACCGCCCTGCGCAACGGCAACGTGCAGGCCATCACTCAGGACAGCACCATCCTGGCCGGACTGCTGGCGGAAGCGCCGGACAAAGCTAACTTCAAAATCATCCCCGACCTGCTGAGCAAAGAAGAGATTGGCGTCGGTGTGAAGAAAGGCGAACCGGCCCTGCTGAAAGCGGTCAATGACGAGCTGGTCAAGCTGGAGAAATCCGGTGAGGCGGCCAAAATTTACGACGTCTGGTTTGGCCCGAGCACCAAAACCCCGCAGCCGCGCGCCTTTACTATCGAAGCGAAATAAGCAGAGAAAGATGATGTTATCGGCTCTATTTTCACGCTCCGCGGCATCGTCCGCGGATTTTTCGCATCTGCAGCGCGCCAGCATTGAGTTTCGCGATGTTGCCAAAAGCTACGGCGACCATCGGGTGCTGAACGGCGTTAACTTACAGGTTGAACCCGGCGAAGTGGTGGCGATCCTCGGCCCTTCGGGATCGGGCAAATCAACCCTGATCCGCCTGATCAACCAGCTTGAATCACTCAGCGGCGGCGAAATACTGATCGACGGCAAACCGACAGCGCAGCTCACCGGCAGCGCTCTGCGCCAGCTGCGCAGCCGGGTCGGCTTTGTTTTTCAGCAGTTTAATCTTTATGCCCACCTGACGGCGCAGGAGAATATCACCCTCGCGCTGGAACGCGTTCACGGCTGGGGCAAAAGCGCCGCCCGCGAACGCTCGCTGGCGCTGCTCAACCAGGTCGGCCTTGCGGATAAAGCCCGGCAGATGCCGGCCCAGCTCTCGGGGGGCCAGCAGCAGAGGGTGGCGATTGCCCGCGCCCTCGCCTCCTCGCCGCAGATTATTCTGTTCGATGAACCCACGTCGGCGCTCGATCCGGAGATGATCGGCGAAGTACTGCAGGTCATGAAAAATCTCGCCCATAGCGGGATCACCATGGTGGTGGTGACGCATGAGATGCAGTTCGCCCGCGAGATTGCTGACCGGGTGGTGTTTATCGACGGCGGCGATATTCTCGAAGTCGCGCCGCCGGCTGAGTTTTTTGCCCGGCCGCAGCACGCCCGCACCCGCCGTTTCCTGCAAAAGGTGCTCGATCCGCTGCACCAGGAGAGTGAGGCGTGATCCCGCATCTCGACTGGCATGGCGTGCTGAGCGGGCAGCCGCTGCAATGGATCATCTCCGGTTTTCTCACCACCGTCTGGGTCAGCATCGCCGGGATGGTTCTGGCGACCGTGCTGGCCATCCTGCTGCTGGCGCTGCGTCTCGGGGGCGGCAGGCCCGGCCGCTGGCTGGTGGCGGCCTGGGTTTCACTGTTCCGCAATACGCCGCTGCTGGTCCAGCTGCTGTTCTGGTATTTTGCCGCCTGGAATCTGCTGCCGCTGGGGGCGCGGGATTTTATTAATGACGATCGCAGCTGGTCGATTCTCCCGGGCAACGTCTGGTGGCTGACGCCGGAGTTTCTCTGCTCAATGTGGGGACTCGGGGTCTTTACCTCGGCCTTTCTGATTGAAGAGATCGCCTCCGGGCTGCGCGCCGTTAGCCACGGTCAGCGGGAAGCGGCGCTGTCGCAGGGGTTTACGCCCTGGCAGGAGCTGCGCCACATTCTGCTGCCGCAGGGGCTGGCGAACGCCTGGCAGCCGATTATCGGCCAGTATCTCAACCTGATGAAGCTCTCTTCGCTGGCGAGCGGTATCGGCTTTGCCGAACTGACCTATCAGGTGCGGCAAATCGAGAGCTACAACGCGCATGCGCTGGAGGCGTTTGCCGTCGGCACCGCGCTGTATCTGGCGCTTGGGGTGCTGATGGGCGTGGCGCTGACGCGTCTCGGTCCGGGAAGAGCTCAGCAAAGGAGAGCCGGTTATGAACGCTAATCTGGCGGTCATCGTTGATAACCTCGATTATCTGCTGTGGGGGCGGCTGGCGGACGGTATCCCCGGCGGCGTGGTGCTGACGCTGCTGATGGCTATCGGCGCCGCCGCGCTGGCGCTGCCGGGCGGCGTTCTGCTGGCAGCTATCGCCTGGCGCTACGAAGGGATCGTGCGGCGGCTGCTATTTCTGTGGGCGGAAATTATTCGCGGCATCCCGCTGATCTTCGTGATTTTCTGGCTGTGGTATCTGCTTCCTATGCTCACCGGCAGCGATCTCCCGGGCGCGGTCACCGTCACGGTGGCGCTGGCGTGGTTTACCGCCGCCTCGGTGATGCATTCAGTGCTGGCGGGCCTGCAATCGCTACCCCGTGGGCAATACGAAGCAGCGCTGACCCAGGGTTTCGCTCCCGGGCAAACGCTGCGCCTGATCCTGCTACCGCAGGCCCTGCGTAACGTTCAGCCGTCGCTGGTTGGGATATTTATCGGCCTGCTCAAAGACACCTCGCTGGCCTTTATCGTCAACGTGCCGGAGCTGACTACCGTCGCCGGGCAGGTCAATAACCGGGTGCAGATCTACCCGCTGGCGATTTTTGTTTTTACCGGCGCGGTTTACTATCTGCTGTGCTGCGGACTGAGTCTGCTGGCGAATCGCCGATATGGGAGAGCGACCGGGTAGCCATCGGCCGTGGCGCGGTGAAGGATTATCGCGCCACGCTGCGTTTCCTGAGCAACGCGTCTCTTCTGCGCCGGAGCAAGGCTGCTTGATACTATTTCAGGTAATCCATTGATTTATATAATATATATTATTTACGACCCATAACATTTACGCTCGCCCGGCGAAGGGATAAACGGCCGCCGAGCTTAAATCTCAGATGGCTAATTTATTTATTTTAAAATCCAGCTTCACCTCCGCGTTACGCTGATGGGTATAAACCGTTTTGACGCTGCAGTTCTCAATTTTGGCAATAGATTTCGGCTGTATCCCCTGCGCAAGATGACCAATGATTTGCATCTCTTTACGGGTCATTTTTCCTTTTTTTATATCACTGCGGCGAAAACGACCGTTTATGGCTCGGGTCAGCTCATGGCGAATAGCGTATAAGGATTCCGTATAAACCACGCCTCTGGCCTGGCTATTGAAATACCAGTAATTGGCCAGCGCCTCCAGCCTGGTTGCGGCAATTAATATCACTTGTTTTTTCTCGGCGATTTTCAGCCATTGGTGTTCATGGCTGATAAAGTGGCTCATAAATTTAGGGCTAATATTAATAAACATAAACCCGTCGCGTAGTTCATCCAGAGATGGGTAGATCAAATCGCGGATATCAAAAATAATCGTGGATAATCCGTCAACAAAGTAGCGATCTTCTCTCGGCCAGATACATGACCGTAAATCAGTGAGATAGTCCATATATCACGCGCTCCTCATCCATGATTTGCCGCTTTCCTTAACGGGAAGAGTACAAAGGAAGGCGACTCCTCTGCGCAAAAAACGCCACTAAACATATATAAGATGAATAATTCAGATTCTATATAACACAAAATAAAACATACGCATGGCATATAATTTGTATTTAAATGCGCAATCACAATATGAAACAGCCACTTTATGTTTCAGAAGTTATGTGTTTAATTAAGACGAGTCAATATGAAGGATGGATGAAATGGCACTTCACAACTAAGAAATTAGAACCCCTAAAATAAAATGATAAAAAAAATTAGAGTATCTTAATTAACTTAAAAACACGAAATCACAAAAAAACCATTAATTACAATGAGATAGGAAAAACATGGCGCTTGAAAATAATTTTCTATTCATCTGGTCCAGGAATTTCCCCACCAGCCATTAGGAACTTTCTTAGGAAAAGCCATATTAATAGAAAAAATTCATAGCCGGAACGATAAAGACAATTAGCATGAATTATTTAATGATGGAATATCATATATATTCGGGATACGAAAACATCATTTCATCACGTATCAAAGCGGACATAATGTTGATATTTTTTCGGCGCAAAATAACATCAAAAAAACATAAAAAATCAAAAATAGATCATTCTCAATGATGAATGTTATCCGGATGGCGAGCGCTGCCCGGCTACTTCACCGGACAGTCTTTTGTCATTTTAATAAATTTGTCGTTATAGATAATATAGTGGTTCCCCGGCTGGCGCAGCGAAGCCTTGCGGACAACGTCCCCGGGCCGCAAATACCATGCATCCCCTTCCTCTTCCGTCGTATCGCATCCGGGCTTGATCAGCAGCTTAAACCAGGTATTGCCGGTGTTGCTGACGGTCCCCGCCGCGCGATCGTAAGCCCATTTGAACTGTACCTCGCGCGGGCGAACGACGAGGATAGTGTCCATGACCACCACCGGATCCATACTCACTTCCGTACCGCTTTGATTACGCATTACGTAATTACGGGTCGGAATTTCCCGGAACGATACCCGATAATAGCGCTCGCGGTTATCTTTCGGGCCGTGGTAGTAAAACTTAAAATATTCGCTCTCCCCCGCCTGTAGAGTGAGCTGACGCGGGGCAAACAGCAGCTCGCCGTCCGCCGGACGGGAACGCACCTCTTTGCCGCCGGGGCGGTCGATAGCGACGATAGAGACCCGATACAGCCGGGCGCTTTTATTGTTGTTGATAACCCGCTTAGCAGCGAAATTGTCTTCCGCCGCCAGCGAGAAGGTTAAATTCCCCACCGAGATAGCCTGCGCTGCTGTCGCCAGTCCCAGCGACAGCAGGCAGATCAGCATCCGCAGCAAATTAGTTAATGTTACGCCACGTCGCCTGGACATGAATTTCTCCTGAAGCACTCACTTCACCAAACCAGCCGTTATCATCCACCGTTCGCAGCGATATCGCATTATCCATCGGGATGGAAAACTTCACCGTCGTTTTGTCCATCTGCCCGACATCGCCGGAAATATCCGTCCATGGCGTGGCTAACCACAGGGCATCGGTCATATCGCGCCAGGTATCATCGCATCCGGCATCGTAAGTTTTGGTTGACCCGGTCTGCGTCGTAAACGCCAGCGTCGCCGGGAACGGCACCTTCGCCGTGCCGTCGGATGAACTAAAAATACAGTATGAACGCCCGCCAATAACCTGTGCCGGGCCGGTGACTTTAATCAGCACTTCATCGGCGGCGGTCTTACCGCTGGTCGTCACAATATAGCCGAAATCCAGCGACGGCTCGCCGCTGCCCACGTAGCCCTCACGGGTCGGCGCCGAGGTGTACTCATCGGAAATAATGCTGATGCTGAAATCACGCGGCTTAATTATCAGGGTGTTAGAGGTTGAAAACTCGTACCAGCCAGACTCGGGCGAGGTGGTGTTATAGAAACGGAAATTAAACAGATCTTTGGTATTCACGTCGCTGATGCCCAGCGTCACCATCTGCTTAAAAAAGTTGCTTGAGAAGAAGACATACACTGAATCTGATGATTTCATCTCATTAAACGTATAGTACTGAGAGATGCCGCTCACCGGCTTCCATGAGTTGCCGTCGAGGCTGAACTGCATATCGTAGCTGCCCACCGCGGAGGCCAGCGCCGAGTTACTGATAGCCGGGAAAATATGAATTGAGGTATTGCTGAGGCCGTTGGTTTGCAAATTGTAGTTCACCATTTTGCAGCTCAGACCGGAACGGGTACCGATAGTCTGGGTGCGACAGTCGGCATTGCCTTCGCCAAGCGTCGGAACCCCGTCGCTGTTGATAAACACTTCCGCCAGCGCATGGGTGTTAATCAGCTTCAGGTTTGCCGCTTTAGTATGGGTGACGTTACGCACGTACCAATACCCTGAGGCCTGATCTTTGCAGCGTGCGCCGCTGCTGGCATCGTAGCTCACCGACGTCATGCAGGAGTTGATGGTCATTGAGAAGCTGCTGCCCACCGACATCTGCTGCAGATACTGGTAGAAAGCATCAGACATCATGCCGTGCATCCACTTTTGTCCGCCGGTGGTTACCGTCGCGCCATAGAAGCCGTTGGCATCGGTAGTTTGCGGCAAGATCAGGCTGGTGGCCATATCGCAGCCCGCATACCAGTTGATACAGCGCAGGCCGAGTAAAGGGTGCGAAGCCGGTGAGTTATCCAGCCACATATCGAAGAACCAGTTGGCGTACAGGCCGGTGTTATAGCCGTTGTCGATATAGCCCAGGCTCTGCTGATAAATGGTGCCCGAGCCGTTATATTTCAGCCCGGTCCAGCGGTTAGCCCCGGTCATACGCGGGTCCAGCGCGCCGCCCGGGGTGACAAAGAAGTTATCATCCGAGTTGTTTTCCACGAAAACAAACTGCATGGCCGCCGCATCCGGCCAGGTGGTTTTGGTGACCGCGGCGTTGACCCGCGTCACGCACAGCGCCGCCGTTAACATCACTAAACATGCCAGCCACTTAGCTTTCATTACCTTCTCCTGTCGGCTGCACGCGGGCATAGGTGGAGAGGCCGCTACAGACCACATCGCCCACCCATACCGCGCCGCGCGCCTGGCTTAGCTCCAGCGCCACTTCGCAGCTCTGGTTTTTACCGTAACTGAAATCGATGGTGGGATACTTTTTATCCACGTCCATCACAAACTCACCGTTCTCATCGGTGCGGGTACGACCGATATGGTTATTAATCCGCGCATTGGCCAGCAGCGTGCCGTCTTCCGCGCGAATGCGCCCGGAGACCGTGACCATCTGCTTCACTTCCGGCTCAATCACCGCCACGTTCCCCGGATAAAGGGTCAGCTGGCTCTTGCGCCCGGTCACGATATCGTAGCTGTCGAGCGAATTTTTACTGTTCTGCAACTCCACTTCATAGCGGCTGTAGGGCGACAGCGGCAGGTAGTTGCGGTTGCCGGAGAGCTGAACAATGCGACCGTTAACTTTGGCGCTCAGCTTGCCGTCATTTTCCAGTCCGGTGTTGAAAATCACCCCGGCATTGCCGTCGGTGCGGCCGCTGGCGGCGATATTTTTCCCCTGCCAGCCCACGCTGCCGTTGGCGGTCAGGTTGGTGTTCACGTAGCCATCCACGCCGCTGTTCACGTTCAGCGTACCGGTGGAGTAGCGGGTATCAAACTGAGCATATGCGCCGCCGCTGAGGGTTTTATCATCGCCTGTGTCGCCGGAAATCGCCCGCGAAACGTTGGCGCCGATGGTACGGATGGTGCTGCCTTCATCAAACTGTTTACGCGCCGACAGGTTGGCCATGGTGTAGCCGTTCTGATGGGTCATCCCGGCGCTGAACCAGTTGCCGAGCGGCAGCGAGAAATCGAGCGCAATATACTTCCCGGTGCTGGCGCTGCTATCGCCGTTATTAAAGCGCTGTATCCCTGCGCGCAGGCCCAGCGATCCCCAGGATCCGGTATAAAGCGTCTGGTAGTAATCCGCCGTGTAGTAGTGGCTGTTATAGCGGCGGTCATCGTTATAGCTGATGCTGAACGTCCCCAGTTTTGACCAGAGTGAATTGAGATTCAGCGTACCGCCGATAGCCCGGTTGTCGGCATTACTGCGCCGAATCCGGTCGCCAATCTGCGTTTTTTCCTGGTTGACCCACACCGAGCTGAAGCCGCCGGGCAGCGTGGCGCTGATGCTGCCGATGCTGCTCCACGAGCTGTCGCTGGCCAGCATATTCTGCAGGTTCACGTTAATGGACTCAGTGATCGGCAGGGTCAGGCGCGTCTCGGCGACGGCGTTGTTATCGTAACCGTAGCCGGTCGCCGCCCAGCTTAAGGTGCTGAGCGAACCGGAGGCCGAGGCGCCCGCCAGCCAGCTGTCTTTAGCCGGAAGCGTCTTTTTACCGCTCTCAGACCAGCGGTCCATATGGAAGCTGCCGCCCCAGAACTGCCAGGCCAGCGGCGCGCCGGCGCCGCGTCCGCGGCTGAACAATTTATTGACCCGCTGGGTACGCTTGCTGACCACCCGGCCGTTCACAATGACTTCAACCTCGACATCGTAAATGCCATACGGCAGGCCGCGCGTGTCCACTTCGTGGTTACCCATGGCAAAGTTCTGCACGCTCATCAGGCGCCCGTCGCGGGTGAGATGCACTTCCCCGGCGGCGGGTAAAAAGGCGACCACCGGCGTCGCCGACTGGGAGTTGTCGAACACCGTTGAACTGGCCTGGTTGCCCCATGAGGCGCCGTAAATCTTCCCTGCCGAAACGGCGGTCATCGGGCCGAGGGACTGTAAATTCCAGGTATCCAGCATCCCGCCCGCAAAACGATGGCCGGCAAAATCGCGTTCATACATCGCTTTATAGACTTCGCTGTCCTGATTGCCGGAGCCTATACCGTACAGCGAGCCGTCGAGCACCACGTGGTGCTCGCGCAGCGCGGTGACGTTATTCAGCGACAGATAGCTGGAGGTATTGTTGCCGCCGTTGCGCATCTGGTTGTTATATACGCCGAGGTTATAGTTCATCGTGCTGCTGAGGGTATTGACGCTGGACTGACCGATATCTTCGCTGCGCGAACGCAGCACGGTACCCAGCGCCTCCTTTCTCACCACCAGCTGCAGCAGCAGCTGGCGCAGGCTGAGCTGTAGCTGCGCATCATCTGTCAGACTAATTTTGAGTTCTTTAGTGAATGCTTCATTGGCCAGCGCGGTCAGCTGCTTGCGGGTCTGTTCACTGACGGTGGCATTGTTATCGTTCTCTTCCAGCTGTATTTGCCGGACGCGCAGTACGCCGTTATCCAGCCAGATAAAAGCGTTGCCGATGCGCTGATCGTCCTGGGTACCGTTGCTGCCTTCGAGGTGAATAAACAGAGGAATGCTCATTCCGTCCTGCAGCGCCTGGCTGAAGGCCTGAGGGATAATGACGCCGCCGATTTGCTGTACTTTGTCAGCCGCGGCGGAAACGCTGAGCGGAACAAGCAAGATGGCCATGCCAGAGGCAAGGAGCACTTTAAGTCCTGGGGCAATCCCTGGTATAAGCATAGTTTTGGTCCGTCAGCACAGTTGTCTATTTCACGGGAACAAACTGCTCGCCCTGCCAGAGCGCGACCCGTCCTTTTTTGTCAGCCACATTGACGCGCGTAAAGCGGCGCTCTTTTCCGGGCATCAGGAAGTAGTTTTCTTTGCAATCCTTACCATCCGCCGGTTTCAGGCACGGGCCATAGGCCAGAATGCGCAGGGTGGCGTTGCCGGTATTGGTCAACGTGCCGTTGGCGTACTGATAGCGGTAATTCACTTTTCTCGGGGCCACCACCAGGATGGTGCCGATGCGTGCCGAAGCCGTGGCTACCGCGCTGCGGGTCGAGCCATTGCGCTGGGCATCGCTGAGCGCCTGATCGAACCAGACGATGCGGTAATAGCGCTCTTTATCGTCCGCCGGGCCTTTATAGAAAAAGCGGATCACGTCGCTGGCCTTCGCGGGCAGCAGCAGGCTGGCGGGGGTCAGTAAAATCTCGTCCTGCTTATCCATCGGGATCACCTTACCGCCATCCAGCGGCGAAGAGAGGCGTTCCATATGGATGTTGATTAAGCGACCGCTGTCGGTCGTATTTTTGATCTCTTTGCTCAGCGTGCTGCTGTCGCTGTTCATAAACGAAGAGATATCGCCCACATCCAGCGCCAGGGCAGGCGTCATTGTGCTGAGCAACAGGCCGATGGCCAGAATGTGTTTTTTCATATCATTTCATTCCGTGAAAGAAAGCAGGGGGAGAACCCCCTGCCTGGTGCTACGAGAGGATCAGCTGGTCCAGGTGGCGTCGAACTGTACGCTGACGTCACCGCTCCAGATACCTTCCGGCAGCGTGCTGTAGTCAGTAACGGCAGTTGTGCCGTTGGTGGTGCCGCTGATGATGGAGAACGTGAAGCCGTCCTGAGCGGTGGTGCGACCAGCGGTGTTATAGCCGTTAGACAGCGCGCTGAGGTTGCCGCCCAGGGTGCCCGCAGCGGTGTCGATCATGACGGTGTCAGCCGTTTTTTCGACCGCAGCGCCGTTGTAGTCAACGCCCACGCTCAGGGTGGAACCAGAGGTATCCAGCTGAGTCAGGGTATTGGTGATCAGACGAGAGGTCAGCTTGAATGCGGTCGCGGTGGTGTCACCTTCAATAGCCACATCAAACAGGCCTTTCTGTGAGTTAAAGCCTTTAACCCCTTCAGCATACTGGAAAGCCAGGCTGCCCAGCGGCGTCACAACCAGCTTGCTGGTTGTGTCTTTTTTGGCGGTTGCGGACCAGGTAGCGACTGCCTGAGCAGTAACGTCAGCTGCCTGAGCGACACCCATACCGGCAAACGCGGTTACCAGAGCAATTGCAAGAACCTTTTTTTTCATAGCTTTTTCATCCTGAGTTTATTAAGGGACCTGATGTCCCACGTCTGTGTGCATTCCCGCCATAGTTCAGGCCGCATCATTATTATCTGCGACGCAAATTATTTTGGGTGTTACGACCTGGTGCACAATTTTTAAATACAACGTTTATTACTAATTACAGCGCTAACTTATATATTTTTGAATACAATTTGGCCTCAGCATTTCGCCGATGGGTATAGACTGTTTTCACACTACAATTCTCAATTTTGGCGATAGATTTCGGATGCATTCCCTGCGCCGTCATACGAATTATCTGCATTTCCCGGTTAGTAATTTTATCTTTCTTTATATCTTTACGTAGAAAACGGCCATTGATAACGTAAGCCAGCTCCTGACGAATATCCTTAGCTAAGTCTACGTAGACCACGCCTCGAATGGAGCCATTGTAATACCAGTAATTGGCAAGCGCCTCCGAGCGCCTTGCAGCAATAAGTACAATCTGCTTTCCTTTCATTTCAGCCAACCACTCATTATCGCGGCGGATAAAATAATTCAGCGAACTGGCGCTAAGGTTAATAAATACAAATTCCCGGCGTACCTTTTCTAGTGAAAGATAGATTAAGTCATCGATATCCAGAATAAGCTCAGCGAGACCTTTTAAAAAAAAGCTATCATGCGCCGGCCAGATGCACTGATCTAAAGAATATTTATAATCCATATAGTGTTAAACCCCATAGTCCTGGAAATCTTGAACGTATCACAACACTGCTGATAGCCCAGGCCTGCAAAGTCTAATTCAGCAAATTCCCTCTTATAAATATATCCAATCTAAAACCACAAAATAGTATTGCTTGAGGCAAAGAACACTAAATGACTTGCTTGTTTCTTGTGTCACCAAATTTAGGATTTTTCTCCATGTGTGTCAATAAGTGCGCTGGGGGCTAATTACCGACCAGGTCAATTTAAGCCTGAAGAATAAAAATAAGGATATTGAGTTAAACACAAAAAGTATTTGTTTTCATATGGTTATTGGTGGGATATGCGTCGATTCTTAAGTGAATATTATATGTTCCAGGATCTTAGCTATTAGCTGTTAAGACTATTCTTAACCGCACTTTCATTCGAAAAAGCAAAAAAACCGAAGAAATTCAAAAAATAAGAAGAAAAAACCAATAATCAACACAAAAATAGTGGTTAATTTCATTAATTAGCGTAAATAATGAAATTATGCTCCGCACGAAAGGTATAGTCGCCGACAAAAAATTTAGCGCGGTGAATCGTAAACAAGCACGAAAAGATTATCTATTCGGTTAAATCGACGCAGAAAGAAGATTTGCACGAACATCCTGAGGCCTTGCTTTGCGCCAGCGGCAATAAAACCGTTGCGGCTAATGTCGCATAAAACGCGGCATCTCTATCAGATGAAATACGTATCATTCTTAATATCGTACGCATAGCGTATTAAAGGTAGGCTGAGTATTTTCAGACGCCGGATTGCCGATGCAAAAATGTGATCTCTGACGGAATTTTTCGTCATCCGTTACGCTGACTCACCGGTTCGTTCACTATTTGTTCGCCTTATTGTCATCTGGCAGTCATATAAAACACCATTAATAGTGCCCAGTTTACTGACGAATCTGGACGCACTTATGAACAGTTCCCTGGCTGCGGTTGCAGAAACCGATTATCAACCGTTTACGCCGCCGTTTATCGACCGGCAGCGTAAGGTCCTGAGCGTACGCAACCTGAGTAAAGCCTGGCGCGCGCAGCAAACCGTACTGGATAGCATCAGTTTCGATCTGCATGCGGGCGAATTGGTTGGCGTGATCGGTCGCTCCGGCGCCGGAAAATCGACGCTTTTGCACGTCATTAACGGTACCCATCGCGCCAGCGCCGGCGAAATCCTCAGCTTCCCGGAAGGAGGGACGCCGCAGGACGTATCAAAGCTGTCCGGGCGGGCGATGAACGCCTGGCGTAGCCAGTGCGGTATGATTTTCCAGGATTTTTGCCTGGTTCCGCGTCTCGACGTGTTGACCAACGTGCTGCTGGGACGCCTGAGCCAAACCTCAACCCTGAAATCATTATTCAAAATCTTCCCCGACGCCGACCGCGCCCGCGCTATCTCCCTGCTGGAATGGATGAATATGCTGCCGCATGCGCTGCAGCGAGCGGAAAATCTCTCCGGCGGCCAGATGCAGCGCGTGGCCATTTGCCGGGCCCTGATGCAAAACCCGGGGATTTTGCTGGCCGATGAACCGGTCGCCTCTCTCGACCCGAAAAATACGCAGCGGATCATGAATGTCCTGCGCGAAATTAGCGAACAGGGCATCAGCGTGATGGTAAACCTGCATTCGGTGGAGCTGGTGCGAGAATACTGCACGCGGGTTATCGGCATAGCCAAAGGCAAGATTATTTTTGACGACCATCCCACGCAGCTGAATCAGGATATTCTGCATCGGCTGTATGGCGATGAAATTAGCCAATTGCATTAATTTCACTCACACGGGCAAAATAATGAAAAAGTACATCACTGGCGCAGTTCGTTTATCCGCAGCGGTTGCAGGCATTATGATTGCGTGGCAGGCAAGCGCTGCTGAACAACCGAAGGAATTAAACCTGGGTATCCTTGGCGGTCAGAACGCAACGCAGCAAATTGGCGACAACCAGTGCGTTAAGCAATTCCTTGATAAAGAGCTGAAGGTCGATACAAAATTACGTAACTCCTCCGACTATTCCGGCGTCATTCAGGGATTACTGGGTGGCAAAGTTGACGTGGTATTAAGTATGTCGCCGTCTTCTTACGCCTCCGTTTATATTAACAATCCGCAAGCGGTCGATATTGTTGGGATTGCCGTAGATGATAAAGACGGGTCCCGCGGCTACCACTCGGTGGTGATTGTCAAAGCAGACAGCCCGTATAAAAAGTTAGAGGATCTGAAGGGCAAAGCGTTTGGCTTCGCCGACCCGGATTCCACTTCCGGCTTTTTAATTCCAAACCACGCCTTTAAACAGCAGTTCGGCGGCACCGCGGATAATAAATATAATAACTTCTTCTCCAGCGTGACCTTCTCCGGCGGCCACGAGCAGGATATTCTCGGCGTGCTGAACGGTCAGTTTGCCGGTGCGGTGACCTGGACCTCCATGGTCGGTGACTATAATAGCGGCTACAGCGTCGGCGCCTTCAACCGCCTGATTCGCATGGATCACCCGGATTTGATGAAGCAAATCCGCATTATCTGGCAATCGCCGCTGATCCCGAACGGCCCGATCCTGGTCAGCAATTCCCTGCCTGCTGATTTTAAGGCCAAAGTCATTACCGCGATTAAAAAGCTGGATACCGAGGATCACGCCTGCTTTATTAAAGCGATGGGCGGCACGCAGCATATCGGCCCGGGCAGCGTGGCTGATTTTCAGCAGATTATTGATATGAAACGCGAACTGGTTAGCGCGCGTTAATCCCACCCTGACGCTGCCGCCCGGCGAGTGTCGCGGGGGGCAGCGACTCGTTGAAGACACAGCGACGCATGAATAACACCCATACCCAATTCGAACGCTACTATCAGCAGGTACGCTCGCGACAAAAGCGCGATACCTTTAGCGGGTCCCTGCTGCTGCTGGTACTCTATTTTGCCGCCGGCAGCCTGGCCGAGTTTAATCTCCTTACCATCTGGCACTCGCTGCCCAATTTTCTCGATTACCTGTTTGAGACGTTGCCCACGCTGCACATCGCCGATCTGTTTGCCGATTCGCATACTAAGGGCTCTCTGGCTTACTGGGGCTATCGCCTGCCGATTCAGCTACCGCTTATCTGGGAAACGCTGCAGCTGGCGCTGGCGTCGACGCTGGTTGCGGTGGTGATTGCCACCCTGCTGGCGTTCGTTGCCGCTAATAATGCCTGGTCCCCTGCCCCGCTGCGTGTTGCCGTCCGCGTGCTGGTGGCTTTTCTGCGCACCATGCCGGAGCTGGCGTGGGCGGTGATTTTCGTGATGGCTTTTGGTATCGGCGCCATCCCCGGCTTCCTGGCATTAATGCTGCACACTATCGGCAGCCTGACCAAGCTGTTCTATGAAGCGGTAGAGAGCGCCCAGGATAAACCGGTGCGCGGCCTGGCCGCCTGCGGCGCGTCGCATCTGCAGCGTATCCGCTTTGCCCTGTGGCCGCAGGTCAAACCCATCTTCCTCTCATACGGCTTTATGCGCCTCGAAATTAACTTCCGCTCCTCAACCATCCTTGGGCTGGTGGGTGCGGGCGGCATCGGCCAGGAGCTGATGACCAATATCAAACTGGACCGTTACGATCAGGTCAGCATCACGCTGCTGCTGATTATTCTCGTGGTCTCGCTGCTGGATATGCTGTCCGGCCGCCTGCGGCAGTGGGTTCTGGAGGGGAAAAAATGAGTCAGTGGCAAAATCAACCGGATATCGCCGCCAGCCGTCGCCGGCATCGGCATTTGTATCAGGCCCAGGGGCGCTATCTGCGCTATATCGGCCTGCTGACGCTGGCCTGCCTGCTCTACTATATCTGGTTCTTTATGCAGTTCGGCATCAGCGGCGAGCAGCTCGCCAGCGGACTGGAGCAAATCAGTCGCTATCTGCTGCGGATGTTCGTCTGGCACGACTTTTTTAACTGGCCGTTCCGCTATTACTTCACGCAAATCGCTATTACTCTGGCGATTGTTTTCGCCGGGACGCTTACCGCGACGGTTATCGCCCTGCTGCTCTCTTTCCTGGCGGCGCGCAACATTATGCGCGGCGTGATTCCGGGGACGATTGCCCTGCTGATGCGCCGGTTGTTCGACGTGCTGCGCGGTATCGATATGGCGATCTGGGGGCTGATTTTTGTCCGCGCGGTGGGGCTCGGGCCGCTGGCCGGGGTACTGGCGATAATCATGCAGGATACCGGGCTGCTGGGGCGTCTGTACGCTGAGGCGCACGAAGCGGTTGAGCGCTCGCCGGGACGCGGGCTGACGGCGGTAGGCGCGAACGGGTTACAGAAGCACCGTTTCAGCATTTTCACGCAATCTTTCCCCACTTTCCTGGCGCTGAGCCTGTATCAAATCGAATCGAATACCCGTTCAGCCGCGGTGCTCGGCTTTGTCGGCGCGGGAGGGATCGGCCTGATTTATGCGGAAAATATGCGTCTGTGGAACTGGGACGTGGTGATGTTTATTACCCTGCTGCTGGTGGCGGTGGTGATGGCGATGGATACGCTGTCCGCCTGGCTACGCCGCCGCTATATTGGCGGCAGCGTGGTGCCGCTGTTTAAAGCGGATTAGTTTTTTCCGGATCGCGCTACGCCTCCCCGGGGAAGTCTGATATCACAACATTCCCGGAGGCGGCGCTGCGCAGCTATCCGGTTTACCCAAACTGCACGAAAAAGTAGCCGGGTAAGGCGTTTACGCCGCCCCCCCGGGGAAAATCACAGCCGCCACGTCAGTACCGGCCACTGATGCTGCGCATTCGCCGCCGTCAGCTGCGGACACGGGTTGACCAGCCGTACGCGATCGGCGCGCAGGCACAGCGGCAGATCGTTAATCGAATCGGTGTAGAAGGTCACCACACCCGAACAGGCGGGATGCGCCGCCAGCCACTGCTCAAGACGCACCACCTTCCCCTGCTGATAGCTCGGCGTACCGGCAATCACTCCGCTATAGCCGCCGTCCACCATCTCAACGTCAATGCCCAGCGCCTGCTCGATGCCCAGCTGCGCCGCGACTGCCTGTACCAGCAGGCTGACCGAGGCTGAGATCACCAGTATCTGCTCGCCCTTTGCCTGTAAAGTCCGAATCAGATCCCAGGCCTGCGGATAAACGCGCGGCAAAATTTCTTCACGCACGCAGCGCGCCAGTAGCGCATCCACGTCCTGCTTTGCCACACCAACCAGCGGCGCCTGAATCAGAGCCACATAATCGGCGATATTCATCTCGCCGCGATCGTAATCGTCCATCAGCATCGCTTCCCGCGCCAGGTAATCGGCATCGTTTACCCACCCTTCGCGCACCATAAAGCGGCTCCACAGCGTACTGCTATCGCCCTTAATCAACGTATTATCCAGATCGAAAATGGTCAGCGTTTTACCCATCGTTTATTTTCCTTTATCGGCCACAGCGCCTCGCGAGAGCATGCGCAAGTAAAATGACAGCAGAATGAACCGGGCATAACGAGTCTCCTCTTCTATGCCAGTTATAACTGTTACCCATGTATCCGGTCTAAAGTGTTACCCATGTTTCCGGTTCATACCCTACGCTTATCCGGGCGACTCTCGGATGGATGCGCAGCGCCGCGTCCCTCATTATCCCCGCACGCTCATCACCAGCAGTACGGCTATCAGCAATAGCGGATAAATTCTCACATGCCAGCGATCCGGTAAACGCGCCAGCCAGCGGGAGGCTATTTTTAATCCCAGCCAGCTTCCCGCCACCAGCTGCGCCGCCGCCGATAGCCAGATGTTGCCGATAAACCCATTCGGTAACGCCACCGGCGACAGCCAGGCGAGCAATAGCCAGGTCAGCGTCGCCGTTGCCGCCAGCGGCAGCGTCAGCACGTTGGCCATCGCCGCTGCTTCGGACATCAGCACGCCGCGACGGCGCATCAGAGGAACGGTCATCACGCTTCCCCCCACGCCGAGAAAAGAGGCGATCAGGCCAATGATACCGCCTGTCGTAAGCTCATGTGGCACCGACGGCACCACCCGGCGGGATGGCGGGGTCATAAATCCGGCGCGAAGGTAGCAATCGGCAACGGTTGCCAGCAGGTAGATAACGAACAGCCAGCGGATCCACTCCCCGCTCACCTCAAGCGCCAGCAGCGCGCCGGCGATGCCGCCAACGGCAATGCCGGTGAGCATGGCCCACAGACGACGCCAGCTCAGGGTGCCGGTACGCACATGCCGCCAGGTCGCCAGCAGCGCGGAACAAAGCATAACTAGCGCCGAAGTGGCGACCGCGATTTGCATCGCCTGCTGTCCGACTGCGCTTTGCGCTCCCCACGCGCCGGTGACCAGTAAATAGAGCAGCGGGACGGTAACGAAACCGCCGCCGAAACCAAAGAGCCAGGTGGTCACGCCGGATAGTATGCCGCACAGAAAAAGCCAGTCGCTCATTCGAACTCCTCCACAAAAGGAGGTAACGATATAGAATAACCTCATGGCCGGCTTACGCTTTAAAGCCAATCTATTACGAATTTCAGCCAGGGCAACTTTTTATGCGCAACGTTGCGATTAATGACGTCGATCATCTGCCTCGCCGGGTGCTGGCGCTGGGCAGCGACTACCCGCCCAATACGCTGCTGGAGCGCCACAGCCACCGCCGGGCGCAGTTTCTGTACGCGATGAACGGGTTAATGAAGGTCGAAACGGATGACGGCCAGTGGCTGGTCCCGCCGTTCAGCGGAGTATGGATCCCGGCGACAAAACCGCATCGCGTCTGGATGCCCGGCGTCAGCACCCACAGCCTGTATATTGATGCGCAGGTCGCCCCGCGTGATAGCGAGCGCTGCGAAGTGTTACAGGTTTCTCCGCTGATCCATCAGCTCCTGCTGGCCGCCTGCCAGCTACCGCTGCTGTATGAAGAGAGCGGGCGCGATGCCGACCTGATTGCGCTCCTGCTCCATGAACTGGGCGCCGCCGCGCCGCTGCCGATGTTTACCCCGCTCCCGCAGAACAGCCATCTCGCGGCGCTATGCGGCGATTTTCAGCAACAGCCCAGTATCCGCAGCACGCCGCAGCAGTGGGCGCAAAAGCTGAACAAAAGCGTACGCACCTTTAATCGTCTGTTTCGCCGGGAGACCGGGATGGCGTTTTGCGACTGGCGCCAGCAGGCGTGCCTGATGTACGCCATGACGGCGCTGCGTGAAGGGGACTCGATTACCGAAGTCGCGCTGAGTCTGGGCTATGAGTATCCGGCCGCCTTTACCGCGATGTTCCGCAAAGCGATGGGCTATTCGCCGATGGCCTTTATCCGCCAGATCAACGGCGGACCGGCAAACGCCAGTCCGCAATAATCGCGACTTACTCTGCTGCGCGATTCAGCCAGTCGAACAGATTATCCACCGAAAGCTGCGCGGGCGCGCGCGTTGCTGGCTGCCCCGCTTTAAGCAGCAGCAACGTCGGCAGGCCGCGCACGCCGAGCGTGGTCGCCAGATCCTGATGCTGGTCGGCATCCAGATAGCGCGTATCCAGTTGAGCAATTCGCGAGCTGAGTTTCTCATGCGCCAGCAGTTGCCAGAGCTTGCGGCAGTGCACGCAGCGCTCCGCGCCTACGAACAGCAGCACGGGCCTTTCACTCTCCAGCTCGCTCGCCGCGCTTATCGGCGTGAACGCGCTTTCCGCGACGCGGAACAGCTTCGGACTGCGGCGCAGGGTATCGTTATCGGTTGCCACGCACAGCGCATCGGCGCTCTTACTGTACGGCTGTACGCCCGCCACCCGCACCACGCTTTGCGCCGGTCCCGCTGCCGCCGCGCCGGGCTGGCGCAGGGTTCGTACATCGACCGCCGCAATCGGCGTCTCCTGCGGCTGCGCCAGCTGCGGGATCCAGGCGTAGGGAATGCGGTAGGCGCGATAGACCATATTGTTGTTCAGCGTCTTGCCCCAGAACGGCGAAATATATTCCCAGACAATTTCGTGATCGCGGGTCACTTCAAAAATGCGCCCGTTCGATCCTTCGTTAATCAGGGTATTGCCGTTTTCCAGGCGCTGCATATTGCTGATGTACGGGCTGTAAAAGCGGTACGAATCGGTCGGCTGCGGCAAATCCGCTTCATAAGGCGAATAGCGCCATTCGATATCAAGGGTCAGCGGATTGATCTCCAGGATCCGGGAGTAATCGCGCCAGGCGTTTTTCACTCCGTCCGCCGATGCCGGATTCGGCGCGCCGTATCCGGCCCAGCCGCCGTTATCGAAAATCAGGATATTGCCCGCGCCCGGTAGCCCCTGCGGGATCATATGCGCATGATGCTGGCCGATAATCCAGCCGATGTGTTTCAACTCCGGTTTGCTGTAGTCCGGGCCCAGCTGCCAGACGATCTTGCCGCTCTGTTTGTCGATAATGGCGATAATGTTGGATTCACGGGCGTCCCAGATAATGTTGTCGGGATGAAAACGCGCATCGCCAGCGTCATACCACTTATTCGGCCCCAGCGCCGACATCGAATTGATATGCATCCAGTCGCCCATTCCACCGCCGCTGGCGCGCATATTCGGATTGTTGTAGAGCGCGGTACGCGCCGCGTCGTCGAAACCCAGCTCGTGGAAATGGTCGCTGCAGCGCCACTCCCACACCACGTTGCCCTGCCAGTCAACTTCAATAATGGTGTCGTCCAGCAGCAGCTTGTCGGAGATCGCTTCGTTCAGCAGGTTGGTATGGGCGAGGATCAGGGTATTGCCGCCATCCACCTGCGGCTCCAGCCCCGGCGCGTAATAGCCCACCGGATTGCCTGCCCGCTGATAGTCGTGATGAGCTCGCGCCATCCAGCGCGTTTCATTGCCGGGATCGCTCACCTGCTCATAGCGATCGAATTTCCAGGTCACATTGCCTTCCCAGTCCACCTGGATCAGATCGAGCATATCCTGCATGCCGTAGCGCGGATCGCGCTCGCCGCTGTGGCCAAGGATGGCGCCGCCGGGCAGGATTTTATTGGGAAATCCATGCAGTTCAGGCCATTCGCGTACCACGTGACCGTTCATATCTACCAGCACCGCGCCGTGTTCGGTGGCCTGGAAAAGGGTGTAGCCGCTCCAGGCGCGCTGCGGATCGTAGAGGGTGGCGCCGGTCGGGAAGACGGAGGGGTGTCCCATAAGTTGCTCCTTACATTAAAGAATCAGGCAGAAGTAATCAGATTGCGTATCTGGCGGCAGGCGGCGGTAAACGCGGCATCGTCGCGCTGGCGCGGATGGGGCAGCGCCAGGCTTACCACTTCCCGTATCCGCCCCGGACGCGGCGAGAGCACAACGACCCGGTCGGCCAGGGCGACGGCTTCTTCCACATCGTGCGTCACCAGCAGCGTGGTGGTTCCCGCGCGCTGATGTATCTGTAAAAGTTCCTGCTGCAGGGTATGGCGCGTCAGGGCATCCAGCGCGCCGAAAGGCTCATCGAGCATCAGAATCTGCGGACGGGCCACCAGGCCGCGGGCAATGGCGACCCGCTGGGCCATACCGCCGGAGAGCTGCGCGGGCAGCGCGTTGGCGAATTCGCTGAGCTGCACGCGTTCCAGCATTTCCAGCGCCCGCTGGCGCTTCTCCGCCCGGCTGAGCTTTTCATCCGCCAGACCGAGCATCACGTTGTCGATCACCTTCAGCCACGGAAACAGGCGCGGCTCCTGAAATACGATGCCGCGCTCTTTGCCCACGCCGGTGACCGGCTCGCCGTTAATGCGAATTTCGCCCTGGGTCGCTGACTCCAGGCCTACCAGCATCCGCAGCAGCGTCGATTTACCGCAGCCGCTGCTGCCCACCAGCGCCACCAGTTCACCGGCGGCGATATCCAGGCTGAAATTCTGTAGCGCCGTTACCTGTTGCCAGGATTTACGCACGTGGCGAAAAGAGACCAGAGTTGAAGAGGTCATAGCTGCTCCTGTTGACGCCAGCGGGTGGCGCGCATTTCCAGTAAACGTCCGGCTTTATCCAGCGCCGCGCCGGTGATACCGACCAGCACCATGCCGCAGAGAATGGTGGGCATATCCAGCAGCTGCTGGGCGTTGATCATCAGGCTGCCGATGCCGACGCCGGAGGACATGAAATATTCCGCGCCGATATTGCCAAGCCAGGCGTAAATCAGCGCCAGCCGTAGACCGGCGAAGATCCCCGGCGCCGCGCCGGGAAGAATAACCCTGCGCAGGCGCGCTAATTCGCCCAGGCGCAGTACCCTGGCCACTTCATCGAGCTGCGGGTTACGCTGCAGCACGGCCTGCAGCGTGCTGAAGAACATCGGAAAGAACGACGCCAGCGCGATAAAGACGATTTTGCCGCCGTTATCGTTGCCCACCCATGCGGTCAGCAGCGGTAGCCAGGCAAACAGGGCGATATGGCGCAGCACGTTTAACGTGGGCGTGAAGATTTGCCCGGCGCGCGGGCGCAGCGCCAGCAGCAGTCCGCAGAGCAGGCCGCCCGTAATCCCCAGCGCGCCGCCGACAAAGGCCCGTCCGAGACTGGCCAACATCGCCGTAGTCAGCTCCCCGCTCAGGATGCCCTGAATAAAGCGCACCGCTACCGCCAGCGGCGAAGAGAACAAGGCTTCATCAATCCAGCCTGACTGGCTGGCCAGCTGCCACAGCGCCAGCAGAACTAACGGCAGCTGCAGCGCCCGCCAGCTGGCCTGCGGTTTCCACGCCAGGCGTCCGGCGGCAGGCTGCGGCCAGAACACCAGCCGGGAACAGGCCCGGTTCGCCGCCCACTCCATCAGCATGCCGCTCAGGCCAACCACCGCAATGGTGACGAAGACGATATCCAGCTGAAACAGCTGACGACCCCAGACCATCAGGTAGCCAATACCTTCCGAAGACGCCAGCAGTTCCACGACGATAAGCGACACCCAGGCCTGCGATAGCGCCAGACGCAGGCCGGTAAACCAACCCGGCAGGCTTGCCGGGATCACCAGCCAGCGCAGCCGCTGCCAGCGGGAAAAATTCATTACTCTTGCGGCTTCGCTCAGGGTCAACGGCACGCCGGCCACCGCCTGCTGCGTATTAATGGTCATCGGTACTACGGTGGTTTTGACGATCACCGCCAGCTTGAGGCCGTTATCGATCCCGAACAGCACCATAAACAGCGGGATCCAGCCGAGCGTCGGGATTTGCGCCAGCGCGTAAAACAGCGGTTCCACCCGCTGCGCGGCGGCCGGCACCAGGCCGAACAGCGCCCCGAGCAGCGTGCCTGCGATGGCGCCCAGCAGCAGGCCAAGCGCCAGATGCTGAAGGCTGAATCCCCACTGCGCCAGTAGATCGCCGCTCAGCAGCGACAGGGCGGTATCGGCAACCACCGACGGCGCGGGCAAAATTTGCTCCGGCATCCATCCCTCGCGCGCGGCGATGTACCACAGCAGCAGCAGTAACGCAGGCAGCAGCCACGGCCAGCCGTTAAGCCTGAACCCCGGCCTGCCGGGAGCATCCGTTCTTAAGATCATCTGCGACATTTCGGTCCACTTTTCAGTCAGTCATGTCGCTATCAAAACGTGCCTCACGCTTCGCCGCCATTGCGTAAGGCGAATAATCCCGATGCATCAAATGCATTTCAGCCTGGCGGGCACGCGGCTTCTGATTTAGCTTTTTTTCGGCAATGCTTGGCGAATAAAAGCATTTAACACGTTGCCCGTCGGCTCTTTAGGGTGAGAAAAAACTCAAGGGAGCAACACGTTATGATGAAAGCAATATTCAACCGCACCTTGCTGGCGCTGGTCGCGGTCATCGGCCTGGCGTCCAGCGTCCAGGCCGAAACGCTACGCACTATCCGCATCGGCGTGCCGGACCAGAGCGCGGGCAGTAAACCCTTTATTGAGGGGCCGGTCGGCATGGCGTTTATCCGCCATCAGCTGGAAGAGGTGTTTAAGCCGCAGGGCGTGGAAGTGCAGTGGCAGTTTTTCAAAGGCGCCGGTCCGGCGGTAAATGAAGCGTTAGCCAACCGCCAGCTGGATTTTGTCTACCTCGGCGATCTGGCGGCGATTATCGGTAAGGCCAACGGGCTGCCGACGCGCCTGCTGCTGGGCAGCCGGGGTTCGGAATCTTACCTCGCGGTGACCAAAGCTTCCGGGATTAAAACCCTCGCCGATCTGAAAGGCAAACGGGTGGCGGTTTATCGCGGCACGGCGGACCAGCTGGCCTTTGACCGGGCGCTGCAAACCGTCGGCCTCAACGAGAGCAGCCTGCAGGTGATCAACCTCGACTGGAACGCCGGCAAAGCGGCGCTGGCGGCCGGTCGCGTCGATGCGGTGTGGGGCGGCGTTTCGCTGCTGGCGCTACGCGGCGATAAGATTGATGTGGTCGTCAAAAGCGGTGACTCCGGCCGCCAGAACACCACTCAGGCTGGGTTCCTCGGCACGCAGACGTTTATAGACGCCTGGCCGCAGGCGACCCAGCAGATCGTTAACGTGTTGGTGAAGAACGCCGCTGAAATCAGTGACCCGGCCAATCGCGACGCCTGGTCCGCCGAGATGGCGCAGCAGAGCCAGATCCCGCAGGCGCTGTTTCTCGAAGAGCTGCAGCCGCAGGATCTGAACTTTACCACCTCGCCGCGCATCGACCCGTTCCTGACCGCCAGCTTTAGCAGCAGCGTCGGGCAGGCTCAATTGGGCCGCCTGATCCGCAGCGCTTTCGACGTCAGCCAGTGGGTGGACGGCCAGTTTGTCGAGCGGGCGCTGAAAGCCCAGCAGCTGGAAAATCGCTGGCCGCAGTACGATGCCGAAGGCCAGGCGAAAAACGCCGGTTAACTCCCCTCCTCCTGGGCCAGCAGCTGCAGCTGATGCTGACGATCGGTATGGAGGATCATCTCTATCAGTTTCGCAACCAGCGGCGGCTGAGCCGCATGAACCGGAGAGATAATGGCAAACCGGGTCTGCATCAGCCGCCACTCTTCAGGCAGATCGCTGAGCTCCAGCTTAACCAGCCGATGGCTGTGCTGGCATAGCGCGAAGCCATCCTCGCTGGCGAAGCTAATCGCATTGGTTCGCGCCAGGGTCGAAAGCAGCGCGTAGATATGGTCGCACTGAATCGCCGGCGCGAAGTCCTGCTGCTGGCTGAGGGTCGCCAGCACTTTGCGCACGCCCGGCGGCAGATAGGGTGCCGCAAAGGGGTAACGCAGCATTGCCTGAATAGAGACCGGACCCTGTTTTGCCAGCGGATGCCCGGCATGGCAGACGAAAAAGCAGCGCTGCGGGCTGAGTGGCTGAACGCGCAGCTGCGGGTCGAGCTCGGCCTGCCAGCTGTCGGCGACGACAAAAGGATAGCTCTGGGAGGTGAGCGCCTGATGCAGAGCCAGCCAGTTATCAATCTGAAAGCGCACCCTCGCCTGCGGCAAAAGACGATGAAACTCGCCGATGGCAGCCGGAATCAGCCTCGCGGCGGGGGCCGGGCCGCAGCCAAAGGCGACCTCGCCGTTTTGCGCATCGTCCGCTTCGCGCAGCTGGCTGCTGAGCTCGACGTTAAGTTCCTGAAAACGGCGGGCGTAGGGCAGCAGCTTTTGCCCGTGAAGAGTGAGCGTCGGTAGCTTGCTCTGCCGGTCAAATAAAGGATGCCCGACGCTCTGCTCCAGCGCCTGGATGCTGCGGCTGAATGCCGACTGCGACAGGCACACCGCCTCGGCCGCGCGATTAAAACTGCCGTACTCAACGAGCGCCACAAAGTTGCGCAGTTGGCGAAAATCCAGATGCATTAGCCCGCCCCACTCTCTCTTTTATTCCTCAAAAGTACTGGAGGGGAGCCTGGCGGCGCAATGGCGGGATGATGAGGATCTTTCACCTTGAAGTGAATCTGCCCGGTTGCGTCACACGCGAATATTTGTGAAATATTGTTTCACGGAGAAAAAATTTATTAATACGATAAGTTCAGGTTGGCGTTAAATAATGCGCGTTATTTTTCACTGCACGATCCTGCCCGTATTAATTACGTAAGGTTTCGTAAATTTTGCGTTTGGTCATTCTGAGGCCGTAGCGAATCGGCTATAAAATATCACGGCCCGTTTTCAGTGATGAAAAACAATGATATGAAGCCCAGACTCTCTCACGCGCTACTGTTTGTTCCTTTTTTGCTTTTGGCAGGATGTTCATCCTCATCGAAACCGCATAAAACCGCCGCCCAGAGTAGTCACTCGACCATCGACGGAGGTTCAGACGATCTGATCCCGGTGATCGCCGCGCTGCACGATCAAATGCATACCTGGGAGGGAACGCCCTACGAATGGGGCGGGACGGAGCAAAGCGGCGTCGACTGCTCCGGGTTTGTCTGGCGCACGCTCAAAGATCGCTTCAACCTGCCGATGGAGCGCATTACGACGCGCGAGCTTCTGCATATGGGCGAGCGCGTGAGCCCGCGGCAGCTGCGGCCGGGAGATTTAGTCTTCTTCCGTATTAAAGGCGGCATGCACGTCGGTTTCTATGATACCGACCGTAATTTTCTTCATGCTTCCACCAGCCAGGGCGTGATGCGCTCTTCGCTGGATAATCCATACTGGCAATCGGTATTCTACCAGGCTCGCCGCCTGCCGAAGGAATATAACGCCCAGATAACCATGAATAACGATAATCTGCATCTGGCAAAAAATCGTTAATCACTCATAACAAAGCCGCCCTGTCGCCACGGCGGCTTTGTTGTCTGTTAGCTGTTAACTTATCAGAACTGATAGGTCATACCGACAGCAACGATATCATCATCGTTAATGCCGAGCTTATTATCGCTCTTCAGCTGGTTGATTTTGTAATCCACAAAGGCATTCATATTTTTGTTGAAGTAATACGTCACGCCAACGTCAATATAGTTGACCAGATCTTCGTTGCCTACGCCCTCAATATCCTTACCTTTTGACAGCACGTAGCCCAGGGACGGACGCAGCCCGAAATCGAACTGGTACTGCGCCACGGCTTCGAAGTTCTGCGCTTTATTGGCAAAACCGCCGCTGATTGGCGTCATTTTGCGGGTTTCTGAGTACATGGTCGCCAGGTAAATATTGTTGGCGTCATATTTCAGGCCGGTTGCCCAGGCTTCCGCTTTTTTACCCGTACCGCGAGACAGCAGGTTCTGGTCGTTCGTGCGATCGGAGCTGGTATAGGCCGCGCTGACGGCAAAGTCGCTGCCGCCGAAGTCGTAGCTTAGGGCGGTACCGAAACCGTCGCCGTTCTGTTTCTTCGCGTCGCGACCTTCGTTTTTGCCCTGATATTGCAGGGTCAGATTCAGGCCATCTACCACGCCGAAGAAATCGGTGTTGCGCCAGGTGGCCAGGCCGCTGGCGCGTTTGGTCATAAAGTTATCGGTCTGCGCGGAAGAGTCGCCGCCGAATTCCGGGAACATATCGGTCCAGGCTTCGACGTCGTACAGCGCGCCGAGGTTACGACCATAGTCGAATGAGCCGTAGTTTTTCACTTTAACCCCGGCGAACGCCAGACGCGTTTTCTGCGTGGAGTCGCTTTCGGTTTTGTTGCCGGAGAACTCCGATTCCCAACGGCCGTAGCCGGTCAGATCGTCGTTAATCTGCGTTTCACCTTTAATGCCGAAACGAACGTAAGTCTGATCGCCATCTTTGCTGTCATAGTCGCTCATATAGTGCATCGCTTTGACTTTGCCGTAGACGTCCAGTTTATTACCGTTTTTATTATAAACTTCTGCCGCCTGGGTAGCCGAAGAAGCAATAAGACCCATCATCATTAATGCCAGTGAGCTCTTTTTCATTATTCAGTCCTGGTAATTTATTTATACGCGCTAATCAATTCCGGGCGGAAGCCCTGTCAAAAACTGCAGGTTTTTTAACGCTCTAATATTAAAAATTTATGACAACATGGAACTTTTACTTAAAAAGAGTATTAAATTATTTCCGTCATGAATGTGTCATATTTTCTCGCCAGAATGCCCGATCCGCGCAATGAAGTGGTTCGTCCACCACGCCAGGTGTTGGCAAGCGGGCTCACTCCTGTTACAACATCAATTCGATATCGAAACTCCTTTTTGAACGGCAGAGAATCATGAGTGATAGCCAGACGCTGGTGGTAAAACTGGGCACCAGTGTTTTAACGGGCGGATCCCGCCGCCTGAACCGCGCCCATATCGTTGAATTAGTACGTCAGTGCGCGCAGCTGCACGCGATGGGTCATCGAATTGTGATCGTCACCTCCGGGGCGATAGCCGCCGGACGTGAGCACCTCGGCTACCCGGAACTGCCCGCGACCATTGCGTCGAAACAGCTGCTGGCAGCTGTCGGCCAGAGCCGTCTTATCCAGCTGTGGGAACAGCTTTTTTCTATTTATGGCATTCACGTTGGCCAGATGCTGCTGACCCGCGCCGATATGGAAGACCGCGAACGCTTCCTTAACGCCCGCGATACCCTGCGCGCGCTGCTGGATAACAATATCGTGCCGGTCATTAATGAAAATGACGCCGTGGCGACCGCTGAAATTAAAGTCGGCGATAACGATAATCTTTCGGCGCTGGCGGCAATTCTCGCGGGCGCCGATAAACTGCTGCTGCTGACCGATCAGCAGGGGCTGTTCACCGCCGACCCGCGCAACAACCCGCAGGCCGAGCTGATTAAAGACGTTTACGGCATTGATGACGCCCTGCGCGCTATCGCGGGCGATAGCGTGTCGGGTTTAGGTACCGGCGGTATGGGCACCAAGCTGCAAGCCGCCGACGTCGCCTGCCGCGCGGGTATTGATACGATCATTGCCGCCGGTAGCCGCCCTGGCGTGATTGGCGACGTGATGGAGGGGGTTTCCGTAGGCACCCGCTTCCACGCCCAGGAGTCGCCGCTGGAAAACCGCAAACGCTGGATTTTCGGCGCGCCGCCGGCGGGCGAAATTACCGTTGACGCCGGTGCGACCCAGGCAATTCTTGAACGCGGCAGTTCCCTGCTGCCGAAAGGGATTAAAACCATCACCGGCAACTTCTCGCGCGGCGAAGTGATCCGCATCCGCAGCCTTGAAGGCCGCGATATCGCCCACGGCGTCAGCCGCTATAACAGCGATGCGCTGCGCCGTATCGCCGGGCAGCACTCGCAGCAGATCGATGCCATTCTGGGCTATGAATATGGCCCGGTCGCCGTCCACCGTGACGACATGATTATCCGTTAAGGAGCTGAAAATGCTGGAACAAATGGGCATTGCTGCCAAAGCGGCCTCGTACAAACTCGCGCAGCTTTCAAGCCGCGAAAAAAACCAGGTGCTGGAAAAGATTGCCGACTATCTTGAAGCGCAGACCGACGCGATCCTGCGGGCTAACGCTGAGGATCTGGCGGAAGCGCGCGCTAACGGTTTGAGCGAGGCGCTGCTCGATCGCCTGGCGCTTAACCCGGCGCGCCTGAGCGGGATTGCTCACGATGTTCGTCAGGTCTGCAACCTGGCGGACCCGGTTGGTCAGGTGATCGACGGCGGCCTGCTGGACAGCGGCCTGCGCATTGAGCGCCGCCGCGTGCCGCTGGGCGTGGTCGGCGTGATTTACGAAGCGCGCCCGAACGTGACCGTCGACGTCGCCTCTCTGTGCCTGAAAACCGGCAACGCGGCGATTCTGCGCGGCGGCAAAGAGACCTGGCGCACCAATGCCGCCACGGTGAAAGTGATTCAGCAGGCGCTGCAGGAGTGCGGCTTACCGGCAGCCACCGTCCAGGCGATTGAGAGTCCGGATCGGGCGCTGGTCGGCGAGATGCTGAAGATGGATAAGTATATCGATATGCTGATCCCGCGCGGCGGCGCAGGTTTGCATAAGCTGTGCCGCGAACAGTCGACGATTCCGGTGATCACCGGCGGGATCGGCGTTTGCCATATTTATATCGACCACTCCGCTGACGTTGCCGAAGCGCTGAAAGTGATCGTTAACGCCAAAGTGCAGCGCCCGAGCGCCTGTAACTCGGTCGAAACGCTGCTGGTACATCAGGATATCGCCGAACGCTTCCTGCCCGCGCTGAGCAAGCAGATGGCGGAAAGCGGCGTCAGCCTGCACGCCGATGCGGCCTCCCTGCCCGCGCTGCAAAACGGCCCGGCCAGCGTAGAGCCGGTGAAAGCGGAGCAGTATGACAATGAGTACCTGTCGCTGGATCTGAACGTGAAGGTGGTGGCCGATCAGGATGAAGCGGTAGCGCATATTCGCGAGCACGGTACTCAGCATTCCGACGCCATCCTGACGCGCACCCTGGGCAACGCGAACCGCTTTATCAACGAGGTGGACTCCTCGGCAGTGTACGTCAACGCTTCTACCCGCTTTACCGACGGCGGCCAGTTCGGCCTCGGCGCGGAAGTGGCGGTCAGCACCCAGAAGCTGCACGCGCGCGGCCCGATGGGGCTGGAAGCCCTGACGACCTATAAGTGGATTGGTTTCGGCGACGATACCATTCGTGCTTAATGCGCATTGGGTGATGCAAAAGTAGCCGTTTGATTCACAAGGGCATTGACGCATCACCCACTTAGTTTTAACCTTCTAACCCGTGCTTACGCTCGTCAGCACGTCTTGCAGGGCCGATATAGCTCAGTTGGTAGAGCAGCGCATTCGTAATGCGAAGGTCGTAGGTTCGACTCCTATTATCGGCACCATTTCAAACTCTTCCCAAGTCTACCGAAATCAACTTAAAGCCCGTATACTGCGGTTTCTGGCCCGTATCTTATCTCCTGTTATCAACTGGACTCAACCGGAATCAAATTACAGCTGGGGGCATAAGTGGGGGCATTCTGTGTTCGGTCCAGGGAGATGCCCCCAATGAAGCTTAATGCACGACAGGTAGATGCTGCTAAACCCAGAGAGAAAGCCTACAAGCTAGCAGATGGTGCGGGCTTGTATCTTGAAGTTGTTCCTTCTGGTTCTCGATACTGGCGGATGAAATATCGCTTCAATGGAAAAGAGAAACGTATGGCTTTTGGTGTCTATCCGGCAGTGTCACTTGCACAAGCGAGGGCACTACGTGATGAAGCCAAGAAAAAGCTGGCCGAAGGTATCGATCCATCGTTTGCCAAGAAAGAAGAAAAGTTGGTTCGCGATGTGCAGCTCAATAATACGTTTCAGGCTGTGGCACTTGAATGGCACGGAACGAAGGTGAGCCGGTGGTCAGAAGGTTATGCCTCCGACATTATCGAAGCTTTCAATAAAGATATTTTCCCCTATATCGGCCAGCAGCCGGTGAATGAAATCAAACCGCTGGTTCTGCTGAATGTGCTGCGTCGAATGGAAAGCCGTGGCGCGACAGAGAAGGCCAAGAAGGTTCGCCAGCGCTGCAGCGAAGTTTTTCGTTATGCCATCGTTACCGGTCGCGCGGAATACAATCCTGCGGCAGATCTTACCAGCGCGATGTCAGGACATGAATCGAAGCATTATCCCTTCCTTACCGTTATGGAGCTACCAGACTTCTTTAAAGCTCTCTCAGGTTATACAGGAAGTCCACTAGTTGTTCTTGCCGCTCGTCTGCTGATCCTTACGGGAGTTCGCACTGGCGAGCTCCGAGGTGCTTGCTGGAGTGAGTTTGATCTTGAAAAAGCGGTGTGGGAAATTCCCGCAGAGCGTATGAAGATGAAACGGCCTCACCTGGTGCCCCTCTCTACCCAAGCGCTGGAGATTGTACAGCAGCTCAAAGTGATGTCTGGGCAATATCCTCTGGTGTTCCCAGGGAGGAATGACCCCCGTAAAACGATGAGCGAAGCGAGTATTAATCAGGTATTCAAACGGATTGGGTATACAGGGAAGGTAACAGGGCATGGCTTCCGCCACACGATGAGTACGATTTTGCATGAGGAAGGGTTCAATACGGCATGGATTGAAACCCAGCTTGCACATGTCGATAAGAATGCGATTCGTGGGACATACAACCATGCACAGTATCTGGATGGAAGGCTAGAAATGATGCAGTGGTACGCTGATTATATTGACAAGCTTCTAAGTTCATCGACAAATAGTTAAGTGGTTGTTCCCCGCGCCTGAAGATGCGGGGAAGGCCATTCTTTTATTTTTTTGTCTGTTCTTTACCTTCTGGAATATTTACCGCACTGTATGGACTTTTGCGTGAAGCGATCCAGTACTGCTTTGACCTGCCCCCCTCCTTGATTAATTCATTGGGATGTTAGTAATGTCTTCATCAGCAACATGAGGGGCCGTCATGAAAGCGTTTTTCCAACGAAAGCCTTCACTTGACCGAACGCCGTTTTCCATTCAGGTTACAGTGTCTCCTCAACACGATAAACCAGGGCACGGAACGCTATTCATTTCACATTTAGCATCCCCAAGTACTTACTTTTTCTATTCACGCAGGAAACGCAGTGGTATTGTTTTAAATTAATACAGATGTGTGATACGTACCACCAAACATTGGATGGTAGCTTGTTGCTTTCATGAGTCATTCTGCCGTACAACTGAAAGCGCAACCGACGCAGGGACTAAAAATGACCGGAGTATCTAGCGATCAATACGCTGCAGGTGAACAGGGCTTAGGGTATATCTATCAGCCTCGTTTTGCGCTACTTAAGCTTCTACAGTGGCCAGAAGATACATCTGTTTTGATCGAAAAAGATGATGACCTAGACTTCGTCAATTCTAATGGTGTCAAAACACTGGCATCGCTCAAACACAAAGGAGATGGGGATACTCTAACCGACCTGTCTACCGATTTCTGGAAGTCAGTCCGCATCTGGCTTGACCGCTATAATCGTGATGGTAAAACCGAAGCAAATCTTCGTTTCTTTCTGTTTACGACCGGAACTATCTCAAACGCCTCGTTCCTGCAACATTTTTTAGTCGAAGCGCCAACAAAAGACGATAATTCAGTATCAATAACTCAACTCGCCAATACAGCTCTGGCTAGAAGCAAGTCAAAACTGATCACGGCAATAGCCGATGAATTCAATAAACTTACTGATGAGCAAAAAGATGACTTCTTATCACGGATAATCATATTTGATGGCGGGCCTCGCATTGAAGACCTCCCAACAATTATTAAAAATCAGCACATGCGTATCATTAGACGCGATAACCGAGACGCTATTTTTGAACGACTTGAAGGGTGGTGGAATAACACCATAGTCGATCTACTAACAGGGAAACGTAAAGAGGCGATTTTTGGTTATGAGATTTCCGACAAACTTGCAGCATTTTCTGAAGAGTATAAATCTGACAATCTGCCGATTACGTTCAGAGGAAAAATGCCCGTTGGAGAAATCGATGCTATGAATGATCACAGGCTCTTTGTTGTGCAGCTCCGTGAAATAGGGATTTCCTCTAATCGAATCCGAAATGCGATTCTCGACTACTACCGAGCATTTGAGCAGCGTTCTTCATGGGCTCGTGAAAACCTTTTGGTTACAGGAGAGATAGAAGATTATGAAGACCGCCTTGTTGATGAATGGAGTCGCTATAAAGACGTCGTTTTTGAAGAATTAGATGAAAATTCAGCTGACGAAGTACTTATTACTGCGGGAAAAGCATTGTATCAATGGGCCGATCTTGAAAGTGGTAATATTCACTCATTGCGTATCCGAGAACGAGTGACTGAGCCTTATGTAGTTCGAGGAGGATTTCACATCCTTGCGAACAGTAGACCACTACCCAAAATTTTCTGGCATCCCCACTTCCTAAATAGAGTTGGTCAATTGTTGGGAGCCCAAGCATGAAGCAATGGGATCAGCGTCCATTCGAGATAAGAAATCTTTTCAATCCTGCATTTTGTGGTGTTGTGCTATTTAGAGCAATGCAGAGCTACGAAGAGGAAAACTCACAGGGCATGCCATTTTCTCTGGCTCTTTTAGTTTTACCATTATGTCTGCAAAAAGATTCTCGCCAAGTGTTTGCTGAAAATCCTCGCCGCTACCTTTTGAAAACTATAGAAAACAATCCCAAATTACTCGTTAATTTTGCTAACCGCGTCAATAATATGCTTCCATTTACGCTTGAAGCTTTTGGAATGCTCATGGAACGAGGATGTTTTGTTGTAACACAAGACGGCCGGTTGAAAACAGTACCTAATAAAGTTCGCAAATCGGTCATAGGGACTGAAGAATCTATCTCATGCCAGCGTGTCGCACGCTATATAGGAAAAGAATTTGCCCGTATTGCTGATCGCGTTACGGTATACACGACCTTTGGAATACGCCCATGAAAATTAAGTCGATTCATGTCTACAGCCATGATGGCCAACGTCGGGACCTGCACTTTAAGGTTAATGGTTTAAATGTCATTACTGGCCGTTCCTCAACCGGTAAATCAGCTCTTTCTGAGATCATTGAATACTGCATGGGTCGATCTACCTTTAACGTACCAGAAGGTATTATTCGCGATAAAGTGTCATGGTTCGCAGTCATTTATCAATTTTCACAGGAACAGATACTTATTGCGAAACCAACACCAAATGCAGGAGCCACAAGCTGTGGCACTGTTATGCTGCGACGAGGAAATGAACTGACCGCACCGAATTTCAAAGACCTCTCGGTTAACACCGATGATGATTCGGTAGTCGCACTGTTGTCACGATTACTTGGTATCCGCGAGAACCGTACAGATGTGGCAATTGGGCACAGCAGAGAAAGCTTTGATGCAAACATCAAGCATACTTTTTATTACCTTTTCCAAAAGCAGGGCCTTGTAGCAAATAAAGATCAACTTTTTTATCGACAAAATGAGGCATTTCAGCCACAAGCTATTCGCGATACATTACCGATTCTTCTAGGCATTTCATCAAATGATCGCTATGAACTTGAGGCCAAACTCCGTACAGCGCAGCGAGATCTGAAAATCAACACCAAACGTCTTGAACAAGCGCGCGATACAATCGATACATCATTGCTAAAAGGTTATGGGCTTTTATCTGAAGCCAGAGCCGTAGGTATCATCACACAAGACAAAGACAGAATCGGAACTGACGAAGTAATTAATGTTTTGCGTTCTGCAATGCAATGGGTTCCGTCTCCCCTACCTGAAGACGATGGACATAGAATATCCATTCTTGAAAATGAAATTGCTGGTTTACGACAAGACAGACGTAAGATCCAGTCCCGAATTGATTCTGCTCGGATGTATGCCAAGCAATCAGGTAATTTTGAAAACGAAGTTTTAGAACAGCAAGACCGATTATCTTCTATCAAGGCTCTACCGAAAAATCCGGAAACTAGCGAATGGCAATGGCCTTTCTGTGAAGCAAACTTAGCAATGGAATCTCCAATTGCAAAAGCACTCCTGAGCGAACTAACAACTCTTGACGCTGAAATGAGCGTTGTGTCTGGACAACGCCCTAAAATGGATGCTTATCTTGCTGAACTAGAAGATGAGGTTCAGACCATTGTAAGTTCGATAAGGGCCAAAGAAGTGGAGCTTGCTGCTGCAATCGCGGCAAACGAAGTTATTGAGCAATTAGGCACACGCAATAATGCTGCGGCAAGAGTAATTGGTCGTATAAGTTTGTTCTTGGAAGACCTAGTACCTAACTCAGAGCTGGCAACATATGAAGCAGAAAATCGTCGTCTAAAGCTCAAAGTCGAAGAACTACAAAGGAAAGTTGGTGCTGATAGCAGCCATGAAAGGCTCATATCTATTCTGAATAACATTTCGTCACAGATTACACGCTACATCCTGGCTTTTGATGCAGAATTTAAGGGGCTCCCTGCTCGATTTGATCTAAGCCAAATGACTATTATCTTTGATCGTACAGATCGTCCCGTACCTATGAGTCGAACTGGCGGTGGAGAAAATCATCTCGCTTATCACCTGTCTGCATTGCTAGCCATTCATCTCTTTGCCTCAAAGAACAATTGCCCCATCCCTCAATTTCTTTTAATTGATCAGCCTACCCAAGTTTATTTCCCTTCTGAAAAAATTTACCAGGAAGCTGATGGTACTGTTCAGAAAACGGAAGCTGATGCTGACTTAGCAGCAGTACGTAGGCTGTTTGCGTTACTGCTGAAGTTTACTAAAGAAGAGGTCCCAGGCTTTCAGCTTATTGTGACAGAGCACGCAAATCTTCGCGACCAGTGGTTCCAGGATTCTTTAACCGAGCTTCCTTGGACCAAGCCCCCTGCCCTGGTACCAGAAGACTGGCCTTTACCGTCAGACTTACCAAATTAAGCACAAGTTTTGAAAATCCCCACACCCTTGGTTCGATACCGAGTCCGGCACCAAACTCATATCAACGGACCTCCACGGAGATCCGTTTTTGCATACTAAGCCCGCTGACCTGCTCCCCATTGATTAAGTCGGTTGAAGCCGGACGAATCGTTAAAGATGTCTGCCGGGAGGCCGGTATCTCTGAAGCCACTTACTACTACTGGAAGTCCAGATACGGCAGTATGGAAGCTTCTGATATAAAAAAATCAAGGATCTTGAGGACGACAACCGCCGTTTCAAACAGTTGTTTGCCGACCTTAGCCTTGAGAGCCGGGCGCTGAAAGACGTTATCGAAAAAAGCTTTAAAACCAGCCTATAAGCGTAAGCTGATCACTCATCTGATAACGACATTTGGACTCAGTATCCGCAAGGCCTGCCGGAGTTTGAACCTGAGCAGAACGGTTTACCATTACCGTCCGAATAGCCGACGCAGAACGCTTTTATTGAGCGCTTTAACCGAACATACCCCAAAGAAATACTCGATTTTTATCTGTTCAGAACTCTGAATGAAGTGTGGGAAATCACGGAAAGATGGGTGTCAGTATATAACTGTAAACGCCCTCATGAATTACTGAACAATAGGACGCCGTGTGGATACGCCAGCATATCCATCAGCGGATCGTAAAATGTAATGGCGCGTGACAGATCATTGGTCCCTGGCATAATGTAAGAAAACATCTGCTCTCTTTTATGGAACCAGGGGAGAGAAGATAGCCTGCCTAAATCACGCAGGCTTTGTTTTTCATTCATCTGCTTTATGAGCCCAGGCGGGCATTGCCGTCAGATAACGCTTTGCTCGCTTCCGAGCTTCCTCCGGGCCGACTTTTTGCCAGGAATCAAGGAAGCTGGCTAAACCTGATACCGCTTCTTCCCAGGGTTTGAGATTGCCGTTGCTGTCGCTGCAGTACGCACAATATTGATCACTGGCACTGTGTGCATCTGGTGCCGACATTGGCATTCCGCAAGCCTGACAGAACTGTTCATGTTGTGACATATGATGCTCCTTATGGTAACGTCATGATTAATAAATATACGGAATATGTATTGTGCAGGTGATGCATCAGATCAAAACAAAGGCAAAGCCCCGGTATCTCCAGTCAGAAATACCAGGGCTTGTTGTTACCTGGCGATGAGCGCGAATACGCCCCAGCCAAAGTATTCCCGCGCGTACGTTACGTGGCGTTTCGGCGCAATGTTTAGTTCGGCCCTGACTTCGGCGGCGAAGTCATCGTCAGGATTCGCTTCCAGCCAGCGGCGCATGGTCAGCCATTTTGCGGCTTCATACCGGTCCCAGCCTTCCTGGTCTGCAAGTACCATTTCCACCACGTCGTAGCCGAGGTCGTCAAACGCGCTGACAAGCCCTGGAAGCGTCAGGAAATCGCTTGTCGAGCTGACGCCGCAGGCCTGGGCTATCTCGTCCGTTGCCGGAAGCTGGCGCCAGTAAGGTTCACCGATGAGCATGATGCCGCCCGGTTTAAGGCTCTGCGCCAGCAGTTCGACTGTCCCGGCAAAGCCTCCGGCAATCCAGGTCGCGCCGACGCAGGCTGCCACGTCACATTTTTCATTGGCGACGTAACCCGCCGCATCATTATGAATAAAATGTACGCGTTCGCTGACGCCGAGTTCTTCTGCGCGGCGTCTGGCCTGCGCGGTGAAGAGCGAACTCATGTCGATGCCAGTCCCCGTAATGCCATGATCCCGGGCCCAGGTGCAGAGCATCTCGCCCGAGCCGCTGCCGAGATCAAGAATGCGGGTGCCCGGCTTCATGCGCAGCACGCGACCCAGCGTGGCATACTTCTCTTCTGTGAACGGGTTGTGGATGCGGTGTTCGCTTTCACTGATGGTAAAAATACGTGGGATATCCAATTTGGAATTCCTTTTATTGCGTTGAGTATTAAGAGGAAGTTCCTCTGAGGCTTTTGCTTTGTCGGCTAGCAGAGCAAACAGCTTTCCTTCAAATGTTTCGCTGACTGGCCAGTCGTGGCTTTCAGGAGGAGGAAGCAGCTTAAATCCGGCATTGTCGAGCAGGCTGACGTACTCGTCATCGCGCCATGCCGTCATCTGGCTGCCGAAACGGGTGGTTTGGCCGTTTGCCTCTATGGCCCAGAACTTTGTTGAGCTGGTCTGGGCTTCTTCATCCCAGTCATGTTCAGTCAGCAGCAGATGAGGGACGCCCAGAAACAGCCCGTCCGGACAGCGTTGCCAGCTTGCTTCAGCCATTCCCTGACGCTTAACTTCGTCGAAAGTATGGACTTCAGTGAGCAGCCTGCCGCCCGACTCCAGCCACAGCGCGCAGCGACCGACGAGTGAGCGCGCATCCGCCGCGCTGAAAACATTCAACTCCCCGAATATCATCATGATGAAATCGAAAGATTTATCGGGCCAATATGCGCGGACATCCTGCTGAACATAGTCGATATTCAATCCGGCGTGCTGCGCCTGCTGGCGGGCCCAGCTCACTGATGTCGGTGAGAAATCCACGCCGGTGCAGTGAAATCCACGCTCTGCTAAGCGGTGGGTGTAAAAGCCGGGACCGCAGCCGAGATCGAGAATACGTGCGCCTGGGGGTAATAGGCTGGCGATCCAATTCACCTGCCGCTCAATGACCTCCTGCCTGCGGCTGGCCCAGTCGTGATCCTGCGACAAATGGTTCGCGAGCATGCGCTGGCTAAAGGCCGGTTCGTCCCAGGGAATTTTGCTCTCCTCCGCCGACAGTTGAATGTGTCGGGATGAGGAAATAAGGGTGCTGATATCCATTATGCTCTCCTTAGCGGTTATCAAGCTGTGAGCGAACGTTATTCAGCCCGGTGGTGTTGATGCGGTAGGGCTGACCATTGACGGACTTGATAAGTTTTTTGGTTTTGAGTTTTTTGAAGACGGCGAGCGTGCAGTCGGTCAGCAACAGCCCTTCGCGGCTGTAGCATTCAACGGAAGTGACGCGGCCTGAAGAATCGCGGACGTGCGCAATACGGCCACCTTTAGCGAGAACGTGTAAGGTACGTTGTTCCTGACGGGATAAATTCATACTGGAAAACCTGTTTAATCATCATGTGCAAAACGCGCAAACACACCGCGGTGTCCGCATTCGATTTCGGCGCATTGATAATCAGTCCGGCCTGAAAAGGTCGGTAAGCTGATTATCGGATGATTACATTCTCCAGCATCAAGGCCTCGGGTTGAGTTGAAAGGTATTTACGGAGCGAATAGTAACACGTAGTTTTAGCAGGGATATGTTTCAGTAGAAAAAGTGTGATGTACTTCGGAAATCGAACGCCAGCCCATTTACTGAAAAAAGCAGATGAAACTGACGAATGCAGGTTTTAGTACCCCTTATATGGCCTCATTGGCTTTTCCCCTCCGGAGGTTATTCTTCTTTTGTTAAATCCAGAACATAAATATGCTCACCCTCTTCGATGCCTGAAAAATGAAAGCCAGTCCTGATAAGTAATTTTATTGAAGAGGTATTTTCCGGATCCACACCGGCTTTGATGAGTGAAAAACCGTTCTCTTTTATCCAGCCGATGGTGGTGGTAATGGCTTCAAATGCATATCCCTGGCGAGCATGAGCGGGGCTGATGGTATAGCCGAGCCAAAATACATCGCATTGCTGACGTAAATAGATATCACCAATCAAAACCTGCGTTAGCTTGTTGACGATGGCCAATTGAATTCCCTGAGTAAGCGTAAGAACGCCCAGCAATGCTGATTCATAGTCCTCTTTTGTTAGCCCCTTAAACCCCTGATATTTCATCCACTCCGCATCATTGCGATACACCATAAAACTATCGATTTCGTGTGGCTGAAATGGCCGAATAATGCACCCTGGCGAAATTATTTGCATAAGACTTCCTTTTAAATGATTCATCTGCACCAGTCTCTGCGACCACAGGAGTTACCGTCTGAGCTACACCCGACGGCTACTCTCTGACTATGTCCGGTGTGTCGCCGCTTTCATACACAACACGAAAACTGTCAGTTTGATGTTCAACCCTCATCGGCATAGAACACAAACGCCAGCTTATTCCCGTCCGGATCGCGTACATAGGCACTATGGAATCCCTGTCCGTATTGTGGCCTGTGCCCCGGTGTACCTTCATCCCTGGCGCCCAGACTGATAGCAAGTTCGTACAACTGCTGGATGTGTTCAAACGAGTGGGTATTCAGTGCGACCATCGTGCCATTACCAACGCTCGCTGGTTGCTGGTTAAAGGGCCTGCCGACGCACAATCCGATGGTATGGTTACCGCTGAACGTCCCCCAGGATGCGCCTTCTTCATTCCGGCCTGCCTTTGGATACCCAAGCAATTCCATCAACGGATCGTAGAATCGGATGGCGCGTGGCAGATCGTTAGTACCCAGCATCACGTAAGAAAACATAAACCCTCCTTAATCTCTTTTGCATTATTGCTCCTGGCAGCCTACCGGTGATACTGACTGGCTCTGATGCTGCCCACGCAGTTTAAGCAGGCGGGCAACTGATATGATGACGGCTATACCGGCCAGCAGCGCCACGCAGTGGAAAGCAATCCTGCCGCCAGCATGGAAGTAAACCCAGCGGGTTATTTCAATGCTAAGGGCAATTATGCCGAGCGCCAGAATATTCAGCGTGGCAGAAACGGTGCCTTTTGGCAGGTTATGAGAAAAGAGCGTAAAGCGAAACAGCACCGGATAGAGCAGTCCAATACCCAGGGCATAAAAGCTCGTTCCCAGTACTGACCATAGCCAGACGTGTGGCCATAGCAGGTTGCCGACCAGCAAAGCCAGCAAGCCAGCAAGCTGTATCGGAACAGTACCCCAGATAAAACGCGGTGAAGTCGGGTCTTTGATAAAATTCGCTACGATCGCACTGGCGATAATGATCCCACTAAACACGGGCACCTGTGTCCAGGCATAGGTACCGGGAGACATCCCCCCGTGCTCAATCAGGATCACGGGGGAGAGCGCCCCCCAGGTGATGATGGGCAGGTTACCAAAAGCGACTGCCAGTGAGCCGGTCAGCACCACTGGATGGCGAAATGCCGCGATGAAATCTGACAGCACTTCACCCGGTTTGAATGATCTTCCCTGAGATATAACTGTCTCCGGCATTTTGAACAGTAGTAAGAACCATGCTACCAGACCAAACACACCGATGATGGCAAAGAGCAGTTTCCAGTGAATGAACGCCATCAGAGCAGCGCCGGCCACCGGCCCGATAACTGGGGCGAGCAGAACAATGGAGGTCAGCGCAGCCATGATCCTGATGGAATCTTTTTCATCAAAGGCCTCCTGTATTGATACATAACCAACGGTGGAGATAAAACAGATGCTGGTGCCCTGAATAAAGCGGGCGACGAAGTATTGTTCGATCGAGGTGACAAACAGCATGCTCAGGCAGGCTAAGGCAAAGATCATTGCACCCGTGAGCAGGACCGGGCGGCGGCCAATCTTGTCGGAGAGTGGCCCCAGGAGCCACTGTAGCGCCAGTCCGCCTGCCATATACAAACTGACTGATGCTGGAGCCAGCGTAACATCCGCCTGTAACTCATTTATAATGTTAATGACGCCCGGCTGAATAAGGTCTGTTGTCAGGTAGGCTGAAAAATCGTAGATGATCATCGCCAGTGGAAATAATAGCACGCTGCCATACCTGCCAAGGCGCCCCGAAAATGGCTTCATAAACGGGTTCTCCGTTTTTTATTATTGAATGGTTATTATCAACTTAGATCGTGCAGTTCCTTATCCATCGCAGGAGTCAGTCTGAGATCAAGAAATTCTACCTCCAACCCCTTGCGCTGAGGTGTACAACACATGATGCCCGTTTTTACAGGGCCCGTAGGGAAATGGCATAAGCGAAGTAATGGCCAGTGCTGTCCATCTGAGGAGTACTGCAGTCGTAACGCATCTTTTTTATGGGTCAGACGCAGCCAGAATTCCTTCGGATCCCCAGGAAAGAGTCCTGTAGCCCAGTCGGAATTTCTCATCGTGAGTACACTCCCGATTGCAGGTGCTCCATCGTTAAATTCGATGCCAGCTTTGAGCCAGTGCTGTTCGTCAGCGAGCATTATAATTCCGGCCTGGTCATAGAGTGTGGTGAAGTTTGCGCGGATCCTGACCTGAAAAGTAAAATCACCTGTTACATCAGTAGCGTAGATGTGGCCGGTAAAACGCTCAAACCCGTACCAGGTACGGTACCAGAAATCAGTATGCTCATCTGTGATTACCGACAGGGCGTTATTTTCGTAGCACCATACGGCGGGCTCATTGATCCATTCAAACTTGCAACTCATCATTGTTCTCCTGTCATGCGGAATGCAGCATAACGATAGTTTAAAATGTCAGTTCCATTTCAAACTGGCATAACGGTTCAGCCTGATAACCCGCCGCAGTAAATAATGGTGCCAGCGTTTCTGGGAGCGCGGCTGATGTACCTATACCAGGCCATCTGGCATTGATTTTCTGAAGCATTCTTTTAGCCCGTCCCTGGTAACGATACACCGGTTCCACAAACAAACAGCGGAGCTGAGGTTGTCCCATGAACTCCGCAACAGCACACCATGCATGTTCGTTATCCCTGAGGATGTCGCAGGGAATAGACAAGAGCTGCAGGGGGCTGGTCAGCCAGGGAAGATCATCATCTGGTGCAGACCAGACGGTACGCAGGAAGTCATCAGCAGACTTGGATTCCATATCCCCTGAAGGTATTTCCAGACGAGACTGTGGATCTCCCCGGTATTTGCACAGATGTCGGCGAACCTGAAAACCGAGCGCGTGATAGAGAGCGATGGCCCGGGTATTTTCGCGCATCACTTCCAGCCTCACTCTGGATAACTTTTTCTCTTTTAAGGAGGTAAACAGAGGAGTAAGCATCTGTTTTGCCAGTCCCTGGCTCCGGTACTCGGGCAACACACCAAATGCTGCCAGACGCGCTTTGTCCATTCTGCGGGTTACGATGGCTATTGCCGCCGGGTTATCATTGACCAGCCAGACAAACGAGTCTTCAAGGCTGAGTCCTTCGGAAATGAAACGTGAGGCAAACATTTCCGGTGGCAACGCAAACGGTGTCAATGATTCATTAAAGCTGTCTGCAAGAATACGGCACAGCTCAGTAATGCTGCATTCAAGGGCTGATACCGGAATAACGGTCATAGATAAAGCTCTCCATTGCGGTTACCGGGAGCTACAGGGGAAAATATGCTCCCTGTTTTCTCAGACAGTGAAGCTGATTTCTACAGAGCGGGCACTGCGATCGCCCTCACCATGGTAAACAGCTTCGATGTTGTTACCGTCCGGATCCAGAACAAAAGCGGCATAGTATCCGGGATGATAGGTTCGTTCGGCAGGTGCGCCGTTATCACGTCCGCCATGATTTAGTGCTGCGTGGTAAAACGCGTTCACCGATTCACGGTCTGCGGCCTGAAAGGCCAGATGGTGCCGTCCTGTAGGCCCCCCGCCAGACTCCGAACTTTTTACTGACGAAATGACCAGTTCGTCAGCCCAGATATAATCGTCATCGGTAATAACCATGGGGATCTTAAGTTCCGCCAGAACAGCAGTGTAAAACGCTTTGCTTGCGGCAAAGTCGTTTACCACGAGCTGGATATGGTCGATAAGTCTGCCACGATGCAGCGTATAGTTATCCATGGTTCATTTCCTTATTCAGATTCTGTCAGTCAGGTCTTTACCTGTGAAACTCAACAGAGGCACAACTCTACGTAATGATTGTGTTGTTGGAAAAAAATACATTAAGTTTTGTGCTCTGAACCCGACAGATATCAGAAAATCATTCCAGATTTGGTCTTTGTACAGGAATTGCTATTCCGTTATTCGCTTATGACCAGGCTCTCAATTGCCAGTTGTAATATAACGAGCAGGTATGAGATAAGAGCAAGCCATTTTACGGGGCGTAGTTTACGTTCAGGTATAGAGAGCGTGTGGAGTATGGCATGACGCTTCATTTTATTGAGTGGCATGCTGCCTCCTGAAAAAGAGCCCCCTGCACAGGCTGCTAAACAATGAAAAAAGAATCATTCCACAACCAAGGCACTTATGAGTAAGGTTAATTGCCGTGGAGCTAACGTAACGGTCGAGGCGGTAAAAACAAGCCACAAGTGGCTAACCGTTTTCCTACCGAATTGACAGCGTCCTCCTGTAGAGCTGTTCGTTTGTTAGCCAGAACAGGTTAACGGATAAAAACGGTATATCCATATCAAATAAGAGGTTGTTTAGCGTTTATTTAAAAAATACTAATCGAATAATGCGCGCTCGAATAATAACAAATCCTGAACTATCCAGAAATGCTAATTAATAGGTGCTTATGAGAACTGGAGAGATAACTCCTTCTGATGAGCCACAATGCAGTCACATCCCGGTCAGGGGATTCTCAGGTTTAATAAGCATGATTAACCAGTACTGTAATGATGGCTCAGCGTAAGACGCGTCAGTTTGCTGTTGACTCTCCTGTAAGGTAAGACTGTAAGGTCCACTTATTCATTCAGGGAGATAGTTACATGTATCAAATAGGGCTGTTTTCAAAGATCTGCCGTGTGACGATAAAAACGCTTCATTACTATAATGAAATTGGTTTACTCGTCCCTGCCTATATTAACCCTGAGAATGGTTATCGATTTTATACTTCTGACCAATTAATGAAATTCCATCAGATTGCGAGTTTACGTCAGCTTGGATTTACAATAACTGAAATAGTTACTCTTACTCAGGATGAAAATTCCTGCCACATAATTGAACGGCGACGCCTTGAAGTACAGAAACAAATTCGGGACATGAACGATATGCTCTCCCGGATTAACCACTATCTGCAACATAAAAAAAAGGAAAGAATTATGTTATATCAAGCTGTTTTGAAAAAGATCCCGGAATGTATTGTTTATTCCAAGCGTTTCATTGTTCCTGATTTTTCCTCTTATATCAAATTAATTCCGCCTATAGGACGAGAGGTTATGAAGGCAAATCCAGGTTTAACCTTAACTACCCCGGCTTATTGTTTCACTCTTTATCATGATAAAGAGTATAAAGAGAAAAACATGGATGTGGAGTTCTGCGAAGCTGTTAATGATTTTGGTAAAAATGAAGGAAATATTATTTTCCAGGTAATCCCTGCCATAACAGCTGTAACTGTAATACACAAGGGACCATATGATTCATTAAGAAATGCTTACATTTACCTTATGCAATGGGTTGAAGACAATGGTTACTTGTTAACAAATTCACCAAGGGAAAGCTACATCGACGGCATCTGGAACAAACAAGACTCCGCAGAGTGGATGACTGAAATACAGTTCCCTGTAGAGAAAGTTTAATCGAAATGCAGGCTGGCCCGGTTAAGGGCCACCTGCTGATAACCATTCAGATTGGAAATTCCCAGGCTGGCATTGTCGTCAGATAACTTTTTGCCAGCAATCAAGGCAACTCTGTATCGCCTATGACCAGTGTTTAAGATTGCCGTTTCTGTCGCTGCAGTACGCACAATATTTATCACTAGCACTTTGTGCATCGGTTGAATACATCGCCATTCCGCAGGCCTGATTAAACCACTTGTGCTGTGTCATCATGTGCTCCTTCAGTCAGTTGATTGTCTACTAAACATACAAACTTACTGCACTGTCTTTAACGGGTCAGATCAACAGCTCCTGATGGAACGGAACCACTATGAACATTGATTGAACTCATTTACCTAAAAAGCGCCATTTTGATAGTCTCGACTTATCTCGTTGAACATCTACAGGATTGTAACGTTGGAAATCTTTTTTTAACCCGCTGAAAAATATCTCTTAAATATTTTTCATACACAAACATTCATGGTCCGTTCAGTACGGATCCGATTTTGTATGGGTTAAAAAAGGTACGTTATGAAAGTTACATGGACCGTCACGCCTGTGGGGTATCAGCGCATCGCGAAACGATGCCCTTCATGCAACATTAAACGGGACTTCACGCCATCAGGTGCATTTCGGATTAATTCGCAAAAGAAGGTGCTGGACGTGTGGAGTATCTATAAATGCACACACTGTGATTACACCTGGAATATCTCCCTGTTTTGGCGCCTGCACGTCAGCAAAATCGACCGCCAGCTTTATCATCGGCTAATGACAAACGATGCCGCCACGGTTCAACATTTTGCCTGTGATATCGCGACGCTGAAGCGGAACAACGCCGAGCTATCGGGTCGGCCTGATTTTACCGTTCAGGAGCGCTGGCAGTTAAGCATCTCCGCCCACCAGCGGGTTCGCGTTAGTGTCAGGATCTCCCGTTCATTTCAGGTCACCCTGCTGTCGATTTTGAAGCAACAGCTCATGCTGAGCACCGGCGAAATCAAGAGACACGTTGAGTCAGGGAAAATAAGTGGTATCACGATGGAAATGCTTAAATCGAGAAAGCTGAAGGCAGAGGAATATGAATTCCAGCTGTCTGCGGAAACGCTGTTCGCCCGGCGCAAGATTGTTCTGACACATCGTTAAAAGTAAGAAGCTCATCTTGAGGTCGGTTGTGCCTGTAGGGTAATGGCTTAGCAGAAGGACCGATTCAAAATGAGCTTCAGGTGAATTACATTGCCTGTGACATAAGCTAAATGCAGTGATGAAACTTAGGGGGAAATATGAATGAGCATGCGGTTCTGAAATTGCTTAATGAGCTGGATATATCTTTTCAGTACATATCACATCCGGAAGTGAAGACGGTCGCTGACCATGCGAGTTTTGCTGTGGATTTTCCGGCACAGTTGCTGAAGAACCTGTTGCTGAAAAATAGTTCTGGTAAGCATTTCTATCTGTATATTCTGGATGGCAATAAAAAGGCTGATCTTCGCGAGTTAGCGCTCCAGCTTAATGAATCGCGTCTGTCTTTCGCTAAACCAGACGAGTTAATAGAAATACTCGGTGTGGAACCTGGCGGGGTTACGCCTTTCGCTATTGCACATAACAAGGAGAGGGATATTCGAATTGTTATCGATTCTTCTGTATCAGCGAGTCGTTCACTGGGCTTTCATCCTCTGATCAACACCGCTTCGGTTTGTATTTCTAAAAAAGACTTATTGCGGCTACTGACATTTTTCGGTTATTCCCCTCTAGATGTTCAGACCGATAACTTGCTCTTGCTACTCGCGCGAACAACGGATGCGTTCTAATAGCCAGTCTTCGACTTCACTCTGTCGCCAGCGGGAGCTGCGACCTAGCTTAATTGGCTTCGGGAATAGGCCATCTTTAATCAGCTTGTAGAACCACTTATCTGTCAGCCCCGTTAGCTTCGTGATGAACCGCATATCCACCAGTTGGTCATCAAGCAAAGAAATTTGTTCAGTCATGATGCTGTCTTCCGTTGTGGGATTAGCCCGAGCTGGTGGGTGATTGCTCGTTACCACCAGCCCTTCCACATCAATGGATTGATACGTAAAAAAGTGCAGAACGTGAGTTACACCGCGCGAGGGCGCCCCAGTCCGCTGGGCGACGGTACCTCACTGGCTCCGTAGTGATAGTGACCGTGCTTTTGCTCTTCTTTGGCGAGATAGCTGATGATGTAGCGCAGGTTATCAATGGCTTCGGTATCATCGTAGTTCACCGGCTTATCAATACTGGCTTCATAAGAGGGTTTGTATTCGCAGCGGTTGTAATAGCCTTCTCGTTGCGTTATTTCCCGCCATATTGTTCCAACTCTCTCAGCTATTGGGTAGGTAGCCTGGTTAAGGTGCCTGTCGAGATATAACACGATATGGGCATGGCAGCCGTGGTCTACAGAATTCTCGAGTACCCAGAAATACCCTGCCAGATTTGTGTGCTGCAGGGTGCGTTCAACCAGCATGCGCACCTCTTGCTCGGTTTCGTTCCATGAATAATGTTTATAGCGTCCTGTACCTTTCTGATAGAACAGGTCGAGTCGGAGTGCCTGTATTCGGGAATATCGGTTCAGTAGCTGATTTAAGTGGTCATTGAGTAGAGACAGCAGAAACCAGTTCATCGTGTATCTGGAATTAAAAGGGTAAGGTGTGTGCATTGATTTATCCTTTGTCAGATGGAGTGCAAAGGATTGGGATGAGATGTAATTTTTAAGCGAAGTGAGGTTATGGCAGATACAGTGAGCCGTGTATCCAGGGGAATACTGGCAGGGTTGCTTGTTAGGGGAAGGAACTATGAACAGGGTGGTATAGAAACAGGGAGTCCCCCTTAATTATACTAAAAACCCAAATGTTCATATTTACTGTTGAACGATGCTAATGAGGTGAACAGAGGACGATCCTAGGGTAAAAATCACAGGAATAATGCAGTAAAGTGTCAGATTATTATTACAATAAAATCAGTTGGATATCAGTAAAAAATCAGCCATTCCTCAGCCTGTGACCCGCCTCCCTCTACCTAAAAGATGCTCATGCTAATCTGTGTCCAGGAGCCAGAATTAGAGGGAAGAGACGATGTTGCATTACGATATGATCCGTTACGAGATAATGTATTTAAAAATGCTTGGTGCGCTTTCCAACACTGATTACTCCTTACAGTGGAGTACTTATGATTCGCCGGATCAGTTTCGACGTTTAATCTCTGAGATCCTTGAACGGCATTTCCTGGGCGATCAGGACAGGATCAAAATTGGCCGGAAAACTCTTAAAGAATGGGCTGAGCTGCTACTGATTGATAAAGATTATTTTGATTGTTTCAAAGGTACACCAAGAGCATTGTGGTTTGCTCACCATTATATTTTTGAATACCCAGTATTATCTGCAGGGCTGACGCTTGGTGGTTTGGGGGATGGCTTTGATTGTTCAGGTGGTTTTAATTCTCTTTTAATGGACGATAATATCTTCACAAATCTTGATTTCTCTAATTTGAATACCGACCTGGACGATATAGATTGGGACCTGATAACAAATCCACAGGCCACTGCTTCAAAGAAACCGAAACGCGTTTTCTCCCGATTTTATCTGAACGCGGGAGCTAGTACCTCTCTGTATAACCCCACTCCGGTAACTGAGCGTGAACTCATCAATGGTGTGATGAGGTACATTGATGAAGCGCCATGCTCACTTGGAGATAAGATCTCTTATTTCAAAAAACTGCATGAGCGCTGGCTTGAACAATATGATTTTTTTCTGTCAGACTTTGACTGGATGTCCCGTGATGATGAAACTCAACTAGTATATCTCTGGGACTATCTCAAGGGAAAAGGACGAATAGCGGGCTATCTTCGCCCTTATAATATATCTATGCGTTATGACATGATTATTGCGGCTATAGATGTGTGGAACGTCCAACCTGAAGAGAAGCTGGAGTTTATTGAGAAGATGAAACATGCCTGGCAAGCGGCAAAATCTTATCGGCGATCTGCTAAATAGCGTTGTGATCTCAGTGGTTTCTTCGTCTGATTTCTCAGTATTGTAATGAATCTTAATGGACCAAGGTCTATAGCTATCTCTCTCTTGTCCCGTTACGTAGAGAGCACATACTTGTTAAAGATTAATATGGCGGGGTATGGATGATGGAGCGGTTTCCTGTTTACTAGAATGTATGTTTTTGGCTCGAACCTTACAAGCTAACTGAGCTGAACGTCCGCTGTGAGCGAGAAGCGGACCTTCAAATCCGCACAGGTTCAATTGATTAACCTTGGTTGTCAGTTACGCCATCGTTAACATGAAGCCGATCGAAAATTCTTTATCGCATTTTTTACAAATACGCAGTGGCAAGAAAGATAGATTCTGGCTCATGACAAGTTGAGTGGTTCATTTGTATAAAGAGACTTCGCCTTCAGGACGCGTTTTGAACCTGCGATGCATCCACAGGTATTGCTCAGGGGCACGGAGAATTTCACGCTCGATGATCTTGTTCATATAAGCCGCTGCGGCGACCTTGTCCTCCCCTGGATAGCCTGACAGCGGATTGCTGATATACATGTGATAACCTTTTTTATCGCTACGTCGAATCATGCTAAGTGCGAGCAAGTCTGCACCAGCGAGTTTTGACAAAGCATACGTTCCGTTCGTCGTGGCTGCTTTTTTTACCGAGAAAAAAGGTGCAAAAACGCTTCCCTTAGACCCATAATCCTGGTCTGGTGCAAACCACACGGCTTCACCAGCTTTTAGCGCATGAACAAATCCTGATAAATTACGTCGATTAATCATAGCCTTATTTGAACGCATACGTCCTTTTGTCTGTACCCATTCCATTAATGGATCATTGTGTGGGCGATACGTTGCCATCATAGGATGGCATAACCCCATTACTCTTCCACACAATTCAAGGGACATAAAATGTATCCCGACAACCATTACCCCTCTGGTCGCACCGGTCAGGTTTTCAAGCCCTTCGACATCAAACCATTTTTTGACTCTCGCATCGCTCCAGAACCAGGCCATTCCTGTTTCCATCAGTCCCAGCCCGAGAGAAACAAAGTTTTTATTGACCATCTGGCTCCGGGCAAACGGTGTCATCTCGGGAAAGCAAAGTTCGATATTTCTACTCGCAATCCCTTCCCGGCGTTTCAGAAAGGGTCTGGATATTTTTCCAAGACCAGAGCCCAGAATATGTAAAACCGGGTAAGGAAGCTGAACGAGAAGCCACAGCAGACCCAAACCAGACCAGGTAAGCCAGTGGCGAGGATGAAGTAAATTATGAGTAAAAGTCTGTGCCATAAATTTCCTTAATGCTAATGAAGGTTATAACGCAAAAGGGTAACAATGAGGCAATTCGTCTTTAGCGATACATTTTGTTTTAGATAATTTAAATTCATCTAAATTCAGGAAAAAATATTTCCCAATGACTGGTGAATAATTTAAAGAGCCAGGGGTGAATTGTAAGCCAGAAAATTTATTCTGTTATAAATCCATGGTTTTATCATTGATACTCAAGGAATTGTCTTCTTGATTCATCATCATCAAGGTACTCAAAAGAAAGAAGCCGAATTTTGGTAAGTTTATAAAACCACTCACAATCGTTTCGTTGAATAATTTCGCCTGGTTTGAAACATATCCCGGATGCCACCCGAATAATCGCATATTTACCATTACTAAACCTGACCCGGTGAATACAGAAAGGTTGGCCAGGCTGTCCGTGACAGCTGTTCGACATGATATGCCCTTCAATAAAAACAGATTTTTTAGATTTCATTATCATACCCTCGACAACAGCAGTACAGGAGGAATGTTGTCATTTTCCGACATCACTGACGTTAAGTGGCAGAAGCTGATCAGCCGCCGATACACCAGCATTCTGAAGGTCTGAACAACAGTCCGCAGGCAGGGCACTCAAGAACCGCATCTTTTCTTAGTTTACCTGCTTTCTGATCGGCTCTGTGTGCACATACCGGGCAGGCAACATGAACCGGTCTTTCTTTAAAATACCTGAGCCCATTTGTATAAGACATAAATAATTCTCTGAGGAATACAGTAATTATTATACGCTTTAATATAAAAATAACTGGCATAAGTTATGTTAAGTTGTGTCTGAATCAGGATATCAGATATTGAAAATTGAACGTCTTATTTATGATACACTACCCTTCCGTGAGAAATTTAAGATGAAATCAGAAGACACCCTTGACTGGTATCCGGCACAACTACCGCCTGTGAAAATTATTCTTGGCGAAGCCGTGCTGGCTGTGGGTAAACAGGGCCGACCGATTAATACCCGCACCTTGCTGGAATACCTTCAGGTCATGCAGGACAAACAAAAAAGGCGGGATGACAAAATCGCCATGCAGACTGCGATTGATGTTCTCAGGGATAATCAGCGCATTAACGGCAGACGTTAATGCACCTCCGGGATCAGTGTCAGTTCTGAATGATCTCAACCGTATGGTTTTGTCCATCATCCTTCAGCGGTATTCTGTCATCAGGGAGGAGAACACCATCCAGCGTCACGCAATATTCTGCATCGCCGCGTGAAACACTAATCTGATAATGGCTTTCACCATATTGATATGCCATAGAAAAAGACGACCACTCATCCGGTAACCTGGCATGAACACTAAAGTCAGTGCCGGAACGTTTTATCCCCAGTAATTCCTCGGTAAGTAAACGCCAGGCCCAGGCTGCTGAACCGGTATACCAGCTCCAACCTGCACGTCCGGTATGGGGAGCGACGCTGTAGACATCAGCACTCATGACATAAGGCTCAGCTTTATAAATCCCGACAGAGTCCGCATTCAGGGTATGATTTATAGGGCTGAGCATTGACCAGAGTTGCCAGGCTCGTCCGGCATTCCCCATTCGGGCAAAGGCCATCACTGCCCAGATGGCGCCATGCGTATACTGCCCTCCGTTTTCCCGCACGCCGGGCAGGTACCCCTGTATGTAGCCCGGATTTGGACCGTGTCCGTCGAAAGGAGGCGTTAACAGTTTGATCAGCCCTCCTTCGTTATCCACAAGGTGCTTATCCAGCGCCTGCATGGCCTTTGCGCACCGTCCCGGGCTCGCGGCGCCGGACAATACAGACCAGCTCTGCGCAATCGCATCAATCCGGCAGTCCTGTGAGGTTTTCGATCCCAGGGGAGTACCATCGTCAAAATACCCGCGCCGGTACCATTCCCCATCCCAGGCGTGGGCTTCGAGATTACTTTGCAGGCGCAGAGCCTGTGAACGGCACATCGCGGCGACGCTTTCATCCAGCCTGCGCTCCGCCAGCGCTGCAAACCGCTGCAAAATGTCGTACAGGAAGAAGCCCAGCCAGACGCTTTCACCTTTGCCTTCGATACCCACCCGGTTCATCCCGTCATTCCAGTCACCAGCCCCCATCAGCGGCAGGCCATGCTCCCCGAAGCGAAGTCCATAGTGAATAGCTTTGACGCAGTGTAACCAGAGTGTCTCTTCGGTGCCGCTGATGACCGGCGTGTCATAGACAGACTCTTCACCAGGCTGAAGCGAGCGTCCCTCCAGATAAGGAATGCGTATTTCCAGTGCATCCATATCCCCCGTCGTTTCAACATAGTGGCAAACAGCAAGCGGCAGCCAAAGATAGTCATCGGAACAGCGGGTACGCACACCGTTGCCGTGTGGCGGGTGCCACCAGTGCTGCACATCCCCCTCGATAAACTGCCGTGATGCACAGAGTATTATCTGTTCACGCATCCGGTCCGGAGCAGCGTGGCTCAGAGCCAGCGTATCCTGCAGCTGATCGCGAAAACCAAATGCACCGCCAGACTGATAGTAGCCACTCCGGGCCATAAGACGGCAGGCGACCGTCTGATACAACAGCCAGCCATTAACCAGTAAATTTACGGACGTGTCTGGGGTGTTAACTACGATTTTATCGAGAACATTGTGCCAGTGATTATGAATCCGGTTCAGCTCCTGGCGGACCGTATCCTCGTTCATGTAGCGGGCCAGCGTCTCCTGAGCACAAACATCATTCTCCTCTGCGCCGAGGATAAAAATAAACGTCCTCTGGTCCCCGTCAATTAATGTAACCGCCGATTGCACCGCTCCGCAGGGATCCAGACCGGCCCCCGTCTTACCAGAAAGCTTTTGCAGTTTCATGGCCGAAGGGGCGTGAAGGGAACCATTACGGCCAATAAACTCCCGGCGATCCCCTGTCAGAGAACAGTCATTACCGCTGACGGCAAAAAATGCAGTTCGGCCGCCACCATTATCACCATAAAAGTTATTCGCAAGCACCCCGCAGCCGCCGGGCGTTCTGGCCACATGTGTCACAATGTGAGGGGCTGAGCGCGTTCGTGTTTCTCCGAGCGTCCACTCTACATAGCCTGTGACGGAAAGTTGACGTGTCCGTCCCGAAGAGTTGCTGAGCGTCAGGAGCACCAGTTTAACCGGATCTTCTTCAGCAACCAGGACCGTCAACTCGCTGTCTATACCACTCTCACGATGGGCAAAAACGCTGTAGCCAAAACCATGGCGGGTCAGGTAATCACCGTGTCCGCGAACAGGTAAAGCCGTCGGCGACCAGCACTCCCCGCTCTCTTCATCGCGCAGGTAAAATGCCTCGCCGCTGCGATCGCTCACCGGATCGTTCTCCCACGGCGTCAATCGGTATTCATGGGCATTCTCATACCAGGTATAGGCCTGCCCTGCCTCTGAGATCACACAGCCAAAACGAGAATTTGCCAGTATGTTCGACCAGGGAGCCGGTGTAAGCGCATTTTCCCGAAGGACGATCTGATACTCCCGCCCATCCTGAGAAAATCCACCGTACCCATTGAAATGGCATAACTGACTGGTATCAGGGCTCCAGCCCGTATGTTGATTACGCTCGCGCACAGCACGCGGAATGAATGCCCTTGCCGGCGATTTCAGGGTATGAATACGCTGGTTAAGCTGCTCATTAATACCCCCTGCGCGGTCATCAAGATAAAGACAGGCCACGCTCATCAAAAGCAACTTATCCTCAGCGGAGAGATGCTCACCGTTCCGGACAAAAAGCCCGCCCTTTTTATCCAGCAGACTGGCTTCAGACCCGGCATAAATTAACTCCATAATCTGATTTTGTAATCCCTGCTGGTAGCCGCCGGGGCTGTTATTCAGGATGACCAAATCAACATCCAGCCCTTTCTGTCTCCAGTAACGGTGTGCCTGAATCAGTGTGGTCACTGAGGTGATACTTTCCTCGCTGGTTATACTCAGCAGCACTATCGGCAGATCCCCTGAAATTGCCCAGCCCCACAGTCCGGACTGGCCACGCCGGTTGCGGCCGATCGCGTGGCCTTCGGCGCGCAGCTCCTGGACAGGGTAAAGCACAGCGCTGGCGAGACTATTGAACAACGTGGCATCATCTTCACTGGCGTTCATCTGGCGCAATACCACCAGACTGTGAGACCAGGCCAGTTCAAAGACGCGATCGGCGATAGGGTAATCGCGATATTTCTCCAGCAACGCCAGGCTCTGCTGACGGGTCTCGCTGATGCCATAAATGATATCAATCGTAACCGGCTGCCCCGGCTGCAGAATGATGGCGTTGCGAATTGCCAGTATCGGATCCAGCACCGAGCCCGACGTGTTGCCTAGCATCCCTCCCGTCTCTATTGCCTGTGCATTCGCAGGGTTTCTGCCACGTCCAATAAACTTTGCCCTGTCCGTTTCAAACGACACGTTATGTCGGTTATCGCCGTGCACCACCATCATGTGAAACAGGCAAGAGCCCGGTTCATCCGGTGAGCGCGGGCGCCGGTGGCAAAGAATAGCGTCACGCTCAGGAGCCAGCTCAGTCTGAATAAACAAATTGCTGAATGCCGGGTGTGCCAGATCGCTGGCATCAGGTGCCAGTACCACTTCAGCATAGGTTGTCAGCTCCAGAGAGCGAGGCTTACGACCACGATGAATCAGTGTGAGCCGTCGCAATTCAACATCATCCTCCGGAGAGATCACCACCTGAGTTTTGACGCTGAGTCCCCCTAAGCTGCGTCTGAATTCTGCCCCCGCATCGGTGAACAACACTTCCTCGTCTTGTCCGCTGGTGTAGCCTGTTGGTTGCCAGGTATTGCTCCACACATCTCCCGTCTGGGTATCACGGATGTAGCAGAATGCTCCCCAGTTATCACGGGTGGTATCACTGCGCCAGCGCGTTAGTGCAATATCATTCCAGCGACTGTAACCACCGCCGCCCGCGGTCAACATCAGATGATAATGGCCGTTGGACAGGAGTTGAATATCCGGGGCGGGGGTATCCACGCTATAGAAAATACGGGGTTCATAGCGAACAGGTTTGACCATGCCCTCATGAGATTCAAAATGACGGCGCGGACTGTACAGATCGACCGCATCCGGCACACGCTCCTGTAACAGCAGACTCGCTGACCGGAATACCGTGCTGGACATAAAGCGTTCAGTCATGGGGGCGTCAAGCAGCACATGAGCCAGCGCCTGAAATGCCATACCCTGGTGATGCGCCATCCAGGACTGTACCACCGCATAGAGCTGACCAGTTGCAAGACGTGAGGGGGTATAGTCCAGCGCTTCATAAAAACCGTATTCTCCGCGTGCACCATTTTTTTGCAGCCTGAACAGGTTCTCACAGGCTCTCTGTGGGGAAACCATCAGCGCCAGCAGCGTGGCGTAAGGAGCAACAACCATGTCATCGGCAAGTCCCCTGCGTAGACCGAGCCCCGGTACGCCAAATGCCTGATACTGATAATTATGCTGAACATCAAAAGCATGATAGCCAGACTCTGAAACACCCCATGGTACCCCGCGTTCTTTCCCCCAGTGAATCTGGCGCATAACCGCCGACTGACTCATTTCATCGAGCAGGCTGCCGGGCCAGGTGGGCATCACCAGATTCGGCATCAGATATTCAAACATGGATCCGCTCCATGACATCAGGGCAGTTTCATTATCAATCGTGGTAAACAATCGACCCAGCGCGTACCAGCTTTTAAGAGGCAGCTGATTAGTCGCAATGGCAAGAAAACTGGTCAGGCGGATTTCAGACGGCAGGAGATCGTAGTGGCTCTTGTCAGGCATATTGGTGTCACAGTTATAACCGACGCTGAGCAGACTGGTTGCTTCACTGTACAGAAAGGCGAAATCCATCCGGGCATGCTCATCCAGCCGCTGTTCCAGCTCGGTGATAATATTGAGTCGCATTCGGGCCTGCTCCGCCACTGACGCCGGAGGCGTTCCTGTACCGGTTAATGTCGGACGGGCAAGCTCACTCAGCGTCGGCAGCGTCTGTTCATTCCAGGATGCAGGCAACCAGCCAAGCAACAGAGACCACTCATGGCAAAGCTGAACCAGTTGATGCTCCAGATGTCCAGCCCAGCGCATCTGAAGAGGAGATCCCTGATGACATGCGCTGGTCAGATGGTTGCTCTGGGTGCGCATGCTTTTCAGTTCGCTGAAAAGCGCCTGCGGAGAGAGCGACACCGCGTTCAGGCAATGCTTGCGCAGCAGACTCAGGCTGTCAGGTGGGTTCTTACCCCACTGTTTTTCCAGAATATCCAGCGTATCGTTCAGTCCTGCCAGTATCTGTTGGTTGCTTAAAACAGGCTGATGACGCATGGCGGACAGGCCTGCACGCAGGGTCAATAAATGCCCGGCCATATTGCCGCTGTCGACGCTGGAGATATAGCGTGGACTGAGGGGGACCAGCGTACGGGTGTCATACCAGTTGTAGAGATGGCCCCGGTAGTGCTCCATTTGATCCATCGTGTCGAGCGTGAGCGACACGCGCCGGAGCACCTCTCCGCCAGGCAGGTAGCCAAAGTCCCATGCCGTCAGGTTAGCCATAAGTGAAAGACCAATATTGGTAGGAGAAGTTCGGTGTGCCACCGTCGGTTGTGGTATTTCCTGATAATTATCAGGCGGAAGCCAGTTCTCTTTTGCTGTGGCAAATGTTTCAAAAAAAGCCCAGATTTCACGGCTTGTCTGGCGTAACAGCTGTTTTTGTTCCTGATTAGGCGAAAAAACCTTACGCACGGGCTGGCGACTCAGCCAGCTCATCAGCAGCGGTGCCACACACCATACCAAACCGATCGGTAACGCAATCCCCAGCAGCTGTGGAGCAAATTGTCCGGTCAGTATTGTCAGCGCCACGCCACCGGCAACGTTCAGCCACATCGCCTGATAAAAACGTGCAACAGTGGGTCTGGCCTGACTGCTGTCCTGGCTGTGGCTGACCCACTGGCTGAGGTGACGCCTGCTTATCCCCAGTCGCCATAGCGTCACGGCGATCGCTTTCAGCGAATATCCGGCTTCGTGCGGCAGTATCGCAAAATTAAGGCTGATACCTGACAGACGCTTTAGCGCGCCCGCCCCCACCAGTAACAGATGCGGCTTCACGCGGCGACGCAGAGGTTTATGCAGAAGGTCATGGCTAATGCAGAGGATGGCTGGCAACAGCCATATCAGCAACAGTATGCCCAGCCAGTAAACCGGATTGGGTACCCAAAGCAGAGCGAAGAACAGCAATATCAGTAAGGAGGGGGCGACCAGACTGCGACGTAGATTATCGAGTAATTTCCAGTAAGAAAGCGCGGTCAGCGGATTCCTGACCCGGGTTCCATCGGCTTTTCTGACGCGTGGTTTTAGCCAGTTAAGCAGTTGCCAGTCACCCCGGATCCAGCGTGAACGTCGTGCAACATCCGACAGATAATTATTAGGGTACTGTTCGTACAGTAACACCTCGCTCAGCAGACCCGAACGTGCATAGCATCCTTCAAGCAGATCGTGGCTGAGTACCAGATTTTCCGGGCAGATGTTCGTAGTGGCCTGCATAAAAATATCAACATCGTAAATCCCTTTGCCCACAAACGAGCCTTCCCCAAAGAGATCCTGATAAATATCCGAAGACATCATCGAATAAGGGTTATTGCCCGGTACGCTGCTGCGCAGGGCTGCGTAACGCCCCTGACCGTTGCGTGGTATCTCCTCCGCAAGACCGGGCTGTAAAATACCGAATCCTTTGACAACCCTCTGGCGTACCGGATCATACTCAGGCGTATTCAGCGGATGCGCCATCGTCGCGACGAGTTTGTGTGCCGTATCGCGTGGGAGCACCGTATCGCTGTCCAGGGTAATGACGTATTTTATGTGACCCGGTAAAAGGTGGGCAGGCATCTCTGCAACGCTGACGAATTGCGTTCCGGGATGGCGCAACCAGCTGTTCAGTAACGCCAGTTTTCCCCGCTTGCGTTCATAGCCCATCCACGCTCCTTCCGAGGGGTTCCATTCAGGCTGGCGATGTAACAGATAAAAACGTGGTCGGCCGGAGGGGTAGCGGCGATTAAGCGCCTGCGTATCGGCGATAGCCTGTCTGAGCAGCGCGTGACTTTCCGGCGAGGGTTCATTTTCAGAATCAGCAAAATCAGTGAGCAGCGCGAACCTGAGATTTTCGTTTTCATTCCCCAACCAGCAGACTTCAAGACTGGTGAGGAGCTGGCTGAAACTTTCGTGGCTGGTCAACATGCAGGGAATGACTAACATGGTGGCACTGTCAGCGGGAATACCGGCTGAAAAATCCATCCCCGGCAAGGGTCGAGGAACGCGAAAACGGGTGGTTGCATCACTGAGCAAATCGCTCATTAACTGAGTTAATGCGATAATCAGAGGTAATATCACCGCGATCAATAGCCAGTCTGCGCCCTGCATGGCGGTTTCGTGCAATATTGCTGCGGTCGCTGCGGTTGTCAGCAACGCCAGGCTTCCAAGCCATGACAGCAGGGTTATTCTGTTGAAACTGTGCCGCAAGCGTATGAGCCTTGAGGCGTCTGCCAGGAGATGAATATCCAGCGCCTGTCGACCTTCGCCCGCAAGATAATAACCAACATGATGTTCCGGTGTATCAGGCGCTTTTTCCTCTGAAAACGCCAGCGCCTTCTCAGCAACCTCAGGCTCGCTGAGACCGCTGTCTCTGGCCAGAACCTCAACTACGTGCCGGTAATGATCCCGGGTATTGAAATGCATCCGGGGATAGATGCCGGCAGGATCATTGCGTAATGCCTGTTCGACAACGCTTATCGTTTCGGCGAAATCAGCCCAGTCCGTTTCACTCAATAAACGCAGGCCCGCGATGCTGTTACTGACGGACAGCTGGCTGGCGGCAAGCTGCTGATTGAAACTATGTATGAGAACGTCAGTGGTGATCCCCTGTTCCCGAAGGCACTGATCAACCCAGGTCAGAGGTAACGACAGCGCGTTGCCATGCCCCTGCAGGCGCCGCACCAGCTCTGCGACAAACGCACTGGTTAACGGAGGTCGGGAGCGCGCCATATCGGCAACCACCATGATTAAATCACCAGGCGCACTCTCTGCACATTCGACAATCCTTGTTATCCACGTATCAGCAAGGTTTCTGTCCTGCTGCGCTTTTATCACTTCCATACTGATACGACGAAGATTTTCAATCAGCGCAAGGCGCAGCATTCCCGGTAACGCCCAGACTTCACCCAGCGTCAGCGGCGTCACCTGTTGATAGGCAGTGAGATAGCTGGTCAGGCTGGCGGCATCCCAGCGGCCATCGCCGTGAGCAATGGCCTCTGATGCAATATGATAAATTCGTGGGCAATTCAACGGCGATACAAGCGACGGAAGACCTTTGCCAAAGCTTTTCGGCAGATGCTGGCGGACAGTGCGGATTTGTTCCTCAATCAGATAATAATTGTCCAGCAGCCATTCACCGGCGGGCATGATACTGGTCTTTTTACCCGCGTTAAGCTCATAGCAGTTTTGGGTAATGACGGCCTCATTGTCGCCAAGCCGTTTCAGAAGATAATAAGGATGCCTATCCGGTGATACTTTATGAGTCCGCGCCAGCTTCTGGCCGTAGCGTTCCATCTGGACGGTCGAAAAGAGTTCTGACCGCGGCGAGCTTTCACCGGCAGGATCGTTCGCCGAAAACGTTATGTTTTCGGCAGCATTAATCAGAATACGGGAGCGGTTAAACCACGCTCTGGGGATCATTTTCATAGCATTGCTCTGATGCGACGTTAGCGCGCAGGAGCAGTTGCGAAATCAGTTCAGAAACGTTCTCTCAGGATGGGCGTCAGGCATCAGGGATTTAACAGCTGCCGGAATCTAACATAAGTATAGGACATGAGCTCTGTTCTGCGATTTTGGTCGAGCTAGCGTCGGGAGATAAACAGAGCCTTACATCCGGGGCAAAGCATGGTTTGGTTGAGCCGGATTTTTGACAACGGTTGTACTGATTTTAAGCCACAAACAGGACAGGCAGCAGTGGCAGTAGACGCACTGCTGAAGAATTTCATTGCGTAATTGATAACAGACATAACCATTAACCTTTCAATGAATGAGCTTCACCGTACCACATGTGGTTAAGTTTTAATCTATCTATTTTGACATACTGAAAATCAGGAAAGATAAATGTTCGCAGCCACAGGCCCCCTGAAACCGTTTATCCGGCAAAACTCTATGCGGCTTCTAGGGATGAGTAATTCTGATTAGCGAGAGTTAACGGCTGAAATGTGAAGCAGAACGTCTTTTCGTCCATCAGATGGGATGATGAGGCCTTTACCACTAAGAATATCAAAGCTTTTGACAATTCCTGTCATTTTATGGGACAAGTCAATTCCTTATTGAAAACACTTAAAGACTATACATTGAAAATGGCATTCAGCCACTTTTATTTTCCCTACAGGACCTCTGGACGGCTAAAAGATAATTTGCTTATATCGATTCCCTGTGCCTTAATGAATCCCATCAGTTCGATGTACTAATGAAAGTTAGAAATTTTCCGGGCAGTTCTCATTACCAGGCGCTATCGTTGATATCCCCTCTTTTGAGTCCATACGTTTAATCTTATACGTTTACTATCAATACAATCATGTATAACGGAGTCAGTATGACCTCGAGAATTATGGGCCTGATTAAATGGTTTAACGAAGACAAAGGTTTTGGCTTCATCTCTCCTCTTGATGGCAGCAAAGATATCTTTGTCCATTTGTCTGCACTTAATGGCGACAACTTTAAAACTTTATTTGAAGGTCAGAAAGTTGAATTTGCCATTCACCGCGGAGACAAGGGTCCTGCTGCTGCAAACGTAACACTTTGCGATAAATAAATCATTGTGGGTCTGCGATAACGATGAAGGATTATTCCTGAGTAGACAGATCCATAACTTAAATCAGATGAAAGTCGTTTATTCTTAATATCTGATCAGCATATTTTTCAAAATTATGAGTATGCTAACCGATGTGATGAAGTACAGTACTACTGCATAAAAAGTCTAAAAGCACAAGCTAACCACATGTTAAATAAGAAGTGTGTATGGCTTTGACCTTAATGGCATCTGCCAGTTAATATCCATGCGAGAACAGGGTAATAGAATATGATTAAAGTCCTTGTTTTCTTTAATGCTGAATCCTGTAAAGTCATGACCGTTCTGGAAGGTATATCGTCTATCAGGCAGGAATATCCAAACGGTGAAGAAACACATCTTCGGATTATGTCTGCAGGTTTTCCTTCCTTAACTGGCGATCATGATATTGTTTACGTGGCTACTGACAGGGAGTTAACGTCACAGGAGATACTTGATGCGGCCAGGAAATATTTATAGCATTTTTGTCATGCTCTCTGCTCCACGTTTAATTGCATGCTTACCCTATTTATCAGAATCGAACAAAAAAAGAGTTAAAAACATTTATGGCCTGCTAACAGCAGGCTTTTTTTTACATTACACTTTTTTAGAAACACCTCTATAAAGAGAGAGTAATTCGCTACGCTCTGACAAAATGCAAGTGTCTCTCCCCTGCGTGCCATCTTGCCATTTGTGAAAAACCTTGCTAAGTGGCGGCGATGTCTCTCTTCATTTTAAATCTCATCAGGTGTAACTGAAGCAATAAGTTATGAGGGTATAAAAAGACTCTCCGGATGACTCCTGGCATCATAGTTTTAAGTACCTTCAAAAATGCATGGACATTTCGTAGGAGTTAGAATTTAGTTCTTGCACATTCTTCTTAGTTTTGTCTTGCGATAAGAGATTTATATCAGTAGTCTAAACCTCGTTAATAACAATATGTACCAATCGGATTAAAATGCTCATTAAGAAAAATCGGGTTGATGAGCAACCGTCGACATTGGTATTTGCTGAAATTTTAAGAGGTCTCTTTATGTCAGATGCTCTCACACAGTTGAACAATATCCGTACCTTACGTTCCCAGACTCGTGAAATGTCCTTAGATGTGCTGGAAGATGTTCTGGAAAAGTTTAAACTTATTCTTATAGAACGACGAGAAGAAGAGACATTACGTCTTGCAAATGAAAGTCAGCGCCGCGATAAACTGGAATCACTTCGTCAGATGATGCTTGATGAGGGTATCGACCCATCCGAACTTATGGCTGCTATTGGCTCTCCGGGTAAGGCTAAAAGAACGCGCTCCCCCCGCCCCGCGAAGTATCGATATACTGACGAAACTGGAGAGTCAAAAACATGGTCAGGTCAGGGGCGAATGCCGAAGCGGATCTCAAATCTGATTGCTGAAGGTGGGGAATTAAAAGATTTCGAAATCAGCTAAAAAAGAGCCGGGCATACCCGGCTCTTTTTACGGATAGTCCACAACCATCCTTAGAGGATCGTCGAGAAGCAGCTGGTTCGTAACTGGCTTCAACAAGGTGTTTCATGAAGAGTTTATGTTGCGCTATAAACTGGGTAAAGAAGGTATTAATGGTGACATTACGCAGTTGTAATGCAGCCAACACCACAGTCTTTCCTCTCATAGCATGATGCGGACGGGGTTAGTAGGCTGGAGGTCTTTAGTGAACGGCAAGCGGACGCCCTCGTAGATTAAACAGGCGTCCGATATCTTGAAGTGGACAGATTACCTAAGCCGCGTCCCCGTTTCGTCAATGACCTTCTCGCCATCCTCTTTGGTAAACGCTCCTTTCTGGCCTTCCGGTAGAATATCGAGCACTATTTCTGAAGGACGGCAAAGACGAGTGCCAAGCGGCGTAACTACAATCGGCCGATTAATCAGGATCGGATGTTGAAGCATGAAATCAATCAACTGCTCATCACTAAATTTCTCTTCATTAAGACCCAGATGTTCATAAGGCTCAACATTCTTACGCAGTAATGCACGCACCGTAATTCCCATATCTGAAATAAGTTTAATCAGCTCATCACGGGTCGGTGGCGTATCGAGATAATAAATTATCGTCGGTTCGTTGCCGCTGTTACGGATCATCTCCAGCGTGTTGCGTGAGGTGCCACAGGCCGGGTTGTGATAGATGGTAATGTTGCTCATATCAGTTTCTCATTACAAAGTGACAGAGAGCCGCCACGCCAGCGCGGCCAGAGTGACAAACAGCACCGGTACAGTCATGACAACGCCGGTACGGAAGTAATATCCCCAGGTGATAGTAATATTTTTCTGGGCAAGCACATGCAGCCACAGCAGTGTTGCCAGACTGCCAATCGGGGTGATTTTCGGGCCTAAATCGCAGCCAATCACATTGGCATAAATCATTGCCTCTTTGACGACGCCGGTCGCCGTACTCCCGTCAATCGACAACGCGCCAATCAGTACCGTCGGCATATTGTTCATCACCGATGAGAGAAATGCCGTCAGGAAGCCAGTGCCGAACGTCGCTGCCCATAACCCCTTGTCTGCCAGCAGATTCAGCATGCCAGACAGGTACTCCGTGAGCCCTGCATTGCGCAGGCCATAGACCACGAGGTACATGCCCAGCGAGAAAATAACTATCTGCCATGGCGCACCGCGCAGGACTTTCCCGGTGTTGATGGCATGGCCTCTTTTCGCCACCACAAACAGCACTGCTGCGCCAGCCGCCGCTATTGCACTGACCGGGATCCCCTGCGGCTCCAGAACAAAGAAACCAACAAGCAGCAATAACAGGACAATCCAACCCGCCCTGAAGGTTGCCGGATCCTTGATCGCACTTGCAGGCGTCTTCAGCAGCGAAACGTCATACGTTGCCGGAATATCCCTGCGGAAGAAGAGATGCAGCATGATCAGCGTGGCCGCAATCGCTGCCGCATCCACGGGGATCATAACGGAGGCGTACTGCGTAAAGCCCAGACCGAAGAAGTCCGCCGAGACGATATTAACCAGGTTAGAAACAATGAGCGGCAGGCTGGCCGTATCTGCAATAAACCCTGCAGCCATGACAAAGGCCAGTGTCGTGCCCTGGCTGAACCCCAGTGCGAGCAGCATCGCAATCACAATCGGCGTCAGGATCAGCGCGGCGCCGTCATTGGCAAACAACGCAGCAACAGCGGCACCGAGCAAGACTATCCAGGTGAAAAGCAGGCGGCCACGTCCGTTACCCCAGCGGGAGACGTGCAGTGCGGCCCATTCAAAGAAGCCGGACTCATCGAGCAGCAGGCTGATGATGATGACCGCAATAAATGCCGCTGTCGCGTTCCAGACGATATTCCAGACAACGGGAATATCAGCGATATGGATGACACCGGTTCCAAGCGCCAGCACTGCCCCGATACTCGCGCTCCAGCCAATACTCAGGCCTCTGGGTTGCCAGATCACCAGTACCAGCGTCAGTAAAAATATACTCCCTGCCAAAAGCATCTCAGACTCCGTTATATATGATTATGTAAATATGTTTACTGTCTCAGCAGGAGGTACAGGCTGATTTGTTCAGCCATTCACGTACATCCTCGCGCAGACACAGCCAGGTCGTCGTGATTGTCTCTGCTGCCCACGCCGGTATATGGGGTGACAGACGATAGTGGATCCATTTGCCTTCCCGACGGTCAAGAACCAGTTCAGCCTCGCGAAGGATAGCCATATGTCGCGAAATTTTGGGCTGTGATTGGGAGGTGACCGCGCAGATATCGCAGACGCACAGTTCACCGGACTCCCGGAGAAGCATGACGATGGCAAGCCGTGTTTCATCCGACAGGATTTTGAAAAGCTGAACAGGTTGTAGCATTTATCACTCCATTCCCTTTAGAATATACATATGGTAAATCATATGCATTGACTTTGAAATCATCTATTCTCTCCGGAGGAGAAAAATGGAACAATTTCCTGCCCTGAACACCGAATGCTTTGATCTACACATCGCTGAACGCCTGCACCTGCAGGAGCCGCCACGGATTCTAATCCTGTATGGCTCAGTAAGAGAGCGTTCGTACAGCCGCTTTTCCGAAGAAGAAGCTGGTCGCCTGCTCACGGCGATGGGCGCGGAGGTAAAACTCTTTAACCCCTCCGGTTTACCCCTGCCGGATGATGCTCCGGACACGCATCCTAAAGTCACCGAGCTACGCGGTCTGGTCAGATGGTGTGACGGGATGGTGTGGAGTTCTCCGGAACGGCACGGGGCTATGAGCGCAGTTATGAAGGCGCAGATCGACTGGATACCCTTAAGTGAAGGCGCGGTTCGTCCTTCACAGGGCAAAACACTTGCAGTGATGCAGGTCTGCGGTGGTTCGCAGTCCTTTAATGCGGTGAACCAAATGCGCATTCTGGGCCGATGGATGAGGATGTTCACTATCCCCAACCAGTCATCCATTGCTAAGGCATGGCAAGAGTTCGACGAAAACGGCCGAATGAAACCTTCGTCATGGTATGACCGTATCGTCGATGTAGCCGAGGAGCTGTTTAAAATCACTGTGCTGCTTAAGGGACAAACTGGTTATCTTGCAGATCGTTACAGCGAGAAAAAAGAGAGCTATCAGGAGCTTTCATCCCGTGTCAATCAGGACAAAATTTAACGTATGTTTTTCATGAATCCATACTGCATGAGATTAATAACATCCGCTATGGCATAAAGGAGATATCCCATCCTGTGTCAGAATATGAAAAACTACCTTAAGGTGAGCTAGTAACTCTGGTTATGACGTGGCGCTTGCGCGTCATGATGCGAAACTAATTTTGATGTTTAATGAAATCCTGGTTGCACGCAAGCTAAGCGCTTCATGCTAAATTTTAGGCGAAGGAATAACAGACGTCCTGTCCATTGCGTGTTATAACCGAGGTTGAAAATCGGCACACTGGCGGTTGAGAGGCATCGCATGAAATTTCAAATCACAAGAGCAATTGGCCTTAGTAAGTTCTCTCCACGTTGGGTTAAGGTTATCTGCTTACGGTTAATTAAAAATGATATTGAACGCTCTCTCAACGTTCTTCTGGTCAAAATCGATGAATCTGAACTCTCTACGGAGCAACTAAAAGCGTTTAGGGAATGCGTTGAAAGAATTAACCTGGCACGGGCTAAGGGAATGCAGGCGTGAGCACTTTTAATTAAGCATTTTTCAATGTTGCTTTGGTAATGATGGCTTTTATCCAAAAAATTTGGCAGGCGAATAGTAGTCTTAGCGTTTGATAAAAGGTAACCCCAAACCGTATATGCGCGGCGAGTTTGCTGCGCAAGTATCGCTGACAGGCTGGCACCAGCGGAGCTCTCGAAAGCCACATATGAGCCAATGAAGGCTGATGGGAGCACATAGGGATGAAACTGTCCGCTATGAGCGAGGAGCAGAAGTTATATTAAAAATTAATTAGCACGTTGATTTAATCACCATGAAGGATAATTAGGTTTTTTTCCTCTTAAAAGAGATACTTTGTCAATTATCTCAACAGAAGCAGTTCTATAACCCTCCTGCTGAAGTAGGTGAACTGCATAATCTCTTAATTCTTGCAAAGTGGAAAAGCCGTTACTTTCGATGAGTATTATAATTATCTTAATATACTTAAAGATTTGTTCAGAGGATTCGTTCGCGTTGACGTTAAGTTCGTAAAAATCTTTACCATCATGAACAAGCTTGTTTCTTACGTCAGTATATAACTCGTCATAAACTTCTAGGTTTTTCTTAAATTTGATTAGTGAGTTATTACATGTAAGTGCTGCAATGTAGGTCCTTTGCTTCCATCCTTTCCAGTTTGGGTCAATATTAGCAAGACCATCAAGTGCAAAGACTAGGTTTAGAAATTGTGATTCCGCGCCAATTGAATAAAAAGATTGCCTACATGCCCTAACTACGGAGCTAACTAATTTTGAAAGTTCATTTTCAACGATTCCATCGTAGATAGAAGATAAATATTGCAACCCAGGGTAATACAAGCTGTCAACCTGAGGGCCTAGCCAATTATTACTCACGGCAAGGGGTCTTGATATTCCACTTATCTTAATTGGTTTAAGATGAGTCATCTCACGAGGAATGATTTCTATATCATAAAATCCGTCAGAGCGTTGACCTGCAGGATTAGGGGTATATTCCATACGTGTAAATGAGCTGTGAGAAAATCTGACTAAATCAAGCGCATATTCAGCTATAGACAAACACATGTTTATAACATGGCTGTTATGATCAATGCTTGAATTAAGTTTTAATAAATCAACATATGGTAGGTCACAGTTAAACTGTATATACGAACCATCTTGCTCTGATAATCGCTTATGTGACTCTTCATCAAATTGTCTTCCGCAATAAAAAATATACTTTCCGATCTCGATGGTTTCCTGAATGAAAATCTTCTCAATCGGCACAATAACTATGCACTCCATATTTTTGTTTTTACCCTCTAATTCAGCTAATTCTAGGTTAGAGCTTCTTGATTTAGCTAACTCTATTTCTACCCACTCAAAGCATATTGAGAAGTCTTCTAGAATTTCGATACTGCTTTTTTGATAACTATCCTTGGTGTATTTAAATGTAATGCCATCTCCTTCAGGATAGGCACTGGCCCAATATCCCATATCTCTTAACTTTTTTAGAGATGTTGAGATATCGTCGACTTTATTAATAAAATCCTCTTTTCGCCATAAAACATTGCCAGTGTAGTTTTCGTACGGTGGTATTAAACGAGCTTTCATATAACTTCCTTATTATCCAAGAGGATGTGACTGAAATTTTTATCAGACTTATCTACAATAATATAAATTGACATGAAAAATCTACTCAACAATTAACCGTTATGATTTGCTTGCGACGACTAAAACATGCCGATGGGTCGCATCCGCTCCTGGCACTAAGCGGACATCTTTTAGTTCTGCGCTGCAGAAGTCCGTTTACGTGTTAATCTAAAATTCAAAGTAATTTCAGATAGATATCATCTCTGTGAATCCCCCGCCTTCCTGACTGAAACGCGGGGTTTTTTAATTTTTCACGCTGAGACTACTGTATGAATAAACCTGACGGCCTCCAGGCCTTTGAACAACCGCTTGCGTCGCTTCCGCGCACACTTCGCAAGCTTATTCTTGAACGTATCCAGAACCTGACCCATTACGAGCCGGTGATTGGAATCATGGGCAAAAGTGGTACAGGTAAATCCTCTCTCTGCAACGAACTTTTCCAGGGCGAGGTGTCCCCGGTGAGTGATGTGAACGCCTGTACTCGCGACGTACTGCGCTTCCGGTTGCGCAGCGGTCGTCACAGTCTGGTGATTGTCGATTTACCGGGTGTAGGTGAAAACGGGCGACGGGATCATGAGTACCGGGCCCTGTACCGTCAAATGCTGCCGGAGCTGGACCTGGTGCTGTGGGTCATTAAGGCCGATGATCGGGCACTGACCGTGGACGAGCAGTTCTGGCTCGGTGTGATGCAACCTTACAGGCAAGAGGTACTGTTTGTGATTAACCAGGCCGACAAAATCGAACCCTGTTATGAATGGGATACCCTCACCAGCAAACCTTCAACACACCAACAGGGAAATCTTAAAGCGAAGCAGGCTGCGATTATGGCGATGTTTAAACCGCATCATCCGGTCTGTGCGGTGTCCGCCAGCACTGGATGGGGCATTGAGGATATGGTGGCAACCATGATGCGCTGTCTGCCTGACCGCGCCACCAGCCCGGTGGTGACACAACTGCACGGGAGACTCTGCACAGAGCCGGTAAAGTCGCAGGCCCGTGACAGTTTCGGTGACGCTGTGGGCCGTGTTTTCGATACGGCTGAGTCATCGTCATTGCTGCCTGCGCCATTGAAAACGGTGATTCGTACCGTGCATGATGCGGTGGTGTCGGTCGCACGGGCCGTCTGGGACTGGATATTCTTCTGATATCGCAATTTTCTCTGCGAATGATGAACTGGTTGTTAATGATGTGTTGATTGTGGACACGTCCTTTCCACTGCGTTTTATCATCAATTAAATCAGGCGAAGCATCATTATCTGTCAGACGAGCGCCCACAAGGCTGGACTGCTCATAAAAAATAGTTCCGATGTTGTCCATACCCTGTCCACTCCTTCCTTTAAAGTAATCATCATTAATTCATAGAGTTAACTTCTCAGGAGAAATTTTTCATGACGCTTCAGGAGCGGCGACATGACCGGCTTGCCGTCAGGTTGTCGTTGATTATCAGCCGTCTGGTGTCCGGTGAAACTCTGTTTATTCGCAAACTGGCAACTGAATTCGGGGTGTCAGAGCGCACGTTACGTCGTGACTTTCGGGAACGTCTGATGTATCTCGACCTGGATTATTACCAGGGGCAGTGCAGTCTGCGCTCAGATATTCACAGTACGCGGCAGGAAATAGATATTCTGACCTTTGCTCACCGCACGGGGTTGGCCGGGGTTTTCCCGGGCTTTGACCGGCGACTGGTCAGCAGCCTGCTGGACTGTGATGAGCGACCTTGTCTGGTATGGCATCAGGACAGACCTCATCCCCCGGCAGGAAAGCTCTGCTTCTACAGGCTGGTCAGAGCTATTTCGGGATGTCAGCGCATCACCATTCTGACTGAAGGGAAGCGTCATGAGGCCGTTGCACCTTACCGGCTAATCGCCCTGGATGGTTACTGGTATCTGGTCGCTGAACATAACAGGCAATTACGTGTCTTCCGGTTGGATGAGATTCATCTGGTAAGGCCATCCCGGGAAACATTTATTCGCAGTGAGCTTCTCCATCAGCTGTCGGAGGACAAACATTTTATCTTAGCCTTACCTCATTTCCGTTTTATTCAACAGTCGCTGAATTCATTTTCTCCATCAGAAAGTCGGGGGCAATCCGGACAAACTGATTAGAGATGGTCTCCATAATTAAATGTAAGGTTAATGCAATGAAAAAATTGAACTTATTGTCTTTACTGCCAGTCATGTTGTTCCCCTTACTTATCGCAGGTAATGCTCACGCAGCACGTCCTTATAGCGGGTTCCTGCCTGCGGCAGTGAATAATAAGAGTGGGAATATATTCTGGTGCGATGCCCACCGTCAGGTCAGAAAACTGTGTACAGCGACGGAAGTGGATTCAATGGGATGGTTTATTGTTGTTCGCTCGAAACCTTCCAGAGATTGTCCGGGTGGCATATGGGGGTGGATCACTCCCAGTAAAGACGGTGTAGCAACAGGCTATACGATTACGCCAGATAAAGAATTCAATCTCACCATGAAGGATATGTGCAGTCCGGATATGAAAGTAACGTTCCGCACGAATAAAAAGGACCCTCGTTATGACGATCTCGTCGGGATTTATGCCGGGAAAGAAGCGTTTCGCTACAAACAAATAAAATGACCCAGCTGTTTATTCATTACTTTATTGTTTTGAACAACAAAAGCTTTATTACATGATTTGAGGACAACATTATGCGATTGCCTTACGTAATATTTACAGCAGCTATACTGGCTTCTGTATCAACAGCACAGGCTATTCCCAATATGTGGACAAGTGGTTTTGGGATGGGCGTGACCGAATATATCATTACCAGCCCGGAGAAGGTGGTGTTTAATCTGAACTGTACTGGCAATCCGGATGCGCAGAATATTCTGCAACACGGTGTTGATCTCACCCTGCCTGATGGAACATCAGTAAGTTCTCACGACGACGGGACAGAAATAACGGTCGTCATGGATAACAGTCAGTATCCGTTACCGTCATTCCTCGGCTGGCGAAACGGTGACAATGCCTGGGTGTCATTTATTGACGCGCTGGGTCATTCGTCTAATTTCGATGTTTACGTCAACAATAACAAAGTTGGCACCTTCAGTCCGGGGCTGAAGAATACGCAGAAAGAATTGTCTGACCTCAGTGGCTGCAGAACCACCCATTACAGCGATTAATCCTTCACATTTCAGTTCTCTACAGCCCGCAACACACCAACACCAGATACCAACAGGCCATGCTCCTTCGGGAACATGGCCTTTTTGTTTTTATTTCATTATCAGATAAGGAGTTAGCCATGCGATTAGCCAGCCGCTTTGGCCGTATAAACCAGATACGCCGTGACCGGCCTCTGACCCATGAAGAGCTGATGAGCCATGTCCCCAGCGTGTTCGGAAGTGACAAGCATGAATCTCGTTCAGACCGTTACACCTACATCCCTACCATTACCATTCTCGAAAGCCTGCAGCGTGAAGGCTTTGAGCCGTTCTTTGCCTGCCAGACGAAGGTCCGTGACCTGAGCAAGCGGGAGCACACCAAACACATGCTTCGCCTGCGTCGTGCCGGTCAACTGACCGGGCATCAGGTACCGGAAATCATTTTGCTCAACAGTCATGACGGCTCCTCGAGCTATCAGATGCTTCCGGGACTGTTTCGTGGCGTCTGTACCAACGGCCTGGTCTGCGGTCAGTCATTCGGCGAAGTGCGGGTACCGCATAAAGGTAATGTCGTCGAGAAGGTGATTGAAGGGGCTTACGAAGTGCTCGGTGTGTTTGACCGGGTGGAGGAGAAGCGCGATGCAATGCAGTCACTGGCACTGCCAGAACCAGCCCGTAACGTCCTGGCGAATGCCGCGCTGAAGTATCGCTTTGGTGAAGACCACCAGCCGGTCACGGTATCGCAGTTGCTGACCCCTCGTCGCCGGGAGGATTACAGCGACGACCTGTGGACCGTCTATCAGAGGGTACAGGAGAACCTGATGAAAGGAGGTCTGTCAGGGCGAACCGCACAGGGGAAAAGCAGCCGCACCCGTGCTGTTACCGGCATTGACGGCGATGTGAAGCTCAATCGCGCCCTGTGGGTAATGGCAGAAAACATGCTCGATTTTTTCGGGCGTTAAACAACCCTTCCGGCATAAGGAGATAGTTTAATGAATACACAAAATCATCAGTTCGCGAAGCATACTGCAATTACTGCCTCATTGGTCCCGGACGAGTTACGCATCGGCTTCTGGCCGCAGCACTTTGGTTCCATCCCACAATGGATAACCCTTGAACCCCGCATTTTCGCCTGGATGGAGCGGCTGTGTGCCGATTACCACGGTGGTATCTGGCGCTTTTCGACGCTCAGCAACGGCGGCGCTTTTATGGCTCCCGAGTCAGAGCACGATGAGAAGTGGACATTGTTCAACAGCATGAACGGCAATGGCGCAGAGCTTACCAGTGAAGCTGCAGGGATGGTCGCCTGTCTGATGGCTTACAACCACCACGCCTGTCGCACCGAGTGTGACGCGATGACTGAACACTATTATCTCTTACGCGACTACGCGCTAATCCATCCGGAATGCAGCGCCATTATGCATCTCATCGACTGAGGAATACCTGACATGAATACCGCATTATCCCCGGTGTCAACGCAGCCTGAACTCTCTCCACTGATTATGGCCCCGCATGGTTATTTGCTCCCTGCGACCGCCGGATTAACCCCCTATGCCCAACGCACCATTCGCCGCGCTATCAATCTACTGGATAAATATCTGCGTCAGCCCGGGAAATCCTTTACCTCCAGTACTGCTGCTCGTGACTGGCTTCGGCTACAGCTGGCCGGACAGGAGCGGGAAGTGTTTATGGTGCTCTATCTCGATAACCAGCACCGTTTACTGGAGAGTGAAACACTATTTGCCGGTTCGATTAACCATGTCCAGGTCCATCCCCGCGAGGTAGTGAAGTCAGCGCTTCGCTCCAATGCTGCAGCTGTCGTCCTCGCACACAACCATCCTTCCGGCGATCCTGAGCCCAGTCAATGTGACCGCAACATTACGGGTAGGCTTAAAGAAGCGTTAGCACTGGTTGATGTGAACACGCTCGATCATCTGATCATCGGCTCAGAGGGCATTGTGTCGTTTGCTGAGCGAGGCTGGATATGAAAATCATCAGTAAACGCCAGGCAATGGCTTTGTACCGACAGCATCCAGGCTCCCGGCTGTTTCGCTTCTGTACCGGCAAATATAAATGGTCCGGCAGTATCTGCCATTATGCTGGCCGGGAAGTTCAGGACATACGCGGTGTTTTGGCAGTGTTTGCTGAGCGCCGTCAGGATCGCAATGGTCCCTATGTCATTCTTCGAAGTGTCACTCTCAATTAATCCTTCCATTTAATCAGGAACAATAATGAACAATCACTCAGAATCCGGTACCAAACCGGAGAATATTACCTGCCAACAGTGGGGACTAAAGCGCACGATCACACCCTGTTTTGGCGCTCGTCTGGTACATGAAGGCAACCGCCTGCATTTTCTTGCTGACCGGGCCGGGTTTAACGGTGCTTTCCGCGACAAGGATGCGTTGCGCCTGGACCAGGCTTTTCCCCTGATACTCAAACAATTGGAACTAATGCTGACCAGCGGCGAGCTCAATCCGCAGTATAAGCACTGCGTCACGCTATATCATAATGGGCTCACTTGCGAAGCTGACACACTTGGTAGTTGCGGCTACGTATACATCGCCGTTTACCCAACTCAACGCTAATTAAATACACGAGATCAAAAATGAAATTTCTACCTGCAAGAAACATGCGGGCGGCGAAGCCATGTCTTTCGCCCGTTCCCGTCTGGCAAATGCTACTTAAACACCTGCTGGAGCAACACTATGGTTTGACCCTGAACGATACGCCGTTCTGTGATGAAACTGTTATACAGGAACATATCGATGCCGGTATCACTCTGGTTAATGTCGTTAACTTTTTGGTGGAGAAATATGAGTTGGTTCGGATCGATCGCAAAGGTTTTACCTCACAGGAGCAAGCATCATATTTGACCGTGAAAGACATACTTCATGCCATAAGAGCTTGCGGACTGATGACTCGTTTTTCTTACCGGGAAGTAAGTAATATAGTTCTTAGCCGATCGCGGTAGTGAGAAAGACTTCAGGAGCCGAGAGGATTTGCACGGTCTGTGAACAAATTGGTGATATTGGCGACTCGGTGAAAGGCTCATCGAGTCGCATGAAAAACAAGGTGGGGGCACAAAAGGGGGCATTTATAAAGATGAAACAAGAAAATGTATATACTTATCAATGGTTATATAGGTTGTGTTATGTTCCTATTATCGGCACTCACACAACAAAATCCTTTAAAATAATGACTTGAGACGATTTTCGATCTCAAGGTACAGTCTTTTTTTAAGGGATTCTATGACCAACAGTTGCAGCTATGGTTAACAGTGGCTATTCAGGGATGTTAGCACGTAGCGGCCTGTAGTTGTAAAGCTCGAACAGGTATAAAGCGTGAATAGTCCCCACGAACCGCTATCAACTCGAAGCTGATGACGCTGCCAACGTCTTTAATCAATCCCACAACTTTTAACCGTTCCACACTTAGCGCGGTGTCCCGTAACAGCCTGTCGTGATGACACGCCACGGATAAACGAGCGAATGTTGGGAAGCCTAACCAGTCCGGGAAAGGGGCTGGCTCTGCCGTGGTGTTCACCGAGCCATAAATGATCGGTACTCGATAAGAGAGCGGTTAACTGATAAGCAACTGATGATACGCCTTCGGCGCTGGATGTTGGTATGCCCAACACGGCGCTAAATGGTTTGTATTGTCCTTAATTTGAACTACGCTACTTCTAACTACACACACTAAAGGATAAAAAGATGGAGAAAGATCATTTTAAGGCTTCTGCACAGTATGATGATTGGAAAGGCAGTGTTGCGGCAGATGGTGCGGATCAAGAGGATTTTAGCGATTTTTTGAGAGATAAAGGGCTTCTGAAAGATGGGGAGATTGTTAAAGCCATCTCTTTTTACTCTGGTCAGCGATACCTAAGTGTTAACGCATATATCACTGATGATGAATATGGCTTACGAAAAGTAAGAGTTGATATGACGCTCGATGAATTTTTTAAAACATTCAAACGTTTTTCGATTAAGATTTCCCGGAAAGGCGAGCTTGATAACCAGGATATTGAGTATTACGAAAAAGAATAATGTTAAATGGAGATGGTTATGAGTTATGCTGTTGATATATACAAAGATTCTATATTTTCAGAACTGCTAATTAGTATCAGGGTTGAAAAAGAATACTTTGGACGTATGGATTATTTCCTACGGGAAGTTGTTAGCCAATTGGAAGCTAAAGGCATCATTCAAGATAGGAAAAATGATGATCTCCATAGTTTAATATTGGTTGACGCAATAGGATTTCAAACCGAGGAACCTATCAAAGGTGAAGTTACAAAGAAACCCGCCGGATCTAATGAAGAAATACCTATAGTAACATATGTTTCAAAATTCAGCCTTGGCATACCAGAGAGCTTAAGGAAGTAACTATCCCCCCTATGCCAAAACCTTTGGCATAGGGGGCTTATGACATTACTTCTTAATATCACCAGTGCATTGATATTCAATAGTCACGAGTGTTTGCATACAGCCAGAAGAAGACGGCTGTGAGCACTGAGAAGTAAATCCACCAAAAGGTTCTGCACCAGAATAACCCCACGCTGCGCAACGTGCTTTAGCTGCGGTCATGCCTTGTGATGGGTCAACTACCGGGCTTTCAAACATTCCATACGAATAGCTCATACGGACAGTACCATCAGATTTGCTACCGCCAGTCGGAACAAGTTGTTTTTTAGTGGCACAACCAGATAGCACTAGTGTTGAAGCCAGTAATACCAGTAAACCTTTGCGCATTAGATCACCCTAAAGAATGAGTTATTATAGTTGTTTCAAAGAGTTTCTAATATTAAGGTATTTTTAATTCAATTTTAAGGGTATTCTTATTTCCATTGATCACAATAATTGGTAGTTGCTTGCTGTAAGCGTGGTTTTTACTTTCCTGAATCCTTCGTATTGAAGTTTTTCACTGATGGGCAATGCTTGCTGTTCGTTTTGTACACAAAATCGTAGATAGAATTAGAATAACGGCATAGCGTCCCGTTGGCTGTCTCGGTCTGCTCGGTCAGTTGCAACGTGATCCTTCCCGCCTGTGCCGTCAGCGGCAGCAGTGCCACAACACATAGTAAAATTTTCTTCATTTCCACAACCTACCCCGTGGGTGTCCCGTCTCTTTATCCTCCCAGTTTACATTCTCCTGTTGAAAATATCCCCGGCTCTGTTGGAGCACTGCCTGACGTGACAGGCCAGCCGTCAAGAATTTACCGCGATCTTGCTCGAATATCATACACCTCTAGCTCTTATCTTTGGTGTCATAAATCGTTCATTTGTTGATATCTCTTTGCATAGTCTCGTTTTAGTGTCAACAATACAGCATATTTACTTTATGATACCAATATTTAATGATGATACCGTTAATTGATACTTGGACTGACCCCGCCCTGGTAGACGATCCTGCCCTATAGTTTGAGCATAGGAGGAGCGTATGGGCACACCACGATTTACACCCGAATTTAAGGAAGAAGCCGTCCGTCAGATAACGGAACGCGGTTATTCCGTCGCCGAAGTATCTGACCGTCTGGGCGTCTCTGCACACAGCCTCTACAAGTGGCTACGGGCTATCAAACCTGATAACAGCGAGCAGCATGCCCGGGATTTACTGGAAGCGAAAAGCGAGATCCTGAAACTCCGGGCGCAGCTAAAACGTACCGAAGGAGAACGGGATATCCTGAAAAAGGCCGCGCGGTACTTTGCAAGGGAGCCCAACTGAAGTACCGCTTTATCAATGAGCACCGCACTGTATGGGGTGTGATGACGATGTGTCGGGTACTGAATGTCGCCCGGGCCGGGTTCTATGCGTGGCTGCATAACCCTGTCTCGGCGCGTGATAAAGATAACCAGCGCCTGCTGATACTTATCCGCGACTCATATTCCCTGAGCGGAGGCGTATACGGTTACCGGCGGGTTCATGGCGATCTGAACGAAATCGGGGAAACCTGCGGTAAAAACCGGGTGGGTCGGATCATGCAACTGAACCGGATTAAAGCCGTGCGCGGCTATAAAGCGCCACGTCGTATCGCTGGCAGGCCTTCAATCGTTGCTCCTAATCGCGTGCAGCGGCAGTTCACCGTTGTCCGGGCCAACCAGGTCTGGGTCACCGATATTACTTATATCCGCACCTGGCAGGGCTGGCTGTATCTGGCGGTGGTTATCGATCTCTTTGCCCGTAATGTGGTCGGCTGGTCGATGAAACCCACTCTCTCGCGCGAACTGGCGCTCGACGCGCTGATGATGGCGGTCTGGCGCCGAAAACCGGACGGCGAGGTCATCGTACATAGCGATCAAGGTAGTCAGTACGGCAGTGACGACTGGCAGCGCTTCTGCCGGGCCAATCACCTGGCACCGAGCATGAGCCGGCGTGGCAACTGCTGGGATAATGCGGTGGCCGAATCGTTCTTCAGTTCACTGAAAAAAGAACGCATCAGGAAGAGAATATACAAAACCCGGGATCTGACCCGGGCGGATATCTTCGATTACATTGAAGTGTTCTACAACCGGGCCCGGCGCCACAGCCACCTCGGCGGCGTCAGTCAGGAGGCCTTTGAACAGGCCTCGTCGTGAGGACAGAATTTGTCTACAGGCGTGGGGTCAGTCCACTTTCATCATGTGGCCAAATTTAGTGTGCCACAACAGGGAAACATTCAATTCCGTTATCATTCCCCTGCTATCTACCATTTTATAAAACTCATTGAAAACGTAATCCACACTGTTGACAGGTGAAAATAACCAGGGTACAACACTGTATAAATATACAGTGTTTACTTATACAGTTTATCATTATTTTTTCTATTAAAATCAAAGAGGAAATTCATATGGCGGGATTCAGTTATGGTGGTTTCGGTGACGGTACAACCTGGAGTAAAGAGCGGGGAACGGGTCCATTACCAGGTGGAGGATCTTCAGGCAACAGTGGGAACCATAGTAATACGACATCAGCTGAGCAGAAACAGATCAATGCCATACGTGCTGATAAAAACGTAAGAGCCAGGCTATCAAATCTAATTAAGGCCGCGCGCAAGCTCAACCCTTCAGTGAAGATTACAGTGCACGCAATCTCCCCGGAAGGGACTATGGCGATAAGTATGGAAGGTCTTACTGCCACTCAGGCCAGACAGGCTGGTCTCACGGGGCTAGTCATGGGAATAACTGTACCCGGATATATTGGTTCGGTCGGAGATTTTGAAACAGGACATAAATACAATCTGAAAAATCCGGAAAAGCTCAATTCTATCGGAGTCGGTACTCCACTGGATGGTTTTAACGGAGGTGAAAATATAGATACTACCCCAAAAAAATACCGGAACTGGAGAGCGACTGACGAGAAATCCTTTTATTATGTCGGAACGACAGTACCAATGCGGCTACTACACCATCTTACAGTCTCAAGGAATAAAGAGACTGATACATACACCATGTATTTTAAGGCTAAAGATATCAAAGCACTGTATAAAATTGAGGTAAAAAACGGTGACCTGGATAACATGAAACTCACCACCCTTGCGCAGGGGCATCCTTTATTTACTGCAGAATTTGCTAAAGATATTGTCAGAAATTTTGCATCAGTTAAAAATGAGAGTGATAAAGAGGTTCTGGATAAAACCAGCGGAGTCATCATCAGCGTCGGGGATAAGGCCGGTGCTCTTCTGGGGGAAAAATATAAAGCGCTATCCCGCGAAGTTGCCAGTAATATCCAAAATTTTCAGGGGAAGCAGATCCGCACCTATGATCAGGCGATGGCTTCAATGAATAAACTGATGACTAACCCCAATATGAAGATCAAGGCTGCGGATAAAACTGCAGTTATTAATGCATGGAAAGCATTTAATGTTGAAGATATGGGAAACAAATTCACTGCGCTTGGTAGAGCCTTTAAAGTGGCTGATTATGTCACGAAGGGAAATAATGTCAGGGAGAAGTCAATTACGGGTTACGAGACCGGTAACTGGGGGCCTCTGATGAGGGAAGTAGAGTCCTGGACTGTCAGCGGACTAACCTCATCAGTAGCTCTGGCCGTTTTTTCGGCCACATTGGGGGCTATGCTCGTTGCTGCTGGTGTGTCTACAGCTGTGGTCGGCATTATTGGCATTATTATCGCGGGTCTCATAGGGGCGTTGATTGACGATAAGTTCATTGACAAGCTGAACAACGAGATTATTCGCCCGGCCTACTAACTGAACAGGAGAAAGGCAGCTTACTGCCTTTCTCTCATTAATTTACAGGCGAGAACAGGAGTGTAGCAAACAGCATAGGTTATGAAGAATGTTGCTATATAAAGCATGATATATAAAAGCAATAAACTAAAGTTATTTTCAGACATCCATCTAATCGTTCTTCCGGCAGTGGTCAGCTCAAGGTTGTGCATAAGAAAGAAATAAATAAAAAACACATAAACGAAAGGACTTAAAAAGCATGCCCGTATAAGTTCGGCCCGTTTTTTTATTTCCAGAGGTTTTCTTTTTTTGAGCAAGAACATAAAGGCCAATATACCTGCAACAGGCGCCGACTTAACGTAGATATCCATCACTTTAGTCATCACCGGATTGAATGCCGAGGTTACGGAAGGAGTGCTGCGGGTGGCATCAGCGATCTGATTAAGAAACGGGCTGCCCGGGTTGCTGAGAGAAACAGAGAAGATAATCAGCAACGGTATGATGCAGGCCAGCGTAACAAACAGTAACGCCCGGTTAGCATACCGGTTATCTACAGTAGTGTTGCCCATATAAACTCCTTTTCACGGGGGACGTTATGGCTAACTCTTAGTCAGAACAACATTCCCTCAGCGGGGAAGAAAAACGTTGCAAGCTGTTGTTCTCATTCCGGATATTATTACTATTATAGGAGTAAATAAAGATGAAAAATATTCACACAGGGTTTCTGTTGCTGCCTTCACTCCGCAGCTACCGGCCTGCCAGGCAAATTATATTCACGATATTCAGGCGAAAACGTCGCCCCCCTTGTCGTCCGCATCACTGACGGGCGCCAGCATGAGTCAGAAACGCGGCTGCGAAAGTGTCCCCGTGCCCCCCGGAACGGAGGACGCTGATTTGCCCGATGTGAAAAAGAAATAACCCCCCTCAGAACAGGCTGATGGGTGGGAATTTCCCCTGATAGCCGTTCCCGTTAATTTACCCAGTCCTCCAGAACCCGTTCCGTCACCCGCGCAAATTTGTAGGCACCCCCAATTTTCAGCCCCATTGTGAAAGCCCCCTTCCGCAAGAAAGGGGCGGGTCAGGTAGTCCGAGTACGGCTGGTTAGACGGATACCGGAAAACTGTAAATCCCCCGTTTAGCCTCGCAGGCTTTTTAAGTTCCCTGCCAGATAAAGCTATCTTCGATATTCCACCGGCCTACACAAGGTATAACATGTCGGATTGAGCTAAATGATGATATGGCCCATATCCGTTTCTCATCCCAACATGAAGGACTGTTGGGATTCACTGAATGCCATAAGCCAGCCCCGCGGCGAAGAGCATTGACAGCAGCACCGATGCCAGGCCGGGCAGCAGAAAAGGGTGATCGATAATATGTCGGCCCAGTCTGGTGGAGCCGGTATCATCCAGCTCTACCGCCGCCAACAGCGTCGGATAGTTTGGCAAAATAAAAAGAGAAGCCGTGGCCGGGAAGCAGGCCACCAAAATAGCCGGGGCTACGCCCATGCTCAGCGCGGCGGGAAATAAAATTTTTGTGGAGGCCGCCTGAGAATACAAGAAGCATGAGGCCGCCATAATAATGATGGCCAACATAATGGGCGAATCCAACAAGTGTGACGAGACCGCGCTTTGCAACCACTGTTGATTGCTATCCATAAAAGTTGAACCCAGCCAGGCGACGCCGAGGATACAGATGCAGGAGGTCATGCCGGTTTTAAACACCGCTCCGGACGGGACCTTGTGTACGTTAACCCGGCAGCACACTACAATCAGCAGCGCAACGCCCAGCATCACCCCTACCCGCACCTGTCCGCTGCTCATGACCGGATGGTCAATCAGCCCTAATTTTGGACTGGTGACAATCGCATAAACCAGCACCACAACCAGTCCGACGATAAAAATCAGCACCGAACGTCCGGCACAGGGCGGGATCGCCCGCTCAGTCCTTGCTTTAATCGGAACCGGATTGTCATCGAGCCGATCCTGCTGGCGGATCCTGTCCCAGCACAGGTAAAAAACGGAGGTGACCAGCAGCGCCAGAAAGGTAGAGGGTATGGATACCGCAATGAGCTCAATATAGCCCCAGCCGGAATGACCCTTTTCCAGAATCCCCGAGAAGAAAATCACCGCCGCAGAAATGGGCGACGCCACAATGCCCAGCAAAGAGGCGCTGACGGAAAGAGCAAGCGCCCGGGTAGGTTTTATATTGTTCTCTTTCGCCACGCCGACAATAACCGGCATACAGGCAAAGGAGACCTGACCGGTGCTGGCCATCATGGTCAATAGCCAGGTGGAAAGCGGCGCGGTGATGACTAACAATCGCGGATAGCGGCGCAGCAGACGCTCGGTGAGGTCAACAAGATATTCAATACCGCCCGCCTCCTGCATGGCGGCAATCGCCACGATCACCACCATGATAAATACGATAACCAGCATCGGCATATCACCCGGCGTGGCGCCGAGCGCACTGAGCACAATTACGCCGGCACCGCCGGCAAACCCCACGCCGATCCCCCCGACCCGCATGCCGATGTACAGAAACAGCAGCACCACCAGAAACTGAACCAATATCATATATTGCCTCCACGGCTCCCTGTCCGGCATTAACTCTTCGCAAGAAGACCTGGCGCCGGACAAACGCGCGCTCACCATATCTTTGGATGTCACCTGCCGGTGAAAGACAATTTATCGCGCTACAGCGGCATCGCTACGCACGGTATTCATCAGGCATCCGATCTGCTCAATCTCGACTTCCACCCTGTCCCCGGGCTGCATAAAGAGCGGCGGGGTACGTTTTTTTCCGATACCTCCGGGCGTACCGGTCAGAATGACATCTCCCGGAGAGAGCGCGCTGAAGGTGCTGATATACGCAATGAGTTCGGCAATTGAATACAACATGCTGCCCGTATTATCCTGCTGCACCGTCTGGCCATTGAGCCGGGTGGTAATATTCAGATTTTGCGGGTCGGGGATATCATCCGCCGTCACCAGCCAGGGGCCGAAGCCGCCCGTCGCAGGCCAGTTTTTCCCGCCGGTAAAGCAGGCATGCTGCCAGTCGCGCACCGAGCCATCCATATAGCAGCTGTAGCCAGCCACATAATGCAGCGCCTCCTGCTGAGGAATATTGCGCCCCCCACGGCCGATCACCAGCGCCATTTCGCCTTCATAGTCAAACTCATTGCTGCACTCCGGCTTGAGGAGCGGTGTCAGATGGCCGGTCTGTGAATCCGCAAAGCGGATAAACAGCACAGGATTAGAGGGCTTCTCGTTACCGGCAGCGTTTTTATCGCGATAATTCACGCCAGCGCAGATGATTTTTTTCGGTTCAGTCATGACCGGCAGAAAAGCGATCTCGTCGAAAGAGTAGTTCGCTTGTTTCGCAGACGGCGGCAGAGTATCAACAAGATGAAGATGCGGTATAAATTCCAGCAGGCTGCCATATTGAGGAAACAGCGCCTGTAGATCAATGACGCCGTCAGCGGTCGCCAGGCCATATTTGTTTTTATCATTAACGCGAAAGCTTAATAGTTTCATAAATCACCCAGGAATATACAGAGGTGAAAGCCCCGGCATTATGATGAAGAGCAGCAAAAGATAGCGGGGCGAAGTAACCGATGATCCGCAATACAGTAAGCGATATTTCTGTATTGCGGATTAACAACAGACTCAGAACAAATTAACCGACGCGGCCCAGCTCAGCGGCGCGCATGGCGTCGTGGATCTCTTTTTCAGCGCCATTTTCCAGCGGCAGCAGCGGAGAGCGAACGGTGGCATGTTCAAGGATCCCGCGCGCAACCAGAGCATGTTTAAGGGCCACGGTCCCTTCCATGTGAGAACCGCGGTGGTAGACGCTTTTGGTCACCGGCAGCAGTCGATCGTGCAGCTGACGCGCTTTAACGTAATCGCCCGCTTTACCCGCTTTGATCATCTCAATTAACGGTTCAGGCGCGATATTGCCGTAGCCGACGAGGAAGCCATCCACATCAAAGGCGGTATGCAGCAGATATTCATCGTGGCAGCTTAAGATTTGCAGATCCGGACGCTCGCGGCGAATAACCGGAATTTCAGTATCCCAGCGGCGCATATTACGCACGCCATTCTTCATGGCAAATACGCCCGGCTGCGCGGAGATATCCAGCAGCGTTTTCAGGTTGTAGGTGGCTTTAGTGACATCCGGATACTGGAAAAGAATCAGCGGCAGGCCACTTTCCTCATACACCACGCGGTAGCGATCCTGAGGCGCGCCGTCCTGATAGCCAAAGCGCAGCCAGCCGTGTGAAGGATAGAGCAAACCTGCGGATGCGCCGGCGGCAACGGCGCGCTTCGCCTCCAGCGCGGCCACTTCCGTCCCTTCCCCGGTGATACCGGCAATAATGGGAAGCTTATCATCCACGGACTTCACAAATGCGCGGATCACATTCGCCTGCTCTTCCTGGGTCAGAAAAGTCCCTTCTCCCGCGTGTCCAAGCACCACCAGACCTTTCACACCGTCGATGCTGCCCAGCCAGCTACCGAGGCGCTGAATGGCATCATAGTCTACGCGTCCATCGCGAGTGAATGGTGTAACCGGAGCCGGAGTCAAACCTCTCAGATCGATGTTAATCATAAATATCCCCTTGATGAATAAGCATTTGTTTACGGTTAAGCGATTATTTGAAACGTGAGTGAAATCGTTTCCGCAATCGTTTTCACGCCATTGACATTGAACCTGAAAAATAAAACCGTCAACGCCATGTTGGTTAAAAATGCAACGCAGATCACAAACTAAACAGCGATCCGCATCCGGGATGAGATCCGTTTTACAAAAATCAACCCTCCCCGCTTTCTCCAGGAATGCCGGGGAGGATCTCAGGCGGATTATTTACGTGGAGACGAGGTAGACTTACGTGGAATAAGGGAGGGCGTGGTAACCCGCATATTATTATTTATCTCTGGATTCAATAACATATCAACCGCATTGCTGGCGATATGCTCCAGCGGCGTCCTGACCGAGGTCAGCGCCACGGGGAGTCTGCTCACCAGGGGAATGTCATTATAGCCCACCAGGGAAAGATCTTCGCCAATCACCAGCCCCTGCTGGTGAGCGGCCGCGAGGACGCCAATCGCCAGCTCATCATTTACGGCAAACAGCGCGCTCGGGCGATGAGGCTGGCTGAGGATCTTCATTCCCTGCTGCTCCCCCGAGGCGATATTAAAATCAGAGTGACAGCACCATTCCGCTTCGATCCTGAGCCCGGCTTCCTGCATTGCCCGCTCAAAACCCTTACGCCGGTTGCGCGCGTTGGAGGCAAAATCAGGGCCGCCAATCAGGCCAATATCCCGGTGGCCTAAATCAATCAGGTGTCGGGTAGCCAGATAGCCGCCAAGCTCATCGTCCCCGACCGATGAGGGGCTAAAGCCATCGGTGCGCAGCGCCAGTACGTGAGGAACATCCCGTTCACGCAGGGTTTGCGGCAAAGGATCGTCCAGCCGGCAGGTGGACATGATCAGCCCATCGACGCGGCGATCCAGCAGCGATTCAACGGCGTTTTTCTCCTGCTCCTTGCTATCACCGCAGGTCGCGACAATAGCAAAGTAACCTCGCCGGGCCGCCGCCCTGGCTATCTCTTCAAAAAGCATCGCCGTGACGGCATCGGTCAGTCTCGGAACCAGGACGCCAAGCGTTCCGGTATCGCCACGCCGCAGGCTGGAAGCAACATAGTCCCGACGGTAGCCAAGCTCGCGCGCCACCTGGCGAATTTTATCTGCCGAGGCGCTGCGCGAGGTGGGTAACCTTTCATCGAGTACGCGCGAAACGGTCGAGACGCTCACACCCGCAGCGCGAGCAACATCCCGCATTGTCGCCAGCTTTTTTTCCGGCAAATCGTTCAGTTCACTTTCTTGATCCATCTGCTGCTCCAACTCATCAAAGCGGGTAAATATCCGTGTTGCCCGTTCAAGGGATACCATCATGCAAACCGAGAGATTAAAGGATCTTACGTCAAACCTCGCCCGGACAAAAGGAATGGTGCTTCACTTTGCCAGGGTCCGCTCCCCCGGTGGTTAATTCACTCAGCTTGTTCACTTTACTCGACGTTCGCCGCCTGGCCTTTTTACGCGTAAGTTTTTTCAGATTGTGAACTGTTCGACATTTATACAACTGGCGCAATTGACTTAGCGACAAATCCAGCAAAGGATTAGCTGCAAGTGAAATCGATTGCAGTAACGTTATCACAAACCAATTCAGACAGCATTATATGCAGCACGTCTATGAATAAGGGTTCGTTGCCCTGTGGTTATTCAGAACCTTACGTGTATGCCCCAGACAACGTTTAACAGGGTAATACTATGTCAACTCAGGCCATTGCTTCAGATTACGCCGTTGCCAGCGGAACGGCGTCCACGCCAGATGCGCTGCTGGCAAGGCTGGAACGCCTCCCCATCACCCGACGGCTGAAAGCGATCCGCGTTATCGTCGGCTTATCGACGTTTTTCGATGCTTATACCATTATTGCAATCGCATTTGCGCTCCCCCAGCTTACTCAGGAATGGGGTCTTACGCCGACATTTGTCGGTCTTATTATTGCTGCCAGCTATGTGGGACAGCTGTGCGGCGCACTTTTTTTTGGCTCACTGGCGGAAAAAATAGGCCGTATCGGCGTTTTACGTATCACCATTATCATGTTCGTGCTGATGGATGCCGCCTGCCTTTTTGCCTGGAACGGCTGGTCAATTCTTATCATTCGCTTTTTACAGGGCGTGGGCATCGGCGCCGAGGTTCCCGTGGCCAGCGCCTATATCAATGAATTTGTCGGCGCCAAAAAGCGCGGGCGTTTCTTTTTGTTGTATGAGGTAATTTTCCCCATCGGCATGATGTTTGCCGGGTTGGTGGGGTATTTTCTGGTGCCCATCTATGGATGGAAAGTCATGTTTTTAATCGGTCTGGTGCCTTCTGCGCTGACCGTTCCCCTGCGCTGGCTGATGCCGGAATCACCGCGCTGGTTGACCGCAAAAGGCCGACTGAAAGAAGCGGAGCACGTCGTATCAACGCTGGAATCTGAGGTCATCAGGCGCGGGATGTCATTGCCCGAACCGGAAATAAAAGCCCCGACGGTGCACAAAGCGGCTCCGGAAGGAGTAAAAGCCCTCTTCGGCGGTATCTACAAATCCCGAACCTTTATGCTGTGGGGGCTGTGGCTGACCGTATATAGCGTCAACAATGGGATGATCACCTGGTTCCCTACCCTGTACAAAACCTGGTTTAACCTCTCCCTCGACACCAGCCTGGCCTACGGCTGGATCACCTCCTCCTGCGGCGTCGTGGCTTCGGTGATCTGCGCCTTGATGATCGACCGTGTCGGCCGCAAGCGCTGGTACACATGGGCCTTTCTCCTGGCCGTCGTTCCGCTGATTGCGCTTTCTGTTCTGGGAGCAAAATCCGCCGTTGAAATTCTGATTCTGGGCAGCCTCACCTACGCCATTCTGCAAACCATCGCCTTTTCGCTTTATCTGTACGCGGCTGAGCTTTATCCCACCCGACTGCGCGCTATCGGCACCGCCTATTCCAGCGCATGGCTCCGGGCGGGGTCTTCCATAGGCCCCCTGATGGTCGGTTTTATCGTCAGCGGCTTCGGGATCCGCTTTGTGTTTATCACTTTCGCGGTCATTGCGCTGGTTGGTGGCTTAATTACCTGGCTTTTTGCCATTGAAACCAAAGGGAAATCGTTAGAAGAGCTGTCGCCATAGACGATCGGTGGCTCCGGGAAGCACGGAGCCGCTTCTGACAGAAGGTCGGCGTAGTCGGCTGATTCAGCTGCGCCTGACCCGGGATCATTCATAGACCTGGCTCATCAACGGGCGGTGAAAAACATGAATAAACTCATCCACAGCGGCACGATGCTGCTGGCTTTACTACATCCTTTTCTGGCGCTGGCCAACGAGACGCTTTTTTCTCCCACGGCAAAAAATATGACCGGAGAGTGGGGAGGCGTGCGTACGGATCTGCGCCGTCATGGTTATGATTTTACGCTGGAATATAGCGCAATGACGGCCACAAATATGTCCGGCGGTTACGATCGCGATAAAACTCTGCGCTATAGCGACCAGTATATTCTCGGCATAGATATGGACCTGGAAAAGGTTTTTGGTATTCAGGACGGTGAATTTAAAGCCTCGGTGAATAATCGTAACGGGCGAGACCTGACTCAGGATCGCCTGCAGGATCCGCGTGCGCCGGTAATTGGCTCCGGTGTGCAGAGCAATTACGGTCGGGGACAAACATGGCACGCGACGCAGTTTTGGTTCAAAAAAACGGGGTGGGATAAAAAGCTGAATCTCAAGGTGGGCCTGATGCCGCCAGGAGAGGATTTTGATAACAACGGCTGCTTTTTTCAAAACCTGTCGCTGTGCGGCTCTTTGGCCGGCCATGGCAGCGGCGTCTGGTATAACCCCCCCATAGGCCAGTGGGGCGGCCGTATTAAATACAGCCCTGCCCCGGTGCTTTACGTCCAGGCCGGCGCGTTTCAGTACAATCCTGCCTACGCCACCCGCCACGGAAGCTTCCAGCTGGATGGTACCGGGCATCTGGGGTACATGTACCTTTTTGAACTGGGATATCGACCTACTCTCGGCGCGGCAAAACTCTCCGGAATCTGGAAACTCGGCGGATGGTATAACACGGCGGACGCCAATGATGTGCTGGATGATGACAATGGCGATCCCTATGTCCTCACGCACCAGGCCGCCCGGCGACACGGAGGGCGTTACGGAGGTTATCTCTATATTGGCCAGCAGATAACCCACTCGAGCAGCCAGCGCCAAAATGGCCTGAGCCTTTTCGGCCATCTGGCAATAAATGATAAAAAGACGGCGACCATGGATTATCAGATCCAGGCGGGGGCTATTTATAAAGGCCCTTTCGCCAGCCGTCCGCAGGACTTTATCAGCTTCGGCGTCAGTAAAATGCACGCCAACGACAGAGTCGCCCGTCGGGCGCAGCTCCTGAACCAGATGCGGGGGATCGATGATTATGATAACCCCCTGTATGTCCCGGTTCGCAGAGCCGAGTATGCCGCAGAGCTGCATTATAGCTTTCGCGCGACGCCATGGCTGAGCGTCCGCCCTAACCTGCAGCTGCTCGTTCATCCGGGAGGAAGCGAAGAGATTAAAAACGCGTGGGTTGTCGGCAATCAGGTAACCATCAAATTCTGATAAAACGGACCGCTACCGTCAGGTCTAATAAGAATGAGCGACGATGGTGAACATCCAAAATATGGGCTTACTTTATCAAGTTTAAGCGCCGGGTATTGGGTCCCGGTCCGACGGGATGACCAAATAAATACGGAGTGAGATGAGAAATCATCGCACTCCTTTTTCTCTGGATGCAAATTGAGCCAGACGATCAGATTTCTACTGAATATCGAAGGACGAAGTTAAACGTCTTCCTGACTTTTTAAATCTCATAGGATAGCAGCGAGAAATTAGGTTGTTTTACGAGTCAGAATAATTTTCCCACATAATCAAGTGGATATCTTACAAAGCATGGCAAGATAGATCAGGCAAAGGCTTCTCGCGCGGCGCTGCGCATCGACTGCTTGTCAGGTGCTGCCGTCGACCCGTGCATATCTATAGCAGGCCAGCTCAACTAAACAGTGACTAAACAGCGAAAGCCTCGTTTCCGTTTTGTAACACGCCCCAAAAAATTAGCGATACCCGCCACAAAATTCACATATCACTCCCAATGATAAAGCAAGCATCTTGCATTTGCAGAATGAGTCAGATAGCGTCTGTAACGTTACACTAAAACGTTACAGAAAAAGAAAACAACCATTTTTCGTTAACCCTACTGGCTGACTCAGCCATGCCAGAGAACCTTATCGCGACCCCTACACTGTGAGAAAGGATTATCATGATGAAAACAAAACCGTTTCGTTCCGCCAGGCGCTTTCTGGCACTCGCTTGCCTCGGTACCGCGCTCATAGCAGGTAGTGTACTGACCGCTTCAGCACAGGCCGCCATCAATTTTCGTGTGTACTCTTCTTTGCCGGCTGATGATTCCTCCGCCCACTATATTTGGTTCAATCGTTTCCAGGAAAATATCAATAAAAACGAGAAGTTAAAAGGCCAGATCAAGCTCAATTACTTCGCAAACGCGATGCTCGGAAAAGAGGCTGATGCTACTCAGCAGGTGCGTATCGGCGCCATTAACATGATGATTTCAGGCACTTCAATCTGGGCGACGCTGGTACCCGAAATTGGCGTACTGGATTTGGGGTATCTGTTCAAAGATTACGATCAGGTGGGAAAAGCGCTGGATGGCAAAGTCGGCGAAAAGCTTTCCAGCCTGATGATGGATAAAGCAAACGTTATGGTACTGGGCTATGGCTATAACCTCGGCGCACGTAACGTGTATACCAAAAAGACGATTGAAAAACCGGCGGATTTAAAAAATCTGAAAATCCGCGTGCTGCCGGTTCCCAACTTTATCGCCACGCTAAATCACATGGGTGCCGTTGCCATTCCTATGCCGGGCGGGGAAGTCTATTCCAGCCTGCAAATGGGCGTTATCGACGGAGTGGAACACGATGCCCCAACCATCTACGCCAGCAAATACTATGAAATTATCAAAAACGGTACGCTGACTCGCCACAGCTATAACCCGCTGATGATTGCCATGAACAAGAAAAGCTTCGAGCAAATTCCGCAACCCTTACGCGCAGACGTACTGGCCGCGGCAAAAGAAGCCACCGAGTACGAACGTCAGCAGGCCAGTCAAAAAGAGCTTGAGGCAATTAAAAACCTCGAGGCTAAAGGAGTGACCTTTCGGGAAACCGATCGCGCTTACTTTGCGCAGGCCGTACAGCCCGTGTGGAAAACCTTCCTTGATAAATATCCTGATTTAAAACCGATGATGGATGAGTTCAGCGCTACGGCGTCGAGCGCTAAACCCTAAGCCGGAGAGCGTCGGCCCACGCGGTTCAACCAGGCTGACGATAAAGCTATAAACCCTGTGAGGAGTTCATCATGGCTGATATCTCTATGAAAACAAAGGATGAAAATACTTTGTTGACGCTGTTGGGGCAGCTAAGCAAATGCTTAACCTGCTTCACCTCCTGGGCCGGAGCGCTGGTGTTATTTATCAACGTCCTGGTGGTATTTGCTTCCGTTATCTGGCGTTACGCGCTGCATTCGCCCATTCATTGGGCAGAAGAGGTGGCGCGCGCGCTGATGATAGCGCTGGTCTTTTTTGGTGTCGCTACCTCAACGGGCAGAGGAGGACATATTGGCGTCGATCTTTTCCTGCGCTTTCTACCTGATGCCATTAGACCGTATGTCGTGCATGCCAGTCGCTGGATCCTGTTCCTGGTCTCCGTCGGCCTGGTCATCTCCAGCTACGATCTCGTCCAGGCTGCGCGGCTACAAACCACCGAAACGGGCTTACCGCAAACCATCTATGTGATCCCGGTCCTGATCGGCTCCGTGGTGATGATGGTGGCTGCGCTGGAACATGCCCTACGCGAACGAGCAAAGATCGTTCTGCTCAGCGGTGCGGGGATCCTGGCGCTAGCGGCACTGGGTTATCTGAAACTCTCGCTGATGGCCGATCCGGCCAGCGCGGCTGCCGGACTCATGTTGATTTGCTTTGTCATGGGCATCCTCGCCGGCGTGCCCATTGCCTTCACGCTCGGCATGTCGGCAATGGTATTTTTTATCTGCGACCCTTCCCTGCCGTTTGTTTTCTTTTCTCAACAGGTCGCGGCTGGGGTTGATCACTTTGTCCTGCTGGCAATTCCCTTCTTCTTACTTGCCGGTGCGGCGATGGAAATCAACGGCATGTCAACGCGTCTGGTGGAGCTTATTGTGCGTGGCATGGGACGATTTCGCGGCGGCCTGAATATGACAACCGTACTGTCGATGGCCTTCTTTTCCGGCATCTCGGGTTCAAAGCTGGCGGATGTGGCGGCAGTAGGCGGCGTGTTAATGCCTGCGGTGCGCCGGGCGAAACAAGACGGCGAAGAGGCCGCTGGGGTCTTTGCCGCATCTGCGGTAATGGCAGAAACCATTCCACCCTGCGTGAACCTGATTGTGATGGGGTTCGTCGCCAATATCTCTATCGGCGCGCTGTTTATCGCCGGTCTGGTGCCGGCAGCCTGCCTGTTGGTGCTGTTAATGGTGGCCGCCAACCGCTTCGGCGGGAAAATCAACGTCAGCGAAGCGTACCCGGAATTGCGCCCGCGAACCCAGCTTTATCTTGGCGCCGCCGTCGGTCTGGTTATGATCTTCATGATTGGCCGTGGAGTGATGATGGGGATTGCCACATCAACGGAAATTTCAGCTTTTGCCGTCATCTACGCCATTGTGGTGGGCCGACTGGCGTTTCGTGAGCTGACGCTGAAAGCGACGATAAAAATGTTCGTGGATATTGCGGCGATGTCGGGTGTTTTACTGTTCATCGTGGCCTGCGCGACCAGCTTGTCCTATGCCCTGACGATACAAATGATCCCCCAGCAGATCGCTGAACTGCTGGTCGGAATTGGTATGGAGCAAGGTGCCTGGCTGTTCCTGATATTAACCATCGTGATTTTGATAATCTTTGGCGCGGTTCTCGAAGGCGCGCCTGCGCTGATTATTTTCGCTCCTATCCTGGTGCCTATTGCCATTCAGCTTGGCTTTAATCCCTTGCACTTTGGCATCGTGATGATCATGGCGATGGGTTTTGGCCTGTTTTCCCCCCCGATCGGTCTGGGATTATATACCACCTGCGCTATTTGCGGCGTAGAGATGAAGCACGTGATTAAACCCATGGCGAAATATCTGGCGGTGGTTTTTGTCGGCATCATTATTGTCGCCATGGCTCCCCCTTTAACCACCTGGTTGCCAGGACTCGCCGGCTATTAGTTATTAAACCCTGCTATTTGCCTCGTTCAGCTGGCAGGGATAACCACGCGAAGAAAACGCTAACACTGTGCCAGATAATAAGCTGGCGCCGTCTCACACTGAATAACAGGAGTATAAGATGGGATTATTAACGGGTAAAAAAGCGTTTATTACCGGCGCAGAACAAGGTATTGGTAAAGAAAGCGCGAAAAAACTGATCGAGGCCGGATGTGATATTTATATACATTATTTCAGCGGCGAGGAAGGCCCCAGGGAATTAATTGCATTTGCCGAACAGCGGGGAGCTCGCGCGGCCTGCGGTTTCGCTGATTTAACCAATGAGGACGATGCCGCACGATGCGTGGCGGAGGCGGCAGAATTTTTGGGCGGCATTGATATTCTGGTCAATAACGTCGGCGGCATTATTGCCCGCAAATGGCTGGGAGAGATTGACGCGCATTTCTGGCGCACGGTCATCGACGTCAATATGACCACGATGATGAACGTCACCCAACAGGCGCTCCCCTGGCTGAAAGCGGCCTCCGAAGGCGCAAGTATCGTTAACCTGGCTTCTTTAGCCGGACGTTCTGGCGGGCATGCTGGATCTCTGGTCTATTCCACCACCAAGGGAGCCGTACTGACCTGGACGCGCTCGTTGGCTGCGGAATTGGGCGAACACGGCATCCGCGTTAATGCCGTTGCCCCGGGGCTGATTCTGGGGACACGTTTTCATAACCAGCATACAACCCAGGCCTCTGCCGATCGGACAATTCAGGAGATTCCTTTAGGCAGAGCGGGCACCGCGGAAGATGTAGCAAGGGTTATTTGCTTCCTCGCATCCGAATATGACGGTTTTGTTTCCGGAGCGACCATCGATATTAATGGTGGAGTTTATCGGGCATAAAAACGTGGCGGGTATTTATGCCCGCCAGCTTTTAAAAGGTAGGCTATATGATCAACGCAGAGATTATTCATCCTGATTTATTACAGGCGCTGGCGCAATGCGGGCATAAGGCGAAAATTTTAATCACCGACGCTAATTACTCTTTTTTAACCAATACTTCAACGCAGGCACGTATTATCTGGCTTAATTTTTCACCGGGGCTGATCGGTAGCGTAATTATACTCGAGAAAATTCTCCGGTATATAAATGTTGAAAAAGCAACGTTGATGAGTAGCCCGGCGGAATTCGATAACACTATTGAGCGTGAGTATCGTAGCCTGCTGGCAGAAACCATCGAATTTGAACATGTTGAGCGTAATGCATTTTATTTACAGGCGAAATCGCCGGACACCATGCTGGTCATCGCTTCTGGTGAAACGCGCCGTTTCGCCAACATTCTTCTGACCGTGGCCCCAACGCTGGTATGAAATGCAGAGAAGAACAGCCTGTTCTTCTCTGCCGCTCCGGGCTCAGGCCTCCGGGCTACGCACAGATTGCCGGGAAACCAGCGATGGCGGGAATAAAAACTCCGCAGGCGGGATAGACGGGTTATCTATGCGCATAATCAACCGGTCTACCATCACCTCTGCCATCGTTTTCAGCGGCGGCATGATGGAAGTGAGACCCGGGAAAATCAACCCGGAAAGGGAGATATTATCGATGCCCACAAGGGAAATTTGCTGCGGTATCGTGATTCCGGCCTGGTGCAGGCCGGTCATCAGCCCGATGCCGAGCGCATCGTTAATCGCTACGATACCATCCGGGAGCGTAGGCTGCTGGCTGATTTTTAACGCCAGCGAGCGCCCCAGTTCGGTCATTTCGGTGTCGCCATAGGCCGCCATCGCCTGTCCTTCCACGATCATCCCATCGCGATATATCCCCTGCTCTTTCACCGCGCAAAGAAACCCTTCTATTTTGTGAGCGCGGCTCGGCGTCATTCCAGCCACGGTGGCAAACGCCAGACGACGACACCCCTGCGCGATAAGATGTTCTGCGGCCATTCGCCCCGCAGCAATGTTGTCCATTGAGACGCTGTCGAGGGAAAAATTATCCGCCTGTGCCCGCACAGGCATACGGCCATCATAGTTCACCATCACCATGCCCTGCTCTACCGCGCGGGCAAAATGCGGCTTTTCGATATCGCAAGCGGCGACGATAATCCCCCGCACGCCATGGGAGAACATATCATCAAGAAAGGCTGCTTCTTCTTCGATTTGCCGATAGGTGTTGCCAATCAGTACCCGGTACTGTCGTTCTTTCGCCGCCAAATCGACTTCACGCGCCAGCGCGGCAAAACTGGGATTCACAATGGAGGGAACCAGCAAGCCAATCATTTTGGCCTGGCCGGTCTTCAACTGCTGCGCCACGCGATTCGGGAAGTAGTTCAGCGTCTGCATGCTCTGCTGGATGCGCGTCAGCGTTTCAGCCCGCATTTGATCGGTACGACCGTTTAGCACGTTGGATACGGTGCTCACGGAAACGCCAGCGTGTTTTGCGACATCACGAATGTTCGCCATACCTCTCCTTTGCGGCAATGAATGAATGGCATCAGGCATAACGGTCAACGCTGCCATCTTATTATAAATTATGCACTACAACGGTTTAGTGTAACGTTACAGGCGACGCTGTCAATGCTATAGCGTGGGTGTTTCCAGAGCGTGTTCGTTATCAGTCTCTGCCTATGACCGAGGGCGTGGTTCCATCCGTGGCCCCTCCCGATAATGGCCGTACAGTACATTTTGTGATCGCCCCCATAAAATATACAAAACAAACTATATGATCAAAAATAACGCTTTATAAGCCGAAACAAAAAGCGTTAATGTGTTTTAAACAAGCTAAAAAAGCTTTTTTTTGATTAATTAGTTTGGTTTACAAACTAAAGGAATAACATCTTGAAGCTGAATGTTCCCAACACATTAAGACAAATGAACGCCTCTGTAGTCCTCAACGTCATCCGTGAGAACTCTCCTCTTTCTCGCGCTCAGATCGCCAAGGCAACCGGCATTACTAAAGCCACAATTTCTGAAATCGTGAGCGACCTGCTGGAAGAGAAAATTATCTACGAAAGCGGCGTCAGCGAAGAAGGCGGTCTCGGGCGCAAAGGGATTCTGGTTAACTTCGATCCCAACCATGGCCTTGGGATCGGCATTGACTTAGGCGGAACGAAAATCACCTTCTCCCTCTTCAATCTCAATGCGCAGCTTCTGGCCCAGCATCAGGAATCAACCTATGAGGTCACGACTCGCCGGGAGTTTCTCGACCGATTCAGCGCCAGTATCGAGGCGTTTATCGAACGGCAGCCTATTTCTCGCGACAAGCTGAAAGTCATCGGCATCGCCACGCCAGGCATCGTTGATTACCGTAGCGGAACGGTGCTTGAAGGCTCCCCCAATCTCCCTGACTGGGACAACATTCCGCTTGCCGATGAGCTCAACGCGCGTCTGAACATCAGGGTGGTACTGGAAAATGATATTCGGGCAGCGCTGATTGGCGAAATGTGGCAGGGGAAATGTCGCCACGTTCATAGCGCCGCACTTATTGGTATCGGCACCGGCCTGGGCTCGGCGCTGCTGATGGATGGCAAAATTATCCGGGGTATCAATAATGCTGCCGGTGAGATCGGCTATATGCTCTTCGAACGCAACCATCTGACTCAGAACTGGAAAAATAAGGGCTGCTTCGAAAACTACTGCTCCGGCTCCGGACTCAAAGAGAGAATGTCCGCGCTCAGCGGCCAAAGCATGAACGCCCATGAAATACTTATCGCCGCAGCCCAGGGGGAAACGGTACCCGCCATGTTGCTGGAGGAGATGGCGGACTACTTAACCATCGGCATTCTCAATATGGTGACAATAGCCAACCTTGAGAAAGTCATTCTTACCGGCGGCGTTTCCCAATCCGCAGAGCTTTTTCTCCCAAGAGTACAAGCCAATCTCGACAGGCATCTGTTTGCCAATACCCGGGTATCCGTTGAGCTTTCCGATTTAAAAGAAAAAGCACCGCTGTATGGAATGGCGATGCTGGCGCTCCATGCGGTGTATCCCTCGATTCAATTTATGCCCGACACGCAGCTTATTTAAAGACAAACCAGCAGCCGGAATAAAAAAGGAGCATCTCATGGCCGGGATCCATCTACACCCACACGATATTCTTGATGAAGGCGTCGATTCAGTACTGGAACGTATTAACAAAATGAACGGCGTCGATAGCCTCTTTGTTGAGGTTAACACCATTTTTGAACGTAACCCCTACCCTACCGGCCGCCTGCCGCACAATCCAAAACATGAGTTTGTGCAAGGTACCGCCACGCTGCATGTCAAACTCGATATGCCGCCACTACGTCTGCACCAGCGCGTTGATCCTACGATTGTTGCGGGCGCCGATCCTCTGCGGGATCTGCAGCAGGCCACCGATCGCGGCCCTTATAAAGTGATCCCCTGGGTGAATATTCTCAACGGCGATTTTGCCGGGCAGATCGAAAACAATCAGGTGATCGATTTTCGCGGCAATCCGGTTGAACACTGGCTATGCCCTAATGGCCCTGACGTCATTGAACTGTGGATCAACACCTTCAGCGCGATTAAGGCCCGGTACGGTTATTCGACGTTTCTGATCGACCGCATCCGCTACCCCGACTGGGCAGGAAAGAGCGTGAGCCCCAGAGGATTATTCACCTGCTTCTGCCCGCACTGTCAGCGCGAAATGCATCGGACAGGCATCAATGCTGATGCGGTCCGCCAACGTCTGGCCACCCTCACGGCGCAAATGCACAGCGGCCAGTATGATGCGACCGTCGATGCGTTATTAAATGATGAACTTCTGCAGCGCTGGATGGCATTCCGCCAGCATAGCGTCTCCCGCTTTGTACAGAATCTGCTGGCCGGCATTAGTGACCGGGATGCTGGCGGCAGCGAACTGTGGCTCGATCTCTGGCCCCCGGCTTACTCGTGGATTTTAGGTCAGGATTATCAGTCTCTTACCCGTTATTCTAAAGCACTCAAGCACTTCCCCTACCATAAGCTGGGCGGCGGTGCGGACGTGCAGGGACTCATTGAACATTTCGCCAAAGATGATGCCCAGCGTGAAAGCGCCTTCAGCGCCTTTATGCGCCTGTTCAAACTGCCTTACAACATTAGCTATCAACAGTTCAAAGCCGAAGGCTTCCCGATTGAATTTGTAAAACAGCAAAACAATCTGGTGCGTGAAAAATCACAGCCAGGCACCTTCATTTACAGCGGCATCCAGATGTGGAACCTGACCCCGATGGCACTACTGGAAGCCATCGATGCGGCAGAACAGAGCGACTGCGACGACCTGCTCTATTACTGCTACGGCTGGGCGGAACAGTCGCTTTTCGACGCCGCTGGCCACCATTACCAAAAGCCCACTTGCTAACACAGGGAAATAAAACAATGGCTAACCAACAAAAATGGAAAGTATTTTTCCTGCTGTTCGTCACCATGTTCCTTCTTGGCGGCATACAGAACACCAAGGGTCTGATTCTTGAGCAGGTCCAGCACGATATCAATCTGAATATGGGGCAGATAGGCACGTTGATCATGTTCTTCCAGATAGGCTTTCTGGTCGCCAGTCTGCTCACCGGCTACTTTACCGATAAAAAGGGGCTGAAGATCATGATGCTGATTGGCTCGCTGATGATGGCCGTTGGTCTGGTCGGCACCAGCCTGGCGTTCAGCGTGCTGCTGTTTTTCGGCTTCTATTTGATTGTTGGCCTGGGTATCGGCTCGATGCTGGTCTCCATCATTACCGTCATCCCGACCTTCTACAAAGAAAAAGCCGGCATGATGTTCAACGTTTCCAACGCGATGTTCGGCGTGGGGATGATCGCCACTCCGCTGATTTTACAGCAGCTTTTCTCGCATCATGTCTCATGGCGCCTGTTCTATGTCGGGATTGCCATTATTGTTGCGATTATCATTCTGGTACTCAGCAGTCTGCGGTTGGAAAAAGCGCAGGGGATGGATATGCAGCTCTCTGATTTTATGCATATCCTTGGCCAGAAACGCCTGATGCTGGTGATTGGTTTTATCCTGTTCTACGTTGCTGCGGAAGCGGCTTTTCTGAACTTTTTCCCTATCTTCTATAGCTCGCTGGATATCGTCGGCGCTACCGCAGAAGAGAAGATTGTGACGGCGGCCTACGTCATATCCAGTTTTGCCATGCTGTTCACCGTTGGCCGGTTTATTGGCGGGTTTATCAATCTGAAGTTGGGCGATCGCAAAACGCTGATCCTGTTTTCACTATTCTCGCTGATTGCCATTATTGCCAGCCGCTACTTTGCCAGCCAGTTTGTCTGGCTGTTTATGGTATTTGGTTTCGCGATGTCGGTACTGTTCCCTACGGCCTCCGCCGTGGCGACAAAACTCACCGATAAAAGCGGCTCAACGATGGGACTGATCTATGTCGCCTCAGGCATGGGCGGAGCCTTTGCAGGCTGGCTGATTGGTCAGGTTTCTCAGATTTACGGCGTCTCGCTGGGCTTCAACTTGATTATTGCTTTCGTGGCGATTTTCTTCGTGCTGACGTTGTTTATTAAAGAACATCCGCAACATTAAGCGCGATACCCCGGCATAGCTTGCCTGCTACGCCGGGGATTTCAACTACCGCTTGATCAGCGCAAATACCCCCCAGCCAAAGTATTCACGCGTGTAAGTCGCATGGCGCTTTGGCGCAATTGTCAGCTCCGCCCGAACTTCTGGCGCAAATTCATCGCCGGGGTTGTCCTCTAACCAACGGCGCATGGTGAGCCATTTCGCCGCTTCGTAGCGGTCCCAGCCTTCCTGGTCCGCCAGCACCATTTCGACGAGGTCATAGCCAGACGCATCGAAAGAGGAAACCAGATCGGCAAGCGTCAGAAAGTCGGCGAGCGAAGAGGCGCCACAGGCTTGCGCGACCTCTTCCGTTGCCGGAACCCGGCGCCAGTACGGTTCGCCAATCAACAGTATGCCTCCGGGCTTGAGACTTTTACTCAGCAGTTCGATCGTCCCGGCTACGCCGCCGCCAATCCAGGTTGCGCCTACGCAGGCGGCGATGTCGCATTTTTCATCGGCCACATAACCAGCGGCGTCCTGATGGATAAACGTGACGCGGTCGGCAACCCCGAGCTCTGCTGCCCGCTGCTTAGCCTGCTGGCTGAACAGCGCGCTCATGTCGACGCCGGTGCCGCTAATACCGTGGTCGCGCGCCCAGGTACAGAGCATCTCCCCCGATCCGCTGCCAAGGTCGAGTATCCGCGTTCCGGCCTTCATCCGCAGCACGCGGCCAAGCGTGGCGTATTTTTCCGGCGTAAACGGGTTATGGATGCGGTGAGCGCTTTCACTAATCGTAAAAATACGTGGGATATCCAATGTTGGTATTCCTTTCATTGAGTGGGTAGTAAGAGAATAAGATTCGTTTTTTTCGGCCAGCAGCGCGTACAGCTTGTCGGTAAAAGTATCGCTGACCGGCCATGCCGCCCCATTCGGGCGGATAATTGAGGTAAAACCTGCCGTATGCAGCAGGTCGAGCCAGGCGTCATCCTGCCAGGCGGTCATCTGACTGCCGAAGCGCGTCACGTTGCCGTTCTCTTCAATCGCCATAAATCGCGTTGCGCTGGTTTGCGCAGCGGGATCCCAGGCGTGCTCCGTCAGCAGCAGGTGCGGTACATCCAGAAATAGCCCCTGCGGACAGCGCTGCCAGCTGGGTTCAGCCATCCCCTGCCGTTTAACTTCAGCATAAGTATGAACTTCGATAAGCAGTTTTCCTCCCGCCACCAGCCACTGCGCGCAGCGATTAACCAACGCCCGGGTTTCAGCCGCGCTGAACACATTCAGTTCACCGAAGGTCATCATAATGAAATCGAACTGCTCTTCCGGCTGGTAGTGGCGAACGTCCTGCTGGTGATAGGTAATATCAAGGCTGGCCGCCTGCGCCTGCTGACGAGCCCAGGCGATCGACGCCGGAGAAAAATCCACGCCCGTACAGCAAAAGCCGCGCTCCGCCAGCTGGCGCGTATAAAAACCCGGCCCGCAGCCGAGATCCAGAATGCGCGCGCCGGCGGGCAGCTGCCCGGCAAGCCATGCCACCTGTTGTTCAATAACCGCCAGCCTGCGGCTGGCCCAGTCGTGCTCCTGCGACAGATGATTCTCCAGCATACGCTGGCTAAACGCCGGTTCATCCCAGGGGATTTTGCGCTCCTCCTCCGGCAAAACTGCGTTTGCGGAATCCCTGATAATCGTACTAATCGTCATCATCATTTCCTTATTGATTACTCGCGCCAGTGCTCGGGTTTCATTAACGCCCGGGCGCACTGTATCTGACCGGTTCTCCCCAGCGGCCGGGACGAAAGCCGCTGCAGCATCCAGCAGGCTTTATGCTCCTCGGGAATGGGATAAGGCGCCGGATAGCCTTTATCTCCGGCACAGGGTTCAAAGCCATGCCGCGGGTAATAAGCGGCATGTCCCAGAACAAATACCGCCTCGCTTCCTGCGGCTTTCAGATGCTCAATACCGCGCTGGATAAGCAATCCGCCTACGCCCACGCCCTGGTATTCCGGCACCACCGCCAGAGGAGCAAGAATGTGCATCATCGGCGAGTCAGACACCCCTTTGAACGTCGCCAGGGTGAACAAAATATGCCCAACTGCTTTTCCATTATGTTTGGCCAGCAGAGATAAGCTCGGGTGAGCACTTTCATCGTTGAGCAAAGCGGCAACCAGATCGGCCTCTTTGCTAAAGCCGAAGGCCCGGGTTTCAACTTCGCGAATATCATCAGCATCACGCTCTGAGGTGATGTGAAAGGTGAAGTTATGGTTTGTCATCAGTTGCTCCTTAGCGGTTGTCCAGCTGAGCGCGAACGTTGTTCAGCCCGGTGGTATTGATACGGTAGGGTTGCCCATTGACGGACTTAATGAGTTTTTTGGTTTTGAGTTTTTTGAAAACGGCGAGCGTGCAGTCGCTGAGCAGGAGCCCTTCGCGGCTGTAACATTCAACAGAGGTTACGCGGCCTGATGCATCGCGAATATGCGCGATCCGGCCACCTTTAGCGAGAACGTGTAAGGTACGTTGTTCCTGACGGGATAGATTCATACTGAAGAAACCTGTTAATCATCATGCGTAAAAACGGGCCAACACCCACGGGTGTTCGCGTAAAGTTTAAGCGCAGCGATAACCAGTCCGGCCTGATAAGGTCGGGAAGCTGATTATCTAATGATGACATTCTCCAGCATCAAAGCCTCGGTGAGAGTTGAAAAGATATTTACCAGCGAAATGATAACACGTAGTTTTTATAAGGAAATCGTATTAATTAAAAAGTGTGATCTGTTGCAAGCCCAGCGGATTTCTGACGCATCTGGTCGATATGTTGACGCCATTGGTTAACCATTTATAAAGACCCGCTTCGCGGGACCTCATGCCCTCCTGAGCTTCAGCAGAATCTCTCCGCGCGACGCAACGAGTCTAAAATATCGATGGGTTAGCACTCAGGCCATTAGCGAATCTCCATCACATTTTGGTTTACCAATTTCGCTGTTATGGTTGACATGTTTGACCAATTGGAGGAACTTATACGCCATATCGTCTGGTTTCTCTCCGTTACGATGGTTGACCGGAACCGACACTCCCATCAAAGCAGCGGCCTGGAACAGGTCAAAACGTGAAAGAGGTTAAGCATGGAACAGACATGGCGCTGGTATGGCCCTAACGATCCGGTCACTTTAGCTGACGTCCGTCAGGCGGGCGCGACCGGAGTGGTCACCGCCCTGCACCATATCCCGAACGGCGAAGTGTGGACGGTTGACGAGATCCTCAAGCGTAAGGCCATCGTGGAAGAAGCCGGGCTGGTGTGGTCGGTAGTTGAAAGCGTACCGATTCACGAAGAGATCAAAACCCATACCGGCAACTACGCGCAGTGGATCGCTAACTATCAGCAGAGCCTACGCAATCTGGCCCAGTGCGGCATTCGTACCGTGTGCTACAACTTTATGCCGGTCCTCGACTGGACCCGTACCGACCTGGAATACGTCCTGCCGGACGGCTCCAAAGCCCTGCGTTTCGATCAAATTGAATTTGCCGCCTTTGAGCTGCATATCCTTAAGCGTCCGGGTGCGGAAGCGGACTACACCGCCGAAGAGGTCGCCCAGGCGAATCAGCGCTTCGCCACCATGAGCGAAGAGGATAAAGCGCGCCTGACCCGTAACATCATTGCCGGTCTGCCGGGCGCGGAAGAAGGATATACCCTCGACCAGTTCCGCCAGCATCTGGCAACCTACAAAGATATCGATAAAGCCGCACTGCGCGAGAACTTCGCCGTATTCCTGAAAGCGATTATTCCCGTTGCCGAAGAGGTTGGCGTGCGTATGGCGGTCCACCCGGACGATCCGCCGCGTCCGATCCTCGGCCTGCCGCGCATCGTCTCAACGATTGAAGATATGCAGTGGATGGTCGATACCGTGAACAGCATGGCGAACGGCTTTACCATGTGCACCGGCTCCTACGGGGTACGTGCCGACAACGACCTGGTTGATATGATTAAGCAGTTCGGTCCGCGTATTTACTTCACCCACCTGCGCTCTACGCTACGTGAAGAGAACCCGAAAACGTTCCACGAAGCGGCGCACCTGCACGGCGACGTGGACATGTATGAAGTGGTGAAGGCCATTGTCGAAGAAGAGCACCGCCGTAAAGCGGAAGGTAAAGAGGATCTTATCCCGATGCGTCCTGACCACGGCCACCAGATGCTCGACGATCTGAAAAAGAAAACCAACCCCGGCTATTCCGCAATTGGTCGCCTGAAAGGGCTGGCCGAAGTCCGCGGCGTGGAGCTGGCGATCCAGCGCGCTTTTTTTAGCCGCTAATTCCTGACCGGCGGAGCAGCAGGCTCCGCCTTTTCCTCTTCGGCCGCCTGTTGCGGCCCACTCTGGAGTTTGCTATGACTGCAACCATTGCCGACAGCAACCTGCCGGTTACGCGCCCTGCATGGGATCGTTCTCGTCTCGAATCCCGCATCGTTCATCTGGGCTGCGGCGCATTTCACCGCGCGCATCAGGCGCTTTATACCCATCATCTGCTGGAAACCAGCGATAGCGACTGGGGCATCTGCGAAGTCAACCTGATGCCGGGCAACGACCGCCTCCTGATTGAGAATCTGAAAAATCAGCAGCTGCTTTATACCGTGGCGGAAAAAGGCGCTGACAGCACCACGCTGAAAATTATCGGTTCGATGAAAGAGGCGCTGCATCCGGAAATCGACGGCTGTGACGGCATTCTGCGCGCCATGACGCGACCGCAAACGGCGATCGTTTCGCTGACGGTAACGGAAAAAGGCTACTGCACCGATGCGGCCAGCGGTCAGCTCGATCTGAATAATCCGCTGATTCAACACGACCTCGCCCATCCGGCGACGCCGAAATCCGCTATAGGCTACATCGTCGAAGCGCTGCGCCTGCGCCGCGAAGAGGGGCTAAACGCCTTTACGGTGATGTCCTGCGATAACGTTCGCGAGAATGGCCACGTGGCGAAAGTGGCGGTACTTGGCCTGGCCCAGGCCCGTGACCCAGCGCTGGCGGCGTGGATTGAAGCTCACGCGACCTTCCCGTGCACCATGGTTGACCGCATTGTGCCCGCGGCAACGCCTGAAACCCTACAGGAGATTGCTGACCAGCTTGGGGTCTACGATCCGTGCGCCATCGCCTGTGAACCGTTCCGTCAGTGGGTGATTGAAGATAGCTTCGTCAACGGCCGCCCGGAGTGGGACAAAGTCGGCGCGCAGTTTGTTGAAGACGTCGTGCCGTTTGAAATGATGAAGCTACGCATGCTCAACGGCAGCCACTCTTTCCTGGCCTATCTCGGCTATCTCGGCGGCTATGAAACCATCGCCGACACCATGACTAACCCGGCATACCGCAAAGCGGCTTTTGCCCTGATGATGCAGGAGCAGGCGCCGACGCTCTCGATGCCGGAAGGTACCGATCTTCAGGCCTACGCCACGCTGCTGATTGCCCGTTTCAGCAACCCATCCCTGCGTCACCGCACCTGGCAGATCGCCATGGACGGTAGCCAGAAGCTGCCGCAGCGCCTGCTTGACCCAATTCGTCTGCATCTGCAAAACGGCAGCAACTGGCGCCATCTGGCGCTCGGCGTGGCGGGCTGGATGCGCTATACCCAGGGAAGCGATGAGCAGGGACAACCCATTGATGTTGTCGACCCGCTGCTAGCGGAGATCCAGCAGATTAATCAGCGTTATCAGGGCGCGGAGCGCGTCGCCGCGCTGCTGGCCATCAGCGGGATCTTTGCCCACGATCTGCCGGACAATGGCGACTTCGTCAACGCGGTTACCCTGGCGTATCAACAGCTGTGCGAGCGCGGCGCCCGCGAGTGCGTGGCGGCGGTTAGCGCCAGTCTGTAATCTCCCTTCTTTCACGGGTCAACTGAACAATAATTTGGTTGACCCGTTTTCCCTCTCCGGGCCGAGAGTGATGCCAACCCGCCGGTCAAATGCTATAGTCAACCACCGGGCTACTGCATATCACAACTTAACACCATGAAATCACAAACTTCTCAGCACAGACCTTATCAGGAAGTCGGCGCGTTAATTCGCGATCTCATCGTCAAGACGCCCTATAACCCTGGCGATCGCCTGCCGCCTGAGCGCGAGATCGCCGAGATGCTGGATGTAACCCGTACCGTGGTCCGCGAAGCGCTGATCATGCTGGAAATTAAAGGGCTGGTCGAAGTGCGCCGCGGCGCCGGGATCTATGTGCTGGATAACGTCGCGGCGGAAGGCGCGGTGGAGAGCGCGGACATGAAGCATTGTAATGATGCCGGTCCTTTTGAGCTGCTGCAGGCCCGCCAACTGCTGGAAAGCAATATCGCCGAATTTGCCGCCCTGCAGGCAACCCGGGAAGATATCATCAAAATGCGCCAGGCCTTACAGCTGGAAGAGCGCGAGCTGGCCAGCAGCGCGCCGGGCGGTTCCGAAAGCGGCGATATGCAGTTTCATCTGGCCATCGCCGAAGCGACGCACAACAGTATGCTGGTAGAACTGTTCCGCCAGTCATGGCAGTGGCGGGAAAATAATCCCATGTGGATCCAGCTGCACCGCCATCTCGGCGACACTCACTACCGTGAGGAGTGGCTGGTGGATCATAAACGGATCCTTGCCGCCTTAATCAAAAAAGACGCCCGGGCGGCAAAACTCGCCATGTGGCAGCATCTGGAAAATGTTAAACGCCGTCTGCTGGAGTTCTCCAACGTCGATGATATTTACTTCGACGGCTACCTGTTTGACTCCTGGCCGTTGGATAACGCCGACGCCTGACTCTCCCGCGCGCGGATAGCGGCTATCCGCGCGCCGTTCTGCAGTAACCGCAGCATGCAATGCAAACACTGATAATCATTCTCATCTTTATTGTCGCCCTGCCCGCACAATGGTAAGGTTACCTCATCCGATGAAGCCTCATCTCCAGTGCAGAAAACCGCATGAACAATACTCCTGGGCAGAACGAGCCGGCCCGCCGGGCGCTGAGAAGAACCTTCTCCGTCAGCGAGTTTATGGCGTTTGGTGAACGCTATGGTATCGACTATCGCTTTCCGCTGCTGCAAACGCCGGAGCCCTCGCACGCCAGCCCGGTGCTGCAAGGTGAAGTGGAAGAGATGACGCTGCCCTGCGGGATGTGCATCACCCACTCAGATGTTCACGTATTGCAGCCCTATGAAACCACCTCCCGCCATAGCAGCCCTCTCTATATGCTGGTGGTGCTGGAAGGCAGCGTTTCCCTGACTCTCAACGGCGAGCAGCACCTTGTGCGTTCCGGGATGGCGTTCACCTCACGCCTTAGCGAACATCAGGCCATGTGCGCCCGTCACGATGCCAACAGCAGGCTCCGCACGCTCTCCCTTGGACTCTACCCGGACGGCGCCTGGCGCGACGGACTGCTTGCTTCATTGATGCGCGAATGGGAAAGATGCCAGACGCCAACGCTCATCTGGCAGATACCGGGTTTTCTGCTGAGCGGCCTGCAATATGCCCAGCAGAGCGCGCCGGGCCGCGTTTCCCGGCAACTGATGCTGGAGGGGCTGATCCTGCAGCTGTTCGGCCATGGTCTGAGCGTGTGCCAGGATGAAAGCGCGAAGCAGATCCTCCCGGCGGGCGGCGAGCAGCTGCGCCTGGAGAGAGTTCGCCGCCTGCTGGAGCAGGCGCCGGAAAACGACTACACCCTGAACGAGCTGGCCCAGCGGGCCGCGATGAGCTCCAGCAGCTTGCGCAGTAAGTTTCGCCAGGCCTACGGCTGTTCGGTTTTTGATTACCTGCGCGATTGCCGGCTGGCGCGGGCCAGAGGCTATCTGCTGGAGGGGTACAGCGTGCAGCAGGCGGCCTGGATGTCGGGCTATCAGCACGCCACCAATTTCTCTACCGCCTTTCGTCGACGCTACGGTATCTCCCCCTGCGACGTGCAAAAGACGGGCTAATCTATTTTTCACCTTTTCGCGAAGTCTGTTTCGCCGCTTTGGCAGCGCGCATACGCATCCTGGCATTGCGCATAGCTATAGAACGCCTCAAAAAGGTAATAATTCTTATTAACAATTAGAAATGCCTTTGGAGATGTTCATGTTTGCGAAAACTCGCCTGGCGCTACTGGTAGGATGGGTGACCGGCGGCGTCGCTTTCCCGCTGCTGGCCCAGGAAACAACAAAAAACGAAACCATCGTCGTCACTTCGCAGATGCAAAGCGGCGCGACCAAAATTGCCACGCCGGATATTGAGACCCCGCAATCGGTATCCATCATCACGCGCGAGCAGTTTGAAGAGCAGGGAGCGATCAGCGTCCGTCAGGCCGTGAGCTACACCCCCGGTGTTTATAGCAACCAGATTGGCGCTTCCAACCGCTTTGACTATATCGTCCTGCGCGGCTTCTCCGATGGCAGCCTGGATAACGTCTATCTTGACGGCCTGAAAATGATGGGCGATACCAACTCCCATAGCTCACTAGTGGTCGATCCGTGGTTCCTGGAGAATATCGAAGTGGTGCGCGGCCCGGCCTCGGTGCTGTATGGTCGCTCTTCGCCCGGCGGCATCGTCGCCCTCACCTCGCGTAAGCCCTCTTTCGATCCCGGAGGGGAAATCAAGCTGTTTGCCGGTAATAACAACCAGCGCGGGGCGGCGTTTGACGTCACCGGCGCGCTGGACGATAACGATCGGGTGGCGGCGCGATTAAGCGGCATGACCCGCTATGCGGACTCCCAGTTTGATACCTTGAAAGAGCAGCGCTACGCGATTATGCCCAGCCTGACCTGGCGCATCACCGACCAGACGCGCCTTGATTTAATGGCCTATCTGCATCGCGATCCGGAGGGCGGCAGCCACTCGGGTCTCCCCTATGAAGGTACCGTGGTACCGCACTACGGCAAGAAAATTGCTAACACCTTCTTCGAAGGTGAAGATGATTACGACAAGTACGACCGCCGTGAAAATATGGTCGGCTACAATTTCGAGCATATGTTTGATAACGGCTGGTCGGTGCGGCAGAAGCTGCGCTACCTGCATACCAAAGTCGAGCTGAATCAGGTCTATGCCGCGGGCTGGCTGAACGAAACCGAACTGAACCGCGGTTACTCCGGCTCGGACGAAAAGATGAACGCCATCACTCTCGATAACCAGCTCGACGGCAGCGTCGATACCTGGGCCGTGAACCATCGCCTGCTGATAGGCATTGACTATCAGGATCGCAGCAACAACACCACCGGCTACTATGGCGCATTCCCGGCCATCGACGCGTTTAATCCGGTTTACGGCGCGAAGCCGGATTACATCACCATGTACAGCCGTGAAAAACACAAGCTGCGCCAGACCGGCTACTATCTTCAGGACCAGATGTCCTGGGACCGCTGGCGCTTCACCCTGGGCGGGCGCTACGATCAGGTCAGCGTGTCGAATATCGATAAGCTGAATCAAACGCGCAGCGATCTGGATAAGAACAATTTCAGCACCCGCGCCGCCCTGCTGTATCTGTTCGACAACGGGTTTGCCCCGTACATCAGCTACTCTACCGCCTTTACGCCCACCAGCTTCGCCGACGAAAACGGCAACGTGCTCGATCCGATGAAAGGCAAGCAGTGGGAAGCCGGGCTGAAGTATGAGCCAGAAGGAATGAACAGCCAGTTCAGCGCCTCGGTATTCCGCATCAATCAGACCAATATCGCCACCAAAGAAGAGCCGACCGATCCGTACCGCTCGATTGGCGAAATTGAGTCGAAAGGGGTGGAGCTGGAGGCCATCAGTCAGCTAACCGACAGCCTCCGTCTGCAGGCGGCCTATACCTGGACCGACATCCGCTATAAGAAAAGCAGCCCGGAAGAGCAAGGCAAGCGCGCCGTTTACGCCCCGCGCAACCAGGCCAGCGCATGGCTGAGCTATGATGTGAAAAGCGGCCCGCTGGATGGTCTGACGCTGGGTTCCGGCGTGCGTTACGTCAACGGTATTACCAGCGACCGCCTGAATACGCACACTCTGCCGTCCTATACGCTGGTGGATATGACGATTGGCTATGACCTGTCGCAGGTCGGGATTAAAGGCCTCAGCGCGCAGCTGAACGTCAATAATCTGACCGATAAGAGCTACGTTGCCGCCTGTAACTCGCTCTCTTACTGCTACTTTGGCGCAGAGCGCAGTATCGTCGGCAGCGTCTCCTGGAAGTTCTGATCGCGCTAAAAAGCCCGGAGTTTTTGCTCCGGGCTGCAGGTTAATCTTCCGCTTTATGAGCCCACGCGGGCATGGCCGTTAAATAGCGCATCGCTCGCTTGCGCGATTCCGCAGGCCCAACTTTCTGCCAGGAATCGAGGAACTCAGCCAGGCCGGAAACGGCATCCTCCCAGGACTTAAGCTTCCCCTCGCTATCGCAGCACCAGGCGCAGTAATCGTCGCTTGCGCTTTTCGCCTCCTCGGCGGACATCGGCATTCCGCAGGCCTGACAAAACCGTTCTTGCTGTGACATAGGGCGCTCCTTTCTCGCAAATTGAGCATAAAAAATACAGCATTGTTTGCACAATAACGTTCTGCCAGTTCAAATATCCGTAAATTATTTATGGTTATTGTTGTATCACCCAGTACTGCTCCCGGTTCTCTGAACGCGTTCGTCTACACTAAACAGGGACAGGTGTTTGACGCAGCTGATTCAGGCGCATCCACGGTTTAAAACAGATTAAGACAGGACGCAATCATGCAACTTAACGACCCTACCCTTTTTCGCCAGCAGGCATTCATTGACGGACGCTGGCGCGACGCCAGCAGCGGAGAAACCCTCGGGGTTACTAACCCCGCCAACGGTCAGCAGCTGGGCCGCGTGCCCAAAATGGGCGCCGAGGAAACTCGCGAGGCGATCGATGCCGCCGCTCGCGCGCTGCCCGCGTGGCGCGCCCTTACCGCCAGGGAGCGCGCCACTATCCTGCGCCGCTGGTTTGATTTGATGATGGAGCATCAGGACGATTTAGCGCGCCTGATGACGCTGGAGCAGGGGAAACCGCTGGCGGAAGCAAAAGGCGAGATCGGCTACGCCGCCTCCTTTATCGAGTGGTTTGCCGAAGAGGGTAAACGCATTTACGGCGACACCATTCCCGGTCATCAGGCCGACAAACGGCTGCTGGTGATTAAACAACCGATTGGCGTAACCGCCGCTATCACTCCGTGGAATTTCCCCTCGGCGATGATCACCCGTAAGGCGGGCCCGGCGCTGGCCGCAGGCTGCACGATGGTGCTCAAGCCCGCCAGCCAGACGCCGTTCTCCGCGCTGGCGCTGGCGGAGCTCGCTAACCGCGCCGGGATCCCCGAAGGCGTATTTAACGTGGTGACCGGTTCGGCCAGCGAAGTGGGTAACGAGCTCACCGGTAACCCGCTGGTGCGCAAACTCTCCTTTACCGGCTCGACGGAAATAGGTCGCCAGCTGATGGAACAGTGCGCGAAAGATATCAAGAAGGTCTCGCTGGAGCTGGGCGGCAACGCGCCGTTTATCGTTTTTGATGACGCCGATCTGGATAAAGCTGTCGAAGGCGCGTTGGCCTCCAAGTTCCGCAACGCCGGACAGACCTGCGTCTGCGCCAACCGCCTGTACATTCAGGATGGCGTCTACGATCGCTTCGCCGAAAAGCTTCAGCAGGCGGTCAGTAAGCTGCAAATCGGCGATGGCCTGCAGCCGAACGTCACCATCGGGCCGCTGATTGACGAGAAAGCGATCGCCAAAGTGCAGGAACATATTGCCGATGCTCTGGACAAAGGCGCGCGGGTGGCTACCGGCGGGAAACCCCATGAGCTGGGCGGAAACTTCTTTCAGCCCACGATTCTGGTGGACGTCCCCAGCGATGCGAAAGTAGCGAAAGAAGAGACCTTTGGGCCCCTCGCCCCGCTCTTCCGCTTTAAAGATGAGGCAGATGTTATCGCTCAGGCCAACGATACCGAGTTCGGCCTGGCGGCTTATTTCTACGCCCGCGATCTGGGCCGCGTCTTTCGCGTTGGCGAAGCGCTGGAATACGGCATTATCGGTATTAATACCGGCCTTATCTCCACCGAGGTGGCTCCCTTCGGCGGCGTGAAATCCTCCGGCCTCGGTCGCGAAGGTTCGAAGTATGGCATAGAGGATTACTTAGAAATCAAATACATGTGTATTGGGATTTAATCTACCCTCGCGCCAGCTTCTGCTGGCGCAGCTTATTTAGCGGTCATTTCCCTCGGTAATAGCTGGAAATACGTTTCGCGGCTGGGTTCATGAGGACATCCCGATATCCTGCCCGTCTCAGCGCCATTCATTATGCTTAATAACAATACGAAAAAGGTCGTTGGCTATAAGAAAAAGTTATCAATCATCCATTCCGGGCAGGTTCGACATAGGATTAATCGTAGGCTACAATAATCAACGCCGGTCTGAAGCTTAATTTCTTAATAGATTCATAGAGATAAATTTTGCTTTTCAGCGGGATATGACATCATTTTATTGACTATAAAACGAGCAAAAAGATGACGGATAGCACAATTAAAATTTATAACGCCCGCTACAGTAAGCTAATGAAGCTACTGGATTTTTTTGCCGTTAACCTGTTCATTTTTGCTTATTTAAAATACTTTCTCGTCGAACCATCTACGGCCTCTCTGTTCCTCGGAATAATATATTCCCTGATTTTTATCCGGGCCAACGAGCACTTTCAGTTATATTCAGGCCAGTTTAAAGGTCAGTATTTTAAAAAATTAACGAAGCTTTTTTTTAGCGTCTGTATTAGCGGACTGCTGACGTTTTTATTGTTTGTGATTGCTGAACTATTAATGAACAATCATGCCAGTACGAACGCGCTGCTGCTGGCTGAAGTGATTGCACTATGCTCGCTGGCCATATTCATTAGTATGTTTCTTATTCGTATTATCTCCAGCCGCTATTTTTTCAAATCCAGACTCAAGGTGGCTATTTTAGGTATTACGCCAGCCGGGTTGGCCATTGAGCAGGCGCTGTTTAAGGAGTATACCCATAACGGTATTGAAATTACCTTCTTTGAGGACCGCGCCGTACAGCGCGACAGCCGCCTGCTCAGCATTGAGAAAAAAGGCAACTCGCGCGACCTGCTGGCGCTGGCAAAAGCAGGCGAGATAGATGAAGTCTATATCGCCCTGCCGATGGTCGCCCAGCAGCGCATTCGCCAGTTCTTAAACGAATTTTCCGATACCACCGTAGATGTGTTTCTGGTACCGGACCTGTTTTCCTATAGCTCACATATTTCGCAGCTGCGGATGTTTGGCAATATCCAGACCATCAGCATTTTTACGTCGCCGTTTGAAGGCGAAGGCGCGGTGCTCAAGCGTATCGAAGATATTGTTCTCGGCACCTTGTTCACCCTCGTCAGCCTGCCGGTAATGCTCGCGGTGGCCATCGGCATCAAGCTGACGTCGCCAGGCCCGGTGCTGTTTAAACAAAGTCGTTATGGTCTGAACGGTAAGCAGATCGCGGTATGGAAGTTCAGAACCATGCGCGTGATGGAAAACAGCGCGGTCGTCACCCAGGCCACGCGTAACGATCCGCGTATTACCCGCTTCGGCGCCTTTCTACGCAAAACATCGCTTGATGAACTGCCGCAGTTTTTTAACGTGCTGCAGGGAACCATGTCGATAGTGGGTCCCCGCCCGCACGCGGTCGCGCACAATGAGCAATATCGCGTGCTGGTGGAAAACTACATGATTCGCCATAAAGTGAAGCCCGGCATTACCGGGCTGGCGCAAATTCACGGCTTTCGCGGCGAAACTGACACGATTGATAAAATGGAAAAACGCATTCAGTACGATCTGGAATATATTCAGTCGTGGTCGCTGCTGCTGGATATCAAAATCGTATTTTTAACGTTTTTCCGCGGATTTGTGGGCAAAAATGCGTTCTGAACTCACTTTCCTCGCGGGTCTGCTGGCGATACCTTACGCATGGGCGGACCTGCAGGCAAAACCACATACCGGCGTGGCTGGCATCGATTTCGAGAGCCTGGTGGGTTATGACGTCGGTTACAATGACAACGTGACCTGGCAACGCTACGGCGGCAACGAAATTGCTTCCTCCTGGCAGGGTATTAAGCCGATTTTTAAAGCGATCGGCGAGCGCTATGAAGACCGCTATTTACTGATGTACTCGGGCGATTACCGCCGCTACGCCAGCGATAGCGCTGATAACCGTGATAACCATTTTTTTATGTTTAACGGTAAGTGGCGCTTCGGCAGTATGCATGGCCTGTCGTTGGATCTTGATGAAACGTTCGGCCATGAAGAGCGCGGCCGCGATACCACCGAGGGGTTTCTGCCCGAGCAGTTCAAAGAGTTTGGCATTAATAAACCCATCGCCACGCGCTTCTTTAACAGTGAACTACGCTATAGCTACGGGGCGCCGGAAGGGCGCGGCAAAGCAGAAGTTGCGCTGATGCATAAACACCTGCGCTTTCGCAATCTTGACAGCATTGAGGACGCCAGCGCCGACTTTCATTACTACATGCACGATCAGGAGTGGCATGAAAACAGCCTGGTCGCCGAGCTTTTTGATCAAAAAGCCAAAACGCTGCGCTATCGCTACAGTTTTATTACCAACCAGCGTCGCTATGAGCTCAACCCGTTAAAAGACAGTAATGAATACTATCTGCTGATGGGTATGAAAAACCGCCTTTCCGGCAAGACCGAGATCAACGGCAACGTCGCATGGCTGTATAAAGATTTTATCCATAACCCCGACTCACAGGGGTTCAACGGCCTGAACTGGGATATTAATGCCGACTGGAAACCGCTTGAACAGATAAAACTCAACTTACACAGTTCACAACGGATAAAAGATCCCACCGACTCCGGCGGCTATATTCTGGTATCCAATTTTGGCCTGGGCTACGAGCACCACTGGCTGGTCGACAGATTCTCCACCCTGGTTGATTACTCTTATATTACAGAGGATTACAAGCACCAGACCAACGGACGCAAAGATCGATCAAACCTCGTATCGCTGACCTTCAACTACGACTATCGACCATCCGTTAATTTTCAGCTGAAGCTGCAATGGAACACGATGCATTCGAATAAAGAAAAAGATGCCTTTTATATTGGGCCAGACTATGACCATGAGGTCGAGCGCACGCTGGGCTACAACGACTCGGCCATTATTTTTATGACGCAGGTACAAATATGATCCTTAGCTATGGAAAACGGGCGGTGGTTTCTCTTCTGGCGCTATGGCTGGCGGGCTGTTCGGCGCCGCCGCAGACGATCCGAACGCCGCCGGATGCCGTTTATCATCTGGACCAGGGGGATGAGATCAATATCGCGGTTTCCGGCGAGCAGGATCTCACTATGCGCGTAAAAATCGATAATAGCGGCAGCGTTGATTATCCTTATATAGGCTCCCTGATGCTGAAAGGAAAAACGCCCGAACAGGTCGGCAATGAAATTGCCGATAAGCTGCGCGGAAGCTATCTGCAGGCGCCAATGGTCACCGTGAGCATTGCCGAATACCGTAAAATTTATCTGTTAGGCGAAGTCAAAAAACCGGACGGCTACGCCTGGGAGCCCGGCTTAACGGCGGAAAAAGCCATTGCGCTGGCCGGAGGGTTCACCGACCGCGCCGATCGCCATGACATCCGCATTCGCCAGTTTCGCAGCGGTAAACTGCTGGAAAACGTCGCCGCCGACTCCGCCGTACAGGCCGGAGATACCATCATCATTGGCATGAGTTTCTTCTGATATGGCTATTTCATTAGTTGAAAATGGAAAGAAGAAAGAAGGCTTTATCGACTTCACGCCTTATTTCAACAAAATCAAGCACAAGCTGATTTGGTGCCTGGTGGTGGTCGTGGTGGCTGCGGCGGCGTCGTGGATCCTGACGCGCTTTATGTCATCCAGCTATACGGCAACCGCAACGGTGCTGTTTAAAGCGCAGTCGCAGGATGTAACCCCCCTGCCGCGGCTGGAAAACTACGATTCCACCCGCAGCGATTACTATGAAACCAAATACGCGCTGATGGGCTCCCGCGTGGTACTGGAAGCCGCAGTGAAAGCGCTAAAGCTGGATCAGGACCCGGAATTTAACGGCGGGGATAAGCTTGATGAGGCCGCGCGCGTCAATAATGCCGTGCGCGCCCTGCAAAAAAACCTGACCATCTCCGGCGTGCGCACCACGCAGCTGGTATCCGTTTCGATGGAGGCGAAATCGCCGCAAAAAGCCGCCGATATTGCCAACGGCGTGGCGCAGGCCTTTATCGATTACAGCCTGGCGCAGAAGCAGAAAATATTACTTCAGGCCCAGGGCTGGAACGAAAAAATGATGGACGATCTGCGCAATAAACTCGATCGCCAGAAAGCCGATATCGATGATTTTCTCAAACAGAACGGTCTGCTGACTTTTCGCAGCATGGATGGCTACGAAACCGAGCGCCTGGGGATCGTGATTAACCATCTGGCTGACGCGACCCAGCGCCGTTTGAAAGCGCAAACGGTATGGGACAAAGTGCGCCGCCAGCAGGGAAAAGCGCCGGAAGCGATCATCTCACTGCCGGAAATTTCCGGTCATCCGCAGATTCAGGATCTGCGGATCGCGCTGATCCAGACGCGACGTAACTTATCGGAAGCGGCAAAACACTATGGCCCTAAGCATCCGAAATACCTCCAGGCTCAGGCCCAACTGCAGGTCGTTAACGGACAAATAGGCCAGGTGCTGGGTGAACTGCTCAATGGGTTACGTCAGCAGTATCAGATTGCGCTGGACGATGAGCAGCACTATCAGCAGATGCTCAACGATCAGAAAGCCGACTTCCAGGCGCTGGGCGCTAAGCGCGATAAATACAACACCATGATGACCGCGCTGAACAAAACCGAAGAGCTGTATAAATCGCTGTATCAGCGGGCGAACGAGCAGAAGCTCTCCGAGAGCTTTTCGGTTCCTGATGAAGTGATCTACGATGCCGCCGTGCCGCCAAATCAACCGTCTAAACCGCAGCGCGGTCTGCTTATCGTGATGGCGACCCTGATGGCGCTGGCGCTGTACATTATGTACCTGATTGTCAGCACCGCGCTGGATAAAACGGTCAACAGCATCAGCGAACTTAAAGCTAAAACGGGCCTTGATGCCAGCGGTGAATTCCCGCAATTGCCTCAGGCGAACAGCGCGAAGCTGACGTTCCAGAACCTGCTGTATGCCGACATGATCCACAGCCTGCGCCTGGCGCTGCTCGGTCAGAATAATCATGGCGGGATGATACTGGTGACCTCGGCGCAGGCCGATGCCGGCAGCAGCCTGATTGCCGAAATGCTGGCGTGGTCCGCCGCTAAGTCAGGTAAAACACTGCTCATTGATGTGGACTACCTGGCAAGCGATGGGCTCTCCGCGCGCTATCCGCAGCATAAAACGGGCTTTAGCGAGCGTCTTGATGGCCGCAGCGCCGCGCCTCAGGCGGTGGTCCCCCTGGCCAACACGCTTGATTTTATGCCGCGAGGCGAGCTGAGCGACTCCGCGCTGCTGCTGTTCACCTCTGAGCGGCTCCCGGCGCTGCTGACGACGCTGCGGCAGACCTACGATTATCTGATTATTAATGCGCCTTCGCTCGGGCTGGCGCAGGACGCCCTGCTGCTGGCGCCGCACGTCGATATTACCCTGCTGGCGATCAACGCTGGCGAGCAGGCGTCGCGCATTCGCGACGCGCAGAATCGTCTGCAAACCGCCGCGCCTACGCCAGTCGCCACCATGCTTAACCGGGTTCAAGAAGAGAATCTGGAGACTCAGGAAGGCAAACGCCTGCCCGAGCGCGGCATGGGCGAACTGATTTCACCGAAGTAGCGATTATGAATTTAATTAAGAGTATTTCTTCAATCGCCAGCTCCTCGGTTCTTTCGCAGGCGATCGGCGCATTTTCCGTGTGGCTGATTTCCCATCGCTACGGCATGGCGGAAGTCGGACACTATGCGATGATCTACAGCAACGTGCTGATTGGCGCTCAGGTTTGCACCTTTGCGTCGCAGCTGCTGATCCCGCGCCAGGAGGAGCATGAGCTGGGGCAGAACGTAGTGTTTTGCCTGCTACAAAGCCTGATTCTGGCGCTGCCCTGGGCGGTCATCACCGGGCTGATTTTCCATCTCAATATTGCGTTTCTCTATCTGCTCACCTTCGGCTATGCGCTGGTTTTGATTGCCGAGAACCTCTCGCTGCGCGGCGGCAACTATCAGTTTCTGACCTTTCAGCGCATCGCCGTGTCGCTGGTCGTAGCGATAGCCCTACTGGCGATGCCGAATACCACGCTGTTCTATATCGCCTGGATGGCCGGTATTTTGCTGCTGCTCAGCCTCTGTCTGCTGCGCTTGTTCCGCTTCAGGACCCTGACGCCAGCGCATTTTTCTCCGCGCGCGAACGCTCTTTTTGCGCGTCAGCACTGGCAGCATCTCAGTCGCGTCGGCAGCGCGGAAGTGCTGGCGATGGCCAGCAATAACCTGCCGACGATGTTGATAAATGTCTGGTTTTCACCGCTGGTCGCGGGCTATTTCTCGGTGGTAAGCCGCTTCTGTTTATCTCCGGTGATGATTGTCGGTAACGCGGTGCGCAACTCCATCTTTTCAAAATGGTCGATGGATTTTCGCAACAGCACCTTTAACTATCCGGAGTACAAAAAGATTCGCCTGCTGCTGATGGCCGCGGCGCTGATCTGTATCCTTGGGATCTGGATTTTCTATCCGCTGGTTATGCGCCTCGGCTTTAGCCAGGAGTGGCTCAATTCCATTCCGACCTCACGCTATATGTTGCCCTATCTGTTCGCCGCGCTGGCCGTCAGTCCGCTGACCGTTATTGAGCTTATCTTTGGTTCTAAACGCTATTTTTTACGTATTCAGATAGAGCAGTTGCTGATCATCGCCGTCGCTTTTGTCGTTCTGCCTAAGTTGGGCCAGAGCTATGAGATAGCCCTGCTGACGTTCTCTCTTCTGACCAGCATTCGCTATCTGTTCATCCTGCTGAAAATGAACAAACGGGCGCTACAGCTCTCCCGGCAGGAGCAGAAAATATGCAGCTAAATACCGGCCGCTATCTGGAAGCATTCGCGCTGACGACCATCGTCTTCTGCGGCACGATTCAGTATTTCACCGGCGTGGCAGCCGTACTGTGGCTTCCTTTTTTCATGGTGCTGGTGATGGTGATTCTGCTGATGATGCAAAGCCGGGCGCAGCCGCTGGCGCTTAGCGCGCGTGAGAAGGTGGTGCTGGCGCTGTACCTGACTTTTATCATCCTCAGCCTCTGCGCCACGGTTTTACAATCCGGCATCGTCACCGCTATCGTCGGCTTTAAAAACGAACTGGCTCTGTCGCTGGTGATGTTTTGCATGCTGCTCGGCATGTTTCGCGAGTCGCAGCTGCATCGCCTGACACAGCTTTTTTACTGGCTATTCTACGTCCAGTTCCCGCTGGCTATCTATCAGGTGCTGGTAGTGGTGCCAAAACGCGTGGCGCTACGCGGTGAGGATGAAAAGTGGGATTCAGTGGTCGGCACGTTTGGCGGCGACCCGATGGGCGGCGGCAATACCGCAGCAATGGGGATGTTCTGCCTGCTGATTATGCTGCTGAAGGTGTCCGAATTTAAGCACGGTATCTGCTCATTCAAGTCGATGGCGGCGCATATCGTGCTGGCCTTTTTCCTCTGTGTGGTCGGCGAGGTAAAATTCGTGATTCTGCTGTCGCCGTTCTTACTGGCGCTGCTGTGGATCATGCCCGCTTACGTTAGCGGTATCAGTAAAGTCACCCTGCGCTCATTGATGATTATCGCCGCCGGCATGGTGGTATTAATTTTTGCCGCTATCACTATTCTGGCGTCCAACTACTCGTCGGCCTTCGGCGGAGATCCGACAAAAAGCGCGCTCTCGGTATTTATCGATTCCCTCGGCTATATCTTTGATACCAACTACATTATGGAAAGCGGCGAGCTCGGCCGATTTACCACTATTTTCTTCTGGCTCCAGCATAACGAACTTTTTGGCCCCGGCGGAATGCTGTTTGGTTACGGTCTGAACGCCACCAACAGCGGCAGTACCGTCTCCCCCGGCTATATTGGCGCCTGGTATCACCTTATTCTCGATTCCACCGCGCTGAGCATGCTGCTGTGGGAAGTCGGTATTATCGGGGTGATCTTATTTATCGCCATGATTGCTTCTATTCTCGTCGGTATGCGGCCGAAAGAGACCTTTTCCCGCTACGATCTTAAACGTGAAGATTTACAGCTGCTCAGCTCCGCGCCTGCATTTTACGTCTTTGCCATTGGCTGTTTGCTCAGTCTTCCCTACAGCCAGATCCTGATGATCATTCCCATGCTACAGTTTTTATTATGGCTGGCCCTCGGGGCGCTTATTGTCATTCATCGTTCTGTCCGTCTGAATTCCGGTACCCAATATGAATAAAACGCCATCAATTACCGTCAGCATTAAAACCCTCAACGAAGCGCAGGGTATTGAAAAAACGATCGACAGCGTCCGCAAGCAATTGCAGCCTTATCCGCATCAAATTATCGTCGCCGATAGCCTGTCCACCGACAATACCCGGGAGCTGGCCGTCGCCAAAGACGCGATGGTGGTCTGCCTCGATAACGCGAAAGATCGCTGCTGCGGCGTGGGTCATCAGCTGGGCTGGTTGTTCAGCGAAGGGGATTACCTGCTGCTGCTGGATGGCGATATGGAGCTGGAGCCGGGTTTTCTCGACACCGCTGTGGCTTTTCTCGAAACGCATCCCGAGTATGCGGGCGTGGCGGGCAGCGTCGAGATGGATGACGCCGCTAACTATGAGTTTAAATCGCGCAAGCAGCGTCTGCATCTTATCTATCCGCAGGGCGATACCGATCATCTTGGCGGCGGCGGGCTCTATCGCCGTTCAGCAATCGAGAAAATAGGCTATCTGACTAATCTGAACCTTCACGGTTATGAAGAAGCTGAACTGGGGATCCGTTTGCAGGCCGCGGGCTATAAGCTCCATCGTCTTGCCGCACCCTATTTTAGCCATGCATCCTATACCATGCCGACCTTCAAAATGCTGGCCTATCGCTGGAAGAACGGCTTTTTATGGGCGCCGGGTGAACTATTACGCAACTGCTGGGGAAAAAAGCATTTCCCCGCCGCGCTTAAGATTGTTCGCAACGAACTGATATTCACGCTGTATATCCTGATATTGATTATTTGCCTGCTGACGTTCAATCCCGGAGTGATTATCATCGCCCTGCTTCCGCTGCTGGCGTTTATCGCGCTGAAGGCGATTAAAAATAAATCGCTGCGCGACGGCGTCCAGAGCGTAATCAACTTATCGTTATTTTCCGCAGGCATGGTGCGAGGCGTCATTAACCCCGTTCGCGATCCGCTGAAACAGCCCGCCGTGACCGTCTCTAACCCAAAACATATCCAGACAGAACATGAAAATATTATTCGTTAATAAATTCTTCTTTATTAAGGGCGGAGCGGAAACCGTTTTTTTTCAGGAACGAGACGCCATGCTGCAAGCCGGCTATCAGGTTGTCGACTTTAGCATGCAGCATGCGGAAAATAAGCCTTCGCCCTGGGAGAATTTCTTCGTACATAACGTGGATTATCATCAAAGCCACGGCCTGACGGGTAAGCTCAAAGCGGGTATCGATTTTATCTACAACGCCGAGGCCTGCAATAAACTCAATACGCTGCTGCTGGAACAGCGCCCGGATATTGTGCACTTTCACAATATCTATCATCAGCTGACGCCCGCATTGATTGGCGTCGCTAAACGCTTTGGCTGCAAAACGGTACTGACGGCGCACGATTATAAAATCGTTTGTCCATCTTACACCATGCTGCGCGATGGCCACATCTGCGATGACTGTCTTACCGGTTCGGTGAGCAATGCCTTTCGCCATCGCTGCCAGCAGGGAGACACCTTTAAAAGCCTGCTGCTCTCGCTTGAGGCCTACTGGCAAAAGTTCGCGCAAAATTACGCCATGCTCGATTGCATTATCGCTCCCAGCGAATTTATGCGTCAGACGCTGCTGCGTAAATTACCCAGGTCGCGGATCGATGTGATCGTCAACGGTATTGATGCCAGCACCACGGTCCCGGGCGATACTACGGGGGATTATTTCCTCTATATCGGCCGCTTGAGCCGTGAGAAAGGCGTGGCTACCCTGGCGCTGGCGCAGCAAAAAATGCAGCAGTCCATGCCGCTGAAAATTGTCGGCGATGGCCCTCTCGGCAGCGACCTGCGCGCCCACTTTAGCGGTCCGGAATTTCTCGGCTATATGCGCCATGGAGAAGCGCTCAACGCGCTGATTCGCGGCGCGCGAGCGGTGATCGTCCCTTCCGAATATTATGAAAACTGCTCGATGTCGGTGCTGGAGGCGATGGCGTTCGGCCGCCCCGTCGTCGGCGGCAATATCGGCGGTATTCCGGAGCAAATTCGCGATGGCATTGATGGCTATCTGGTGGAACCCGGAGATGCCGACGCGCTGGCGCGCATCATGGATAGCCTGGCCGCCAATCCTCAGCAGGCGCGTGAAATGGGCATTAACGCACGCCAGCGGTTAGAGGATAAATACGATCTCGCCCGGCATATGCAGGTTCTGCAGGAACTCTATCAGCAGCTTGTGGGGGAAGCGAAATGAAGCTTAAAGTGACGGTGCTCGGCACCCGCGGTATACCGAACGTCCAGGGCGGCGTGGAGACCCATTGCCAGAATTTGTATCCCGAAATCTATCAACAGAATCATGCTGATATCTGCGTCATTGCCCGCTCGCCGTACGTCGACTACCGCCGTAGCGAATATAAAGGCGTACAGCTGAAAAGCCTGTGGGCGCCCAAAAGCCGCAAGTTCGAAGCCATTATTCACTCTACGCTGGCCGCCTTCAGTACCCTGTTCGACGGTTCAAATGTCGTGCACGTTCACGCGGTCGGGCCTGGCCTGGTGGTCCCGCTGCTGCGCCTGCTCGGCAAACGCGTCGTTTTTACCCACCACGGCCCGGACTATGACCGGCAGAAATGGGGGAAAATGGCGAAGGAGATGCTGCGCCTCGGTGAAAAATGGGCGGTGAAATATGCCAACGAGGTCATTGTTATCTCGGAAGTGATTAATACGTTGATTCAGACCAAACATGGCCGTTATAACGCGAACGTGATCTATAACGGCGTGCGCCAGCCGCAGCTTCCCGCCGAAGAGGCCCGCCAGGCCACGCTGGATCAGTACTCTCTCAAAGCCGGGCAATACGTTGTCGCCGTCGCCCGCTTTGTTGAAGAAAAAGGGCTGCACGATCTGATTGCCGCCCACAAAGCCGCCAACTGCTCGCAGCCGCTGGTGCTGATTGGCGATGCCGATCATCCGGATGAGTATAGCGAGCGGCTGAAGAAACAGGCGGCCGCTACCCCGGGGGTGATCATGACCGGTTTTATTAGCGGCGATCCGTTGCATACCCTGTTCTCACAGGCCGGGCTTTTTGTTCTACCGTCTTACCATGAAGGGCTGCCTATTGCCCTGCTGGAGGCCATGTCCTGGTCACTGCCGGTTATCGTCAGCGATATCCCCGCTAACCTGGAGATTGGCCTGCCTGCCGGGGACTATTTCCCGGCAGGTGATGTCGCCGCGCTGGCGCAAAAGTTGCAGTCCTGGAGCGGCGAGGAGACCGTGGATTACAGCCAGTTAATGCCCAAATACCGCTGGCCGGACATTGCAGCGAAAACGGCTCAGGTCTATCAGCGATTAACGAATAAGAGTCAACCGTGACAAAATCAACATCCGACCTGGTCATCGAGCGCTTTTATTCCGCGCTTGACCCGGAAACAGAAGCCTCATTAACGCCGGAGCAGAAACGCGGTATCGAACAGGCGCTGGTGAGATCGAGCCTGGCGTCGCGCCATCGTATCGACTTTCGCCATAGCTTTCCGTTTCTGCATCGTCGCTATTTTGTAGTCTTTTTATGCGGTCGCGATCTGCGCAAAATTCCGCGAGAAAGCACGCTGCTCGGGCGTATATTTTCCACCCTGGCGATTACGTTTGCCGTACTGTTCGCCATTCTTGCCGTGCTGCTGGCGCTCTATATGCTTAAATCTGCGCTGGGTATCGATGTGTTTAAGAACTTCCACGTGGGTATCTGGACGTGGTTTGTAAACCTCCACGATAAAGTGAATTAACGATGAGCTCTTTTTCACTGCGCCGCGCCGCGCTGCTTTTGGCGCTACTGCTGGCCGGAGCCATACCCTCTGCAGCGGTACTGGCTGAACGTACGGTTGTCACCCCGCCGGCCTTCACCGGTCTGTTAACGAATCCTGGGATCGGCGTGGCCAGTTTCCACGATGGTTATGGTCAGAAGCCCTCTCTGAAAGAGTATCCGGACACCGGATTTGAATACGATCGCTTTTACTGGAGCGATCTGGAGCCTGAAGAAGGCGTCTATAATTTTGCGCCGATCGATCATGCCTTCAGCGTCGCCGCCCAACATCAGCCGGCAATGAACGTCGGATTACGTTTCATGGCGCTCGATGAGCCACAATCAGGCTCGAAAATCCCCGCCTGGCTTATCGCCAAAGGCATTCAGGGACAATGGGTCGAAAATGGCAAAACCTTTGTCCCGGATCTCAGCGATCCGACTTTTATCGCCTATGCGCAAAAGCTGCTTAACGCCCTCGGCGCGCGTTATGACGGCAATCCTGAACTGGCGTTTGTCGATATCGGCATGGTGGGTTCCTGGGGCGAATGGCATAACTCCAATTTCCCTGACGTCGCGCCGTTGATGGAAAAGTACACTCCGCAACAGCTCAATCGCTACGTTGATATGCACTTCAGCAGTTTCCCGAAAACGCCCAAAATTATGTTAATCAGCGGCGGCGACTCGCTGGCCTGGGCCAGCCAAAAGGGCGCCGGATGGCGCGCGGACTGCTGGGGAGACTGGCATAACTTTTCCCCGGAGTGGAGCCATATGCGCGATGACTATCCTCAACGCCTGGCCGCAGCGCAGACGGCATGGGCCGGTTTTAACACTGGCTGGCAGCACGCTCCCGTTAGCCTCGAAATTTGCGGTTATATGGCGGAATGGGAAAGCGTGCAGCACTATACCCGCGAGGAGGTTCAGGCCAGCTTTGACTGGGCATTAGCGCAGCACGCCAGTACCCTGAATCTGAAATCGCGTCCGGTACCGGCCGCCTATCGCGATATCGTTGATAACGCATTATTGCGTATCGGCTATCGCTACCGGGTGAGCCGGCTGGAATTTGATACGCCCGTGCGTAGCGGCACTCCGCTTACGCTGAATGTTACCTGGCGTAACAACGGCGTCGCTCCAGCCTATCTCCCGTGGCTTGTACAGTGGCGAATAGTGAATGATGCGGGCACGACGATGACGCAAGTCCGTACGTCGGACGATGTTCGCCAGTGGCTGCCCGGCGACCATCAAAGCAACGTCACGCTGCCGCTGCCTGCGGGCCTGCCTGACGGCCAGTACCGCCTGGAAGCGGCGCTGACCAACCATCAAAATCTACCGCGTATACAACTTGCTAACGAAGGTCAAACCGGTGACGGATGGTATTCACTGGCTTCGTTTAACCTTAAGGAATAACCATGTTTGAGGCTATCAGGCTGGTCGGACGGGAAATCAAATCCTGCGGCGGCATTAAAGCGAAAATCGCGCTTCTGCTCTATCGTCTGGCAACGCTCTACCGCAGTCGTAACCCGCTGTGGAAGATCTGCGCAATTCCCTTCGTTATTCTCAATATCGTGATTAACGAGTGTTTATTTTGCATTGAGCTGCCGTGGCGAGCGCGCATTGGATATGGGCTGAAGCTGTTTCATCCGCACTGCATCGTTATTAATCGGGGAACGATCATCGGCCAAAATTGTACTCTGCGCCAGGGGGTCACTATTGGCAGCGTGACCGATAGCCAGGGTCAGGAAGGCAACAGCCCGCGAATCGGCGATAACGTAGAATTTGGCGCCCACGCCGTGGTGATCGGCGCGGTCACGCTAGGCGATAACGTCAAAGTCGGGGCAGGCACGGTAGTGACCAAAGATCTGGCCGCAGGCATGATTGCCGTCGGTCAACCCTATCGGGTATTAAACGGCAATTAGTGTGGGTTTGCCTGGGGACAAAACCCACGCTGGTAGAAACGCGGGTTTTATTGCTAGCCGGATGGCAACAGAAGGTTGACTCTTAGGCTCTCAGCTTAACCGGCTCGCTAAAATCATCAGCAGGTTCCAGCTTAAGGTTAAACGTTGCCAATAGCGCTTCGGCTCGTTGGTGAAAATCGCGCAGCGTCTTTTCGAGCTTTTCGGTGACTTCAGGATCGTCAATCGCGACCGGACGCCAGTCGCCTTCTTTATCGAATAATCCAAACTGGTAGCTATAGGTGAAGCGCGATGCCTGCGCTTCCATCTCCATCCACCATCCCCAGAACTCGCGTTTTTCAGGCGCCGGTTTTACGTTGACGCAAACTGCCAGGCAATCGAAAAAGAAGCGGTTGTCTTCACATTGCTCCTCACGGATGTAAGGGCCTAGCGCCGTGAATTTCTTAATCAGCTTACTCTTTAGGTGTCCACTCGGTAACGTCATTGCAATCTCCTTTGGTGATGCCATGACGTTACCAAATCGATAGAATTTAGCAATATATTAACTAAATCTATGGCTAATCCAGCGGGCGATCTGCCGCAGGGCGTGATCGAAATTGCGATAAACCGGATTGAACGGGATCTCCAGCAGCTTGCCGTCGGATGAGGATGAAGTGATCAATCGCGACTCCTCTTCCGGGCTGAACGGATCGTCTTTCCAGAAGCCCGAAAGCATTGGCGTAGGGCAGCGGCGCCCCAGCAGTCCCTGAACCTTCAGGGAGTAGCGGTTAAGCTCCACGCGCAGCGCTTCGTCGGAAGCATCGTGCATTCCCAGACGCGAAGCCAGAACGTCAAGATACATTTCCGGCACCCGTCCCTGATGCAGCGGATCCACCAGCAGGCCGTGCACCACCGGGCCCAGGCAGGCAACCGCCTTCAGGCGCTGAGATTCCAGATAGCCCAGCCGTACGGCAATGTTGGCGCCAAAACGGAAACCAAAGGCGGCCACGCGGGTATGATCGACCCATGGCACATTGGCCAGATGCTGCAGCACATACTGGTGCAGCATACTGGTATCCTGGGTCAGCTTGCATTTTGACGAGAAACCAATTGAAGGCATATCCACGGTCAGCATAGCGATGCCCAATGGCGCAAAATAGTTCTCATACAGGTTGTAATAATCGGTCTGGAGCGCGTCAAGGCCGCCGCACATCAGCACCGTCGGGAACGGCCCCTCGCCTGGAGGCATATGCAGGAACCCGGTGATCGGCGCCGCGCCAGGGATGGAAAACTCCAGCTCGCGCAGCTTGCCGGGCAGCCGCTGAGCCGCCTCTTCGTAAGCCCGGTATGCCAGCACCTGCGCCTGTTCCGCCAGCTCATCGCCTTTAATGTGCGGATAGGCGGCAATGCTGTACAGGTTTGCCGCATGCAGCCAGTGGCGGCCGCTGATGAGCAGATCCTCTTCCTGGCCGGCCTTTTGCTGCCAGTCCATCGCCTGTTTCGCCCATTCAAAGATCCAGTTGCCGCCGCGATAGCCGACAACCGTATCGTAAAGCTCCGGATCGGTTCGCTCCGCATCGCTCATGACGATGCGCGCCTGCACGTCGAGGATTTCCTGCGGCGTCACGCCACGCCAGATCCACATCAGGCGATTAATCAATCGATACCAGTGATCAACGTTATTGCCGCTGAGCGCGGACTGGATCGGTTGCTGCGCTCCGGTATTGAACCGGCGCACCAGCGTAGAGGTTTCCGGATGTTTGAATCGGGGTTTAAACAGCGTTTCGCTAAGGTTAGCCTGGGACATGTGCAGCCTCCATCATGTTGCCACTGAAGCTATTGTAACCTGCGCAAGGGTAAAAAAAACCACGCCCGGCAAAACCGGGCGTGGTAATTAGCATTTATGCGGGAAATTAACGACCTGCGATAGGCGGTACGAACACCACGCCCATATCCCACGGCTGTTCAATCCAGGTATCCTGCGGAATATCAATAACATAATCGTCAACCAGCGGACGACCGGCCGGTTTTGCGAAAATAGTGACAAAATGCGCTTTAGGATACATTTCGCGGATAGCAACGGCGGTACCGCCGGTATCGACCAGGTCATCGATAACGATGAAGCCTTCGCCGTCGCCTTCTGCACGTTTCAGAACCGTCAGCTCACGCTGGTTATCGTGGTCGTAGCTTGAGATGCAAACGGTGTCAACATGACGAATACCCAGTTCACGCGCCAGTAGTGCTCCCGGTACCAGACCGCCGCGGCTAACGGCAATAATGCCTTTCCACTGTTCAACCGGCAGCAGGCGGGTTGCCAGCTTGCGGGCGTGAATCTGCAACATGTCCCAGGTGACGACGTATTTTTCGCTCATGTGAAGTGTCCCAGCCTGTGTAATACGGCTTAAATAATGTTCGAGGGGGAAAATGGTTGCGCGAGATTATAGAGATCTGACGCGCTAAAAACCAGCGTTAAGCGGCCACGACGACTCTTTTTACGTGGTTTACACTACCAGAGTACGCGGAAAGTGGTATTCTCAACCCCATCGCGCAAGCCCGGGCTTGTAGTGTATTTGATTGCTAACCCTCGATCTGCAAACGACTTTTGCAGATGATTGTAAGGAGACTCATCGTGTCTGAACTGTCTCAATTATCCCCTCAGCCGCTGTGGGATATTTTTGCCAAAATCTGCTCTATTCCCCACCCGTCCTATCACGAAGAACAGCTCGCTGAGCACATTATGGGCTGGGCAAAAGAAAAAGGCTTACACGCGGAACGCGACCAGGTTGGCAACATTCTGATTCGTAAAGGCGCCACTGCCGGTATGGAAAACCGCAAACCGGTAGTGCTGCAGGCGCACCTCGATATGGTGCCGCAGAAAAACAACGATACCGTTCACGACTTCACTCAGGACCCGATTCAACCTTACATCGACGGCGAGTGGGTCAAAGCGCGCGGCACGACTCTGGGCGCCGATAACGGTATCGGCATGGCTTCCGCGCTGGCGGTGCTGGCTGACGACAACGTTGTTCATGGCCCGCTGGAAGTGCTGCTGACCATGACGGAAGAAGCCGGCATGGACGGCGCCTTTGGCCTGCAGCCCAACTGGCTGCAGGCGGATATCCTGATCAACACCGACTCCGAAGAAGAGGGTGAAATTTACATGGGCTGCGCGGGTGGGATCGACTTCACCTCTGACCTGGCGCTGACCCGTGAAGCCGTTCCGGCCGGTTTCCAGAGCTTTAAACTGACCCTTAAGGGGCTGAAAGGCGGCCACTCCGGCGGCGAGATCCACGTCGGTTTAGGCAATGCGAACAAACTGCTGGCACGCTTCCTGGCGGGCCATGCTGAAGAGCTCGATTTGCGCCTGGTCGATTTCAATGGCGGCACCCTGCGCAACGCCATCCCGCGCGAAGCGTTCGCGACGGTAGCCGTAGCCGCGGACAAAGCGGAAACGCTGAAAGCGCGAGCGAATGAGTACCAGGAGATCCTGAAAAACGAGCTGGCGGCTAAAGAGAAAAATCTCGCTGTGCTGCTGGAGTCGGCGGAAAATGGCCAGCCTGCACTGACGACTCAATCTCGTGATACCTTTGTGCGCCTGCTTAACGCCACGCCGAACGGCGTCATCCGCAACTCTGACGTGGCAAAAGGGGTGGTGGAAACCTCTCTGAACGTCGGCGTGGTGACCATGACCAGCGACAACGTGCAGATTCACTGCCTGATTCGTTCGCTGATTGACAGCGGTAAAGATTACGTCGTGAGCATGCTGGACTCTCTGGGCAAGCTGGCCGGTGCGAAAACCGAAGCCAAAGGCGCCTATCCAGGCTGGCAGCCGGACGCCAACTCTCCGGTGATGCATCTGGTACGTGAAACCTATCAGCGTCTGTTCAACAAAACGCCGAATATCCAGATTATCCACGCGGGCCTGGAGTGCGGTCTGTTCAAGAAACCGTATCCGGAACTGGATATGGTTTCCATCGGGCCAACCATTACTGGCCCTCACTCTCCGGATGAACAGGTGCATATCGAAAGCGTGGGCCAGTACTGGACGCTGCTGACTGAGCTGCTGAAATCCATTCCGGCGAAGTAAGACAACAAAGGCCCACTCCTCAGGAAGTGGGCCTTTTCTTTATAACGACTCGCTCATTAACGCCCGCTAAACGTTCGCAGCGGATTACCGCGCTCAATCTGATGATGGAACATTCTCCGCTCAGACTTCAACGCCGCACTCTCATTCTGCCGCTGCTGTTCCAGCTTCCAGGCAATCAGCAGACGCGCCAGCCGTTTGTTCGCATGCTGACTCCGCTCCGACTGCACCTTTACGCTGATGCCGCTTGCCGTATGAATTGCGCGCACCGCGGAATCGGTCTTGTTCACGTGCTGCCCGCCAGGCCCGGAAGAGCGCAGCGTTTCAAAACGGATCTCGCTGGAGAGCATCTGTTCATCGCAGGAAAAGCGCCCTACGCCAACATACCAGTTTTTGCGCCCGTGATGCGGCCTGAACGGACTGGAAAAGACCCATTGCAAAGTGCCGCGCCAGCTTTCGCTGAAAGCAAACGCGCCGTCGCCATTCAGCGAAAGCAGAACAGAACGCAGGGTGCCGGCATGACGTCCTGGCTCACTTTCCAGCAGCGTCAGGGAAAGCCGCCGCTCTGCGGCTTCCTTTATGAGCCGCTCCAACGTCAGTTTCACCGCCAGACAGCATTCATCCGGCCCCTGAGCGGAAGAGAGTTGCAATAAAATCATGCGCTTTTCCCTCCGCTGGTTTTCAGCGTCAGCAGCGGACGCAGACGGGCGATCGGTTCGACCAGTCCGGCCTGCACCAGACAGTTAAGTACGCTTTCCACGGATTTATACGCCTGCGGCGCTTCTTCATAGATCAGCTGACGATCGCGGCAGATCACCCTGCTTCCCAGCTCGGTGCGCGCCAGCTGAGCCGGCGTATATTTGCCGGACAGGCGCCCTTTGCATTCGGTTCGCATCCATTTCCGCCCGGCGCCATGCGCCAGCGAATGCAGGGTCTCCTCGCGGGTAACAGGCTGCACCAGCCAGCTGTGGTCCCCGCGAGAGCCCGGGATTATCACCAGGCCCCGGTCGTCCGGCGTAGCCCCTTTGCGATGCAGCCAACCCTGCAGCCCGTCAACAGAACAGGACTCGACAAAGTTATGCGCGATATCCAGTACGCTCCGTCCGTCGGCCCGTATCTGTTGCAGGATGCGGGTGGCAATCAGATAACGATTCACGCGTGCAAAAGCCAGCGCATCATCATGTTCTGCCAGATAATCCCGAGCCGCAGCGCTACCTTCCGCCAGGCCATCGTGCGAAAAAGCCGCAATATGGCGCTGCAGTATGGATTGCCCGAGGCCGCGCGATCCGCTGTGCGCCAGCAGCAGCAGGCGCTGAGCATCAAGGCCGGCCTGCTGGAAACGGTCGTTATCCACAACCTGCTCCACCTGCTGCAGTTCAGCGAAATGGTTACCGCCGCCAATCGATCCCAGGGCGCTGCGCCAGGGATGGGTCAATAAATGTTCCGGCAGATGCTCGTCCAGCCAGCTTGCTTGCGCAACGTCCTCCATAGCGGACAGTTTCTTCTCAAACTTATCCGCATTGTATTTTCGCGCGAGGATATCCGTTTGCCACAGCGCCATGCCGCAGCCGATATCGTTACCCACCAGTGCCGGGTAGAGATGGTCCAGCGAGAAGAAGACTGCGCCGATGGGATAGCCGCGCCCGGGATGTAGGTCTGGCATTCCCACCACGCGCTGCATGTGGGGTAAATTTGCCGTCGTGTGTAATTGTTGGATCGCTAAACCTTCGATCCACAGATCGTCTGAACGAATATAAGAAATAGATTCAGACGTATAATGAACATTATTGCCCATATACCAATCCATATTAAAAAATAAATAAAGGATGTGGCAGACGTTACCAGGGCAAAAAAGAGAGTTATTCCTGGGAAGGCCTGCAAAGTGCGTTCTGGAAATCTGTATTCATGGCGAACCTCCTTTGCAGTTAATAAATAGGTGAAAGTGCGCGTATGGTAATCAGGCGTTAAATCTATTGTAAGCCGATTTGCCGCCGCATCAAATAATTAAGAAAACGTTCACCCCGCGCCTCCACTTCCTGTGGCTGAATAACCGTGAAGCCATGACGCGCAAAAAAGGGCTTTGCCGTAATACTGGCCTCTACCGTATAAATGCGCTCAGGAAGCTGCCTCAATAGCGTATTGAGCAGCGCGCTGGCGACGCCCTGGCGGCTATAGTCGGGAGAAACGAAGAGTAAATCGATATAGTCATCTACGGCGGTAATAAACCCGACCGGCGAGGCATCATTTATTGCCACCAGTACGCGTGACGCCGCGAGTTTTTGCCGCCAGCGGGCTTCATCAACCTGCGCCCAGGCGGCAATTTGCCGGGGGGAATAATCGGCGCTGGCTGTCTCTTTAACGGCGCGTAAAAATAGTGCGCATAGCGCCGGAAAATCCCGCTCTTCGTACATTCTTATTGTTAACATTGTTACAGTCCCAAAACGAGTTGTCGCTCCAGCTGCGGATCAAGCAGCGTCACATGTAGCCCCACCAGCCTGACTCCCCGACCTCCGCGCCGCTCGTGCCAGGCTTTATGCGCGGTGGAAATCAAATCATCTTTATTCAGCCGGGGCCAGACATGCTCCTGGGTCGTGAGCTGGAAATCATTAAACTTCAGCTTGACCCCCTGGCGAGCAATCCGCAAATCCGGTTTAACTTTCGCCAGGCGCCTTTCAAGTTCTGGATAGAGGTTCTCAATAATCGACTCACACTCCGCCCATTCGTGGATATCCTCTATCAGGGTTCGCTCAACCCCCACCGATTTGCGCTGGCGCTCGCTGCTGATTTCTCGTTCATCAATGCCGTGGCTGCGTTCCCACAATATTCGCCCGAATTTACCAAAGCGCTTGAGCAACATTGCCAGATCGCTGTTCTGTACATCTTCGCAGGTTCTCAGGCCCATGCTTTCCAGCTTCGCGGCGGAGACTTTGCCGACGCCCGGGATCTTCGACAGCGACAGCGTTTTGACAAACTCCGCTACCTGGTGCGGCGCAATGACAAACTGGCCGTCAGGTTTATTCAGATCCGAGGCGATTTTTGCCAAAAATTTTACCGGCGCAATGCCGGCAGAAGCAGTCAGATTGAGCTCGCGATGGATGGTCTCACGGATCTCCTGCGCCATCAGCGTTGCTGACCCCTGACAATGGACGCTGTCGCTGACGTCAAGATAGGCTTCATCCAGCGATAGGGGTTCGATTAACGAGGTATAGCGGGAAAAAATCTCCCGGATATGGTTCGAGGCCTCTTTGTAAGCGTCGAAACGGCCGGGAAGGAGCGTCAGGTGTGGGCAAAGTTTCAGGGCGGTGGCGGTAGGCATAGCGCTGCGCACGCCGAACTTACGCGCCGGATAGTTAGCCGTACTGATAACGCCGCGCTGTACCCGACTGCCGCCAATGGCGATAGGGATATCGCGCAGCGCCGGGTTATCACGCATTTCAACCGCTGCGAAGAAGCAGTCCATATCTACATGGATGATTTTACGCATAGCCAAACCTTAGACTGTACATGCATACAGTATAGCAAACTATGGCGAAATTTAATCTTTTTAAATCCACAACCTTAAAAAACGTGCTACAACATAAAAATGCAACAAATATGATTTATTTTTCATATAGTTATATTAATAAGTAAGGTAAAACCCAATCATGAAATCAATAGTAACTGCGCTCGGTTTACTTATTGCCAGCAGCGCCTGCGCAGCACCTCAGCTTATTGCTCATCGCGGAGGTACCGGCGATGCCCCGGAAAATACACTTCCAGCAATAAAACTCGCCCTGGAAAATAAGGCCGAGACGATCTGGATAACGGTGCAATTAAGCCAGGATGGCGTCCCGGTTTTATATCGTCCTGGCGATCTTTCCGCGCTGACTAATCATACAGGGAAAATCTCAAGCTATAGCGCAGCCGAACTGGCACGCATGGACGTGGGGTGGAAATGGGGCGATGAAACTCACCCCTGGCGCGGTAAAAATGCAACGATTCCCACGCTACAATCGGTGCTGGAACAGTGGCCGGAGACCTTCTTTTATATCGATATCAAATCGCCTGATGCCGACCCTGCGATAATGGCGGCTCGGCTTGGCGATGTGTTAAATAAAACCCATAGCCTCGCCCGCGTACGCGTGTATTCAACGGACGCTCGCTATATCGCAGCGCTACCAGAGTCAATTCCCCATTTCGTCAGCCGGGACGAAACGCGAACAAAGCTGGCGACCATTTCTCTTAGCCACCAGTGTCAGCCCACCAACTCACCAGGGGACGAGCACTGGTACGGCCTTGAGCTGAAACGCAAAGTAGAAGTCATCGAGAAGTTCACCCTGGGCGAAGGCGTATCGCCGGCCACACTCACCTGGGATAAAGAAGCGATGGACTGTTTCCGCTCACAGGGCAAAGCCCATATCATATTCTTCGGCATTAATAATGCTGATGATTTTCGTACGGCAAGCGAGCTTGGCGCCGACGGCGTAATGGTTGACTCACCGGCAAAAGCGAAAACGTGGTAAATCAAAAAAGGCCGCACGGTGCGGCCTGCTAGTTAAATGATGCGATCCTGATTGCGCTGCGCTTCGCGTGCCATGCGTTTTTTACGCGCATCGCAGGGCTCAGGGCAGTCGCAGACCTTTTCCAGACCCAGCGATGAGATCCCCCCGCAGCTGCCCTGGATAGTTTTTCGCTTGATCAGATACCCGAGCGACATTCCCAGAATAACCAGCGCGAAAATCACAAAGGTCGCGACAAATACCGTCAGCATCATTAGCCTCCAAAATCGTCGAGCATGATGTTTTCATCCTCAACGCCGAGATCTTTCAGCATTTTGATGACCGCGGCGTTCATCACCGGCGGCCCGCACATATAGAATTCACAATCTTCCGGCGCCGGGTGATCGCGCAGATAGTTTTCATACAGGACGTTGTGAATAAAGCCGGTATGACCGGTCCAGTTATCTTCAGGCTGCGGATCGGAGAGCGCCACGTGGAAGGTAAAGTTCGGATTTTCACGTGCCAGCTGCTCGAATTCGTCATCATAGAACATTTCTCGCAGAGAGCGCGCGCCGTACCAGAAGCTGATTTTACGCTTACTGTGCAGGCGCTTAAGCTGATCGAAAATATGCGAGCGCATCGGCGCCATCCCGGCACCGCCGCCGATAAAGACCATTTCAGCGTCCGTTTCTTTGGCAAAAAATTCCCCAAACGGCCCGGAAATCGTCACTTTATCGCCCGGCTTCAACGACCAGATATAGGAAGACATAATTCCCGGAGGCGCATCAGGTACCTGCGGCGGCGGGGTTGCGATACGCACGTTGAGCATGATGATGCCCCTCTCTTCCGGATAGTTAGCCATGGAGTAGGCGCGTAACGTAGGCTCTTTTACATCCGAGACATAGCGGAAGAGATTAAATTTATCCCAATCGCCGCGATACTCATCCGGAACGTCAAAGTCAGCATAAGCGACCTTGTGCGATGGACATTCGATCTGAATATACCCGCCTGCGCGGAACGGAACCGCGTCGCCGTCCGGCACGCGCAGCTTCAGCTCTTTGATAAAAGTGGCTTTGTTATCGTTCGAGATAACTTCACATTCCCACTTCTTAACGCCAAAAATCTCCTCCGGCAGCTCAATTTTCATGTTCTGCTTCACCGCGACCTGGCAGGCCAGGCGGCAGCCCTCTCTCGCCTCACGCTTGGTGATATGAGAAAGTTCGGTAGGCAGGATATCACCGCCGCCCTCTTTCACCGTCACCCGGCATTGGCCGCAGGAGCCGCCCCCGCCGCAGGCCGACGAGACGAAGATTCCGTTGCTGGAGAGCGTATTCAGCAGCTTGTCGCCCGCCGGAGTACGGATCTGTTTATCCGCTTCGTTATTGATTTCAATGACCACATCGCCCGCATTCACCAGCTTCGAACGCGCGGCCAATATCAGCCCGGATAGCACCAGGACGATCAGCGTGAACATCACTACGCCAAGAATTATTTCCATACTTTCCGCCCTTATAGCTGCACACCGGAGAATGACATAAAGCCCAGCGCCATCAGACCCGTGGTAATAAAGGTGATCCCTAACCCGCGCAGACCCGCAGGCACGTTTGCGTATTTCATTTTTTCGCGAATACCCGCCATCGCCACAATCGCCAGCAGCCAGCCGACGCCGGAACCAAAGCCGTAAACGATGGATTCGGTGAAGTTATAGTCGCGCTGTACCATGAAGGAGACGCCGCCAAAAATCGCACAGTTAACGGCAATCAGCGGCAGAAAGATCCCCAACGCGTTATAAAGCGTCGGGAAGTACTTATCGAGGATCATCTCCAGAATTTGTACCAGCGCGGCAATCACGCCAATAAAGGTGATGAAGTTCAGAAAGCTTAAGTCAACGCCTTCCACCAGCGCGCCGTCGCGCAGCACGAGGTTATACACGAGGTTATTGATCGGTACCGCCAGTCCGAGTACGACCGTTACCGCAACGCCGAGACCGAAAGCGGTTGAGACCTTTTTCGACACGGCGAGGAAGGTACACATTCCCAGGAAGAAGGCCAGCGCCATGTTTTCAACAAACACGGCGCGGACAAACAGGCTAATGTAGTGAGCCATGGTCGGTTACTCCTTTTCCTGCTGTTCAGGCTTCCAGCTGCGCACCGCCCAAATCAACAAACCGATAATGAAGAACGCACTGGGTGCCAGAAGAAACAGACCATTTGGCTGATACCAGCCGCCGTTCTGCACCGTTTCCAGCACGGTAATACCGAATAGCTTACCACTGCCGATCAGCTCTCTCAGGAAACCGACGATGATTAGGATCGCCCCGTATCCCAGACCGTTGCCAATACCGTCCATAAAGCTCGCCAACGGCGGCGACTTCATGGCATAGGCTTCGGCGCGCCCCATCACGATACAGTTAGTGATGATCAAACCGACGAAAACCGAAAGCTGTTTCGAGATCTCATAGGCAAACGCGCGTAGCACCTGATCGACGACGATAACCAGCGAAGCGATAATCGCCATCTGTACAATGATGCGCACGCTATTCGGAATGTGGTGGCGAATCATGGAGATAAACATGCTGGAGAATGCCGTAACCAGCGTCACCGCAATAGTCATTACAAAAGCGGTCTCCAGCTTGGTGGTCACCGCCAGCGCGGAGCAGACGCCCAGTACCTGCAGAGTGATAGGGTTATTAGCGATAAGCGGCCCCACCAGCACGCGCTTCATTTCTTTCATGTCGCCCAAATCAGCCATTATTCAGCTCCCCTTCTCGCACCTTTTGCAGGAATGGGCCAAAGCCCAGTTTGCCCATCCAGAAATCAAAGCTATGCTGCACGCCGTTTGACGTCAGCGTTGCGCCCGACAGGCCATCAACGGCGTGCAGGTCGCCAGGACGCGCGCCGCCTTTGACGATTCTCAGCGCAGGCATCCCTTTATCATCAAGCACCTGTTTACCGACGAACTGCTGGCGCCAGTTGGGGTTTTCAATTTCCCCGCCCAGCCCCGGCGTTTCGCCATGATCGTAATAAGTGATCCCTTTTACCGTACGGCCATCGGTTTCCAGCGCCACAAACGCGTACATCACCGACCACAGACCGTTGCCGTAAATAGGGAGTACGACTTCCTGAATCTGCTGTTTTTCATCACGCACCAGATATATTTCGGCGATATTACTGCGGCGTTTAATACCCGCCGGATCCTGGCTGGCTTCCAGCTGCAAGCTCTGCTGCGGATCTTTCAGGGCCTGGGCCTGATTAAATTTGCTCGGGTCTTTATCCAGCAGCTCCCCGCTAGCGAGATCGACTAATCGTGGAGAGATGCGGGCCTTAAAAATATCGGCCACTTCATCTGCGCTCATTCCCTGCTTCATCAGACCAGCAACCGCCAGGATATTGCGCTGTTTATCAAGCGCGCGCTGCTCCTGCTGGCGTGATTTTAGCCCCACGGCAGAACCGGCGACCACGATTGAGCAGACCAGACAAAGCACCAGCACCACCAGCAGCGTTTTGCCGATGCTATCGTTACTTTTATTCTCAGCCACGCGACTTCCTCCGCTTAATATTGGCCCGCACCACCAGGTAATCGAACAGCGGCGCAAAGAGGTTGGCGAAGAGGATCGCCAGCATCATCCCTTCCGGATAGGCCGGGTTGACGACGCGAATCAGGACGCACATCACGCCGATCAGCAGGCCGTAGCTCCATTTACCCTTATCCGTAAACGACGCGGACACCGGATCCGTCGCCATAAACATCATGCCGAAAGCAAAACCGCCGAGAACCAGATGCCAGTACCACGGCATGGCAAACATCGGGTTGGTATCAGAGCCAATGAAGTTAAACAGCGTCGCGGTAGCCACCATGCCGAGGAATACCCCAGCGACAATGCGCCAGGAAGCCACGCGACCGAAAATGATGATGGCGCCGCCGATCAGAATCATCAGCGTCGAAACCTCGCCAATCGAGCCCGGAATATTGCCGAGGAAGGCATCCATCCAGCTTACCGGCTGTCCGCTTGTGACATTAACCAGCGATTCACCGCCGCCGCTAGCCCACTGGGACAGCGGCGTCGCGCCGGAAAAGCCATCCGCTGCGGTCCACACCAGATCGCCGGAAATTTGCGCCGGCCAGGCAAAGAACAGAAAGGCCCGCCCCGCCAGCGCCGGGTTGAGAAAGTTACGCCCGGTTCCGCCAAAGATCTCCTTGGCCATGACGACGCCAAACGTGATCCCGAGCGCAGCCTGCCATAGCGGCAGCGATGGCGGTACAATCAGCGCGAACAGGATTGAGGTCACGAAGAAGCCTTCGTTTATTTCGTGCTTACGCACGATAGCAAACAGGACTTCCCAGAACCCACCGACAAGAAACACGGTGATGTAGATAGGCAGGAAAAATACCGCACCCAGCGTCATCATACTGAGCCAGCCGGCATCAGCGGTGAAGTTTACCCCCAGCCACTGGGCAATGCTGTAGTGCCAGTTCCCGGCGATGACCTGCTGCAGCTGTTCAGCGCTATATAATTTAGCCAGCGCCGGTATGGTCTGCAGACCAACGTTATACATTCCCCAGAACATCGCCGGGAAAACGGCGAACCACACCAGTATCATCATCCGCTTAAGGTCGATGGCGTCTCTGACGTGCGCCGCTCCGCGCGTCACCTGACCGGGTGTATAGAACAGGGTCGCCGTCGCTTCGAACAACGGGTAGTATTTTTCCAGCTTGCCGCCGTGCGTAAAGTGCGGCTCAAGTTTGTCAAACAGTTGCTTTAAGCCCATCACTTATCCTTCCTGCTCAATCTGGGTTAACACGCTGCGCAATGCCGGACCATATTCATACTTGCCGGGACAAACGTAGGTGCAAAGCGCCAGGTCTTCTTCATCCAGTTCCAGACAGCCCAGCGCCTGCGCGCTGTCGGTATCGCCCGCCAGCAAATCGCGCAGCAGTATGGTGGGCAGAATATCCAGCGGCATCACTCGCTCATAGTTGCCAATCGGTACCATAGCCCGCTCGCCGCCGTTGGTATCCGTCGAGAAATTAAATAGCTTACGCTTCAGAAAGTGACCGACGGTGGTACGGGTAATGGAGAATTTATCTTTCCCCGGCATCACCCAGCCGAATAGCTCTTTCTCGCGCCCCTCTTTCACAACGCTTATCTGTAAATGAAAGCGCCCAAGGAAAGCATGAGGCCCGCACGCATGGGTTCCGCTGAGGACTGAACCAGAGATAATGCGGTTTTCATCGTCCAGCAGCTCATCTTCAAGCAGTTCATCAAGGCTGGCACCTAAGCAGGTCTTTAACAAACGAGGCTCTTTGACCTGCGGGCCGCCAAGAGCAACGATGCGTTCGTTGTACAACTCCCCTTCAAGGAACACTTTGCCAATGGCGATAACATCCTGATAGTTAAGATGCCAGACCTGCTTTTTCAGGCTGACCGGCTCAAGAAAATGAATGTGAGTCCCCGCCAGCCCGGCCGGATGCGGACCGGCAAACTGATTAAAGGTCACCTGGCCGACAGGATGCCCGCCAAGCTTGCCGCCGCCAGCCTGACACACGTGAACTTTACCGTCGGTCAACCGCGTCAACAGCGTCAAACCGGCGTCAAACGCTTCGCGCTGGGCCAGAATGATTGGCTGAGGATCTGCCGCCAGCGGATTCGTGTCTATCGCGGTGACAAAAATGGCCGCAGGAACGCTGCCCGGCGCAGGTATTTTACTGAAAGGGCGGGTGCGAAATGCCGTCCACAGCCCGGACTCCAGCAGCTGCTGCTGAACGCTCTCGCGCGTCAATCCGGCAAGTTCGGCTAATTCATAGCGGGGAAAATGAACGGACTCTTCGCCATCCACATCAATAACGACCGACTGCAGAACCCGGCGCTCGCCGCGATGAATGGCGCTGACGGTTCCACTCGCAGGTGCAGTAAAACGCACGCCAGGATTTTTTTTATCTTCGAACAGAAGTTGACCTTTTTGCACCCGGTCCCCTTCACGCACCGCCATTGATGGGCGCATACCTACGTACTCTTCACCCAACAGCGCAACGCGCTTGACCGCAGTCTTCGAAGAAATCTGCTGTGATGGCATGCCAGCTATGGGCAAATTCAGCCCTTTCGTGATTTTAATCATATCGTTAGCAGGTATCCGTTACTTAAACCCCGGTTTCGGGCCGAGGCCAGCATAATTAATGGAATATATGAGGAAGAAAGGAACATCATAGTCCTGGTGATTCACAAGACGGGAGAGAAGCATCCTTTCTTACCCTGAACAGTTAGCGGGCCAAGTGTAACATTTCGTGAGCGGCGCCTGTAGACAAACCGCCACTAAGTGGTTCTAAAATGCGAGCTATTACGCAAAGTTCTGACTGCGCTTTGCCCCAGGATTCGCTATAACGGAAAACTCAGACGTAAACGCAGCACGTCGTGCTTGCGAAAAAATGCCGTGATGCTAATGTGAGCGCTCTAAAACCAGAATACTCTGATTTCGGGTCTCTCTTGCCGTCCTGGCAATGTGGTTATTTGTTTTATCAAGGAACAAGTAGTATGCGCAAAATCGCATTATTTATTGCGATGCTTCTGTTGCCATGCGTTTCATTCGCAGGGCTACTTAGCAGTAACAGCTCGACAACGCCGATGAGCAAAGAGTATAAGCAGCAGCTCATGGGCTCGCCGGTCTACATTGAGATCTTTAAAGAAGAGCGCATGCTCGATCTTTACGTCAAGATGGGCGAAACCTGGCAGCTTCTCGACAGCTACCGCATTTGTAACTACTCCGGCGGTCTCGGGCCAAAGCAGCGTCAGGGCGACTTCAAAAGCCCGGAAGGTTTTTACAATGTTTCCCGTAACCAGTTAAAACCCGATAGTCGTTTCTATAAAGCGATCAATATCGGCTTTCCGAACGCCTACGATCGCGCGCATGGTTACGAAGGCAAATATCTGATGATTCACGGCGCCTGCGTATCGGTCGGCTGCTACGCCATGACCGATACCGGCATTGACGAGATTTTCCAGTTCGTCACCGGCGCCTTAGTTTTTGGTCAGCCCAACGTTCAGGTGAGTATTTATCCTTTCCGCATGACCGATGCCAACATGGCGCGCCACAAGTTTTCCTACTTCGCGGATTTCTGGAAGCAGCTGAAACCCGGGTATGATTACTTCCGCCTGACGCACAAGCCGCCGGTGGTTTCCGTAGTCGATGGCCGCTACGTAGTGAGCAAACCGCTCAGCCACGAAGTCGTTCAGCCACAGCTTGCTTCAAACTACACGGTCCCCGAGGCAAAATAGCGCCCACTCGCCTGGCATGATTTTATGCCAGGTTTCGTTACCGGTCAGCGGCTGGGTGGCGATAACGGTGACCACATCATTCGGTGTGGTCTCGCGTTGAAAGTCAATCTCGACATCCTGATCCAGCAGCGTCGCTACGCCAAACGGCGCCCGTCGCGTAATCCAGTATAAATTCGTTGAGCAAAACGCCATGACGTAGCGCCCATCGGAGAGCAGCATGTTAAACACGCCTTTTTCACGCAGCTCCCCGGCGAGCGTGGCGATAAACCGGAAAACCTCAACCATGTCTCCCGGCATTTCCGGATAGCGTTCGGTGATGCTATGTAGCAGCCAGCAGAACGCCTTTTCGCTATCGGTTTCCCCGACAGGATACAGATTTCCCGTCTCGAGAGACTCATACCCCTCCAGCTGGCCGTTATGCGCATAGGTCCAGTTACGTCCCCAGAGTTCGCGGGTAAAGGGATGAGTATTTTCCAGCGCGACAATACCGCGGTTGGCCTGACGAATATGGGCGATAACCGAGCAGGATTTAATGGGGTATTCCTGCACCAGCTTAGCGATGGGCGATTGAAAGCTAGGCTGCGGATCTTTAAATGTGCGACAGCCTTTACCTTCATAAAAGGTAATTCCCCAGCCGTCCTTATGCGGCCCGGTTCCGCCACCGCGCTGAACCAGCCCGGTAAAGCTGAAACAAATATCAGTTGGCACATTCGCGCTCATCCCGAGCAGTTCGCACATAGATCACCTCATACCACTTACTGAAACATAAAAGGCGTTATTGGTGCTGTCAGTTTGGACACGGCCAGCGCACAGAAACCGGAGCGTACATCATGTACGTGAGGATGATTCGCTACGCTCACCCTCCGGGCCGCCCTGAAGGGCGTTCAAAACTCGGTGAGTTTTGTCTGAGCACTGACCGGGTTCAAAATGGCTAACAAAATAGCCTCTTAAGCTTTAACCATCTCTTTTTCGATCAGCATAATCAGGATATGTATCACTTTAATATGGATTTCCTGAATGCGGTCGGCATAGCCAAAATGCGGTACGCGGATTTCAACGTCCGCAGAGCCCGCCATTTTACCGCCGTCTTTACCGGTCAGGGTAATAACTTTCATGCCCTGAGCGCGGGCAGCTTCGATCGCTTTGATGACGTTACCAGAATTTCCGGAAGTGGAGATCCCCAGCAGTACGTCCCCTGCACGCCCCACAGATTCCACATAGCGCGAGAAAACATATTCATAGCCAAAATCATTACTCACGCAAGAAAGGTGGCTCACGTCTGAAATCGCAATGGCCGGATAGCCGGGGCGATTTTCACGATAGCGCCCGGTCAGCTCTTCCGCAAAGTGCATCGCATCGCAGTGCGAACCGCCATTACCGCAGGAGAGCACCTTACCGCCGGCCTTAAAGCTATCCGCCAGCAGCACCGCTGCGCGCTGAATCGCATGGATATTGGCTTCGTCCTGCAGAAAATTGGCCAGCGTTTCGGCGGCTTCGTTCAATTCGTTACGAATAAGATCCTGGTACATGAGGATAATCCTTCAGTATGGGTGGGATAACCCAGGCAGTTTACCGGATAGCCGGCGAAGCGAGAAGCCGCAGGCGCGGTTATCCTCTGGCGTTTTGCTTTTATGTGCCGCAATTCCGTACAACAATGTGAGCAAGGTTGTAATTATTTTGTAAACACATTGCTAAAACAAATTACATCCACTACAACCATATCATCACAAGTGGTCAGACCTCCTACAAGACAGGGAGCATTTCTCTATGATGATTTTGAGTATTGTTGCAACCGTTGTTTTACTCGGTGCGCTCTTCTATCACCGAATCAGTCTGCTGCTCAGCAGCGCGATTTTGCTGCTCTGGACCGCCGCGCTCGGCATTGCAGGGCTGTGGAATATCTGGCTGCTGGTCCCGCTGGCAATCCTTTTACTGCCGTTCAATTTTGCGCCGATGCGCAAATCTATGATTTCAGTGCCAGCCTTCCGCGCTTTCCGTAAGGTCATGCCGCCGATGTCGCGTACCGAGAAAGAAGCAATTGATGCCGGGACAACATGGTGGGAAGGCGATCTGTTCCGCGGCAATCCCGACTGGCAGAAACTGCACAACTACCCGCAGCCGCGCCTGACTGCCGAAGAACAAGCCTTTATTGACGGCCCGGTTGAAGAAGCCTGCCGAATGGCGAACGACTTCGAAATCACTCACGAAATGGCGGATCTGCCGCCGGAGCTGTGGGCTTATCTGAAAGAGCATCGCTTCTTTGCGATGATCATTAAGAAAGAGTACGGCGGGCTGGAGTTCTCCGCTTATGCACAGGCTCGCGTTCTGCAAAAGTTGTCGGGCGTCTCCGGTATTCTGGCGATTACCGTCGGCGTGCCTAACTCATTAGGCCCGGGCGAGCTGCTGCAGCATTACGGTACGGAAGAACAGAAAAATCACTATCTGCCACGCCTGGCTCGCGGCCAGGAAATTCCCTGCTTCGCGCTGACCAGCCCGGAAGCGGGTTCAGATGCCGGCGCGATTCCGGATACCGGCGTGGTCTGCATGGGCGAATGGCAAGGCCAGCAGGTGCTGGGTATGCGTCTGACCTGGAACAAACGCTATATTACGCTTGCCCCTATCGCCACCGTGCTGGGGCTGGCATTTAAACTCTCCGACCCCGACCGTCTGCTGGGAGGTGAAGAAGAGCTGGGTATTACCTGCGCCCTCATCCCGACAACCACGCCGGGCGTTGAGATCGGTCGTCGTCATTTCCCGCTGAACGTTCCATTCCAGAATGGTCCGACCCAGGGAAAAGATATTTTCGTTCCTATCGACTACATTATCGGTGGCCCGACCATGGCCGGCCAGGGCTGGCGGATGCTCGTTGAGTGCTTATCCGTAGGTCGCGGTATCACCCTGCCATCGAACGCCACCGGGGGCCTGAAGTCTGTCGCCATGGCCACCGGCGCCTATGCGCACATTCGCCGCCAGTTCAAAATCTCCATCGGTAAAATGGAAGGAATCGAAGAACCGCTGGCGCGTATTGCAGGCAACGCCTACGTAATGGATGCTGCCGCCTCGTTGATTACCTACGGCATTATGCTTGGCGAAAAACCCGCGGTACTGTCGGCAATCGTGAAGTACCACTGTACCCACCGCGGCCAGCGCTCGATCATCGATGCAATGGATATTACCGGTGGTAAAGGCATTATGCTCGGCAGCGGAAACTTCCTGGCGCGGGCTTATCAGGGCGCGCCAATCGCCATCACCGTTGAAGGCGCGAATATTCTTACCCGCAGCATGATGATCTTCGGCCAGGGGGCGATTCGTTGCCATCCATACGTGCTGGATGAAATGGCGGCGGCGCAGAATAACGACGTTAACGCTTTCGATAAGCTGCTGTTTAAACACATCGGCCACGTAGGAAGCAACAAGGTACGCAGTTTCTGGCTGGGCCTGACTCGCGGCCTTACCAGCAGCTCGCCGACCCGCGATGCCACTCGTCGCTACTATCAGCATATGAACCGCCTGAGCGCCAACCTGGCTCTGCTGTCCGATGTCTCAATGGCGGTACTGGGCGGTAGTCTGAAGCGTCGTGAAAGAATTTCTGCGCGTCTGGGCGATGTGCTGAGCCAGCTCTACCTGGCGTCGGCGGTCCTGAAACGCTATGACGATGAGGGGCGTAACGAAGCGGACTTACCGCTGGTGCACTGGGGGGTGCAGGATGCGCTGTATCAGGCCGAGCAGGCGATTGACGATCTGTTGGTGAACTTCCCGAATCGTCTGGTAGCGGGCGCGCTTCGCGTGGCTATCTTCCCGACCGGACGTCATTACCTGGCGCCTTCAGACAAGCTGGATCATAAAGTCGCGAAAATCCTGCAGGTTCCGAGCGCGACGCGTTCTCGTATCGGCCGCGGTCAGTATCTGACGCCGAGCGAGCATAACCCGGTCGGTCTGCTGGAGGAAGCGCTGCTTGATGTGATGGCGGCAGATCCTATCCACCAGCGTATCTGTAAAGAGCTGGGCAAGAATCTGTCCTTTACCCGACTTGATGAATTGGCCCGTAACGCGCTGGCAAAAGGGTTAATCAATCAGGACGAGGCGGACATCCTGGTCCGTGCTGAAACCAGCCGTCTGCGCAGCATTAACGTCGACGACTTCGCCCCGGATGAACTGGCGACCCGACCGGTAAAGCTGCCGGAGAAGGTTCGCAAGATTGAAGCGGCCTAAAACTAAAAAATAATCACATCACGATCGAGGCGGGCCTCCCGCCTCTCTTTTTTCTGGCAGTTCTCCATAAGCGATATCCCGTCCTGTCATTTCTTTGACAAACTATTCCGTGAGCCCTCCGCCTGCTGATATGGTGTTAAAGTATTTATCATTCCTTTCACAACGCTGGAGTTACCACCGTGCCCGGACTGAAAATTACCCTTTTACAACAACCGCTGGTGTGGATGGACGGTCCCGCCAACCTGCGTCATTTCGATCGTCAACTGGAAGGGATTACCGGGCGGGACCTCATTGTTTTACCCGAAATGTTCACCACCGGTTTCGCGATGGAGGCGGCAAAACAGTCGCTATCGCAAGAGGAAGTGGTTGCCTGGATGGGAGCTAAAGCCGCGCAAACCAATGCGCTGATTGCCGGCAGCGCGGCGCTGCAAACGGAACGCGGGCCCGTTAACCGTTTTTTGCTGGTGGAGCCCGAGGGTAAAATCCATTTCTATGATAAACGACATCTGTTCCGCATGGCGGATGAACATCACCATTACCAGGCGGGTAACGAACGGGTCATTTTTGCATGGCGCGGCTGGAGGATCCTGCCGCTGGTGTGCTACGACCTGCGCTTCCCGGTCTGGTCGCGCAATCATAACGACTACGATTTAGCGCTGTATGTTGCCAACTGGCCCGCACCACGCTCAACGCACTGGCAGTCGCTACTGGTGGCCAGGGCTATCGAAAATCAGGCTTATGTTGCCGGATGCAATCGCGTCGGTACCGACGGCAATGGCCACCATTACCGGGGCGACAGTCGGATAATTACGCCGCAGGGCGAAATTATCGCCACCGCCGAGCCGCATCAGGCCACTCGCCTTGACGCAGAGCTTTCATTGACGGCGCTGAACGAGTATCGCGAGAAGTTTCCAGCCTGGCAGGATGCCGACCCCTTCACGCTCAATTAAAAACCGCATATCAGGGAGCCTGTGCTCCCTTTCTTTATGCCTTAAACCCCCGCGATAACGCGCCCCTGAGACCCCAGAGAAAACTCACGCTGCTCAGAGCAAAAGCGTTAATGCGGCATACCGCTCGCTGGCGAAAAGAGGGAAGAGTAATGATTCAGCAGGCTAAAACGACGAAAGCCTGAATCATTTCTGATTCAGGCTTTCTGAATAGTGGCGGAACGGACGGGACTCGAACCCGCGACCCCCTGCGTGACAGGCAGGTATTCTAACCGACTGAACTACCGCTCCACATACTGTTCCGTTGGGAACGAGGCGAATATTACGGTTTCCCCTCTACTCCGTCAACGCTTTTTCTTCATTTTTGAATCGCTTGCTGCAAAAATCACCCATCAGATTATTTTTAACGCGTTTACTGCCCAATCATGCCCGCCACAGGCAGCTTCCGCCTTTCTTTTGTACCAGATCGAGGCGGGATTCATGGTTCACCAGCTCTTCATCAGTGGCATAAACTACGCGTAGCTTACTGGCTGCCCGGACAACGCGCTGTATTCCCGTATCTCCGGCCTGCCGCTGCCCTTCCCCTTCCATAGAGAAAGCCATCGTCGTCTGGCCGCCGGTCATCATCAGATAAACATCGGCCAGAATCTGGGCATCGAGCAGAGCCCCGTGGAGCGTTCGCTTGCTGTTATCTATTTCATAACGCGAGCAAAGAGCATCAAGGCTATTGCGCTTGCCCGGGAACATTTTACGCGCCAGGGCCAGGCTGTCGGTCACCTTGCAAAAAGTATCGGTCTTCGGAATGCCGCGATTCAGCTTGCTAAATTCATAGTCCATAAAGCCGATATCGAACGATGCGTTATGGATGACCAGCTCCGCGCCGCGGATGTAATCGAGAAACTCATCGACAACATCGCCAAACACGGGCTTATCCATGAGGAATTCGTCCGCAATACCGTGGACGCCAAAAGCTTCAGGGTCCACCAGACGGTCCGGCTTAAGATAGACGTGGAAGTTGTTCCCGGTCAGGCGGCGGTTGATCACCTCTACCGCGCCGATCTCGATTATCTTGTGCCCCTCATAGTGCGCACCAATCTGATTCATACCGGTGGTTTCGGTATCGAGAACGATCTGTCGTGTAATTGCAGTGCTCATAGCGGTCATTTATGTCAGACTTACCGTTTTACGTATCGATTTCAATTACAGGAAGTCTACCAGAGATGCTCAAACAGGTAGAAATTTTCACCGATGGTTCCTGCCTGGGCAATCCAGGCCCCGGCGGCTACGGTGCAATTTTACGCTATCGCGGAAAAGAAAAAACCTTTAGCGAAGGCTTTAACCTCACGACGAATAACCGCATGGAGATGATGGCCGCCATCGTCGCCCTCGAAGCGCTGAAAGAACATTGCGAAGTGATCCTCAGTACCGACAGCCAGTATGTGCGTCAGGGTATTACTCAGTGGATCCACAACTGGAAAAAGCGCGGCTGGAAAACGGCGGACAAAAAACCAGTTAAAAATGTCGATCTCTGGCAGCGCCTGGACGCTGCGCTGGGTCAACACAAAATAAAATGGGAGTGGGTCAAAGGCCACGCGGGGCATCCGGAAAACGAACGCTGCGACGAACTGGCGCGCGCGGCCGCCTCTCATCCCACCCGGGATGATACCGGTTATCTGGCAGAGCAGCGCTAATTTTGCCCCTTGCGCCACTGACGTGTGGCGCCCACTGCCTGCGGTATCCGTTTTTTTGCTTTGCCCGATTTCATCGGGTTTAGCGTCAAGGGGATCGTACGTTTACGGGCAATAATGAGCTGTAAACATCCTAAAGCAGGTAAATGGGTGCTGAGCATTTTCCCCCCGTGACGAGACCAGGGAAGGACCTGGTAGCAACCGTGATGCATCACTTCAAAATTCAGCAGCGCCAGCCAGTCCATCTGACGCGTTAAAGTAAACATGCGGCTGTTATAGGGGGGCTTATTGCGCAAGACCGGCACCAGCTTGCGCAACCCCATCAGGCTCATGGGGTTAAAACTGGTCAAAATGATCCAGCCATCGTCTATCAGCACTCGGTCTGCTTCCCGCAGCAGTCGATGCGGATCGCTACACCAGGGTAAGGTATGCGCCAGCAGGCAGGCATCAACCGACTTCTCGGCAAAAGGCAAATGCAGCGGATCGGCCTTTACCTGCACGGGATTACCCTGTAAAGAGACATTCACCTGATGGGAAATCGCACAGGACTCCGTATTGATTTCCGCGCTCAGATTGCCAATCTTAAGTAAATGAAAGCCATATAATTTAGCCAGCCACGGTTTCATCTGCCGTTCCAGCGATTCGCGGTAGTATTCGCCCCAGGGCATGCTGGACCAGTGCTCTGGCGCTGTAACTGTCTGAGGTATCCTTGCCGGCTTCATCGCAACCTTCCGCTACGCTTTAGAGGTAATTTATGAATCTTATCAGTATTCCCGCATTTCAGGACAACTACATCTGGGTTCTCAGTGAAGATAGCGGCCGCTGTCTGATAGTCGACCCGGGAGAAGCCGAGCCGGTGCTCGCCGCGATAGAACAAAACCGCTGGCAGCCAGAAGCCATCTTCTTAACGCATCACCATCACGACCACGTTGGCGGCGTAAAACAACTACGTGAAAAATTCCCGGCAATAGCGGTTTACGGACCGGCAGAAACCCAGGATAAGGGAGCAACCTGCATCGTAAAGGACGGAGAAAGCCTGTCCGTTTTGGGCCGCGAATTTTCTATTTTTGCTACGCCAGGTCACACTTTAGGACACATCTGTTTCTACAGTAAACCTTATCTCTTTTGTGGCGATACAATGTTTTCCGGCGGCTGCGGCAGACTCTTTGAAGGCACACCAGACCAGATGTATCAATCATTTAACAAGATTAACGCCCTTCCTGATGAAACGTTAATATGTTGCGCACATGAGTACACTTTAGCAAATATGAAGTTTGCAATGAGCATCTTGCCCCATGATAAGGATATAAATGATTACTATCGCAAAGTTAATGAGTTACGCGCAAAAAAACAAAAGACACTACCCGTAACTCTGAAAAATGAACGTCGTATAAATTTATTTTTACGTACAGATGATCATGATTTAATTGAAGAAATAAACAAAGAAACAAATTTGCAACACTCTGTTCAGAGATTTGCGTGGTTAAGGTCAAAGAAAGACGACTTCTGAGATTTAATTCTTGTCTTCGGGGGACTTCACCGTTATCCTTGCTCGTCTTTTAAGCAACTATTGACACACACATGAAGGCACGAGCGATTTTACTCGCCTCTGTCCTGCTGGTGGGGTGCCAGGCGTCTAAAAACGATGGCACCGTACAACAGCACGCACAGAGCCTTTCTGCAGCGAGTCAAGGGGAAGCAAGCAAGTTCACAAGTCGAGCGCGCTGGTTAGATGATGGAACCTTCTACGCGCAAGACCAGGATCTGTGGACTTCGATAGGCGACGAGCTAAAGATGGGAATTCCGGAAAACGTCCGGATTCGCGAACAAAAACAGAAGTATTTAAGAAATAAGAGCTATCTCCACGATGTAACTTTACGGGCAGAGCCGTATATGTACTGGATAGCCGGGCAAGTTAAGAAACGTAACATGCCGATGGAACTGGTATTACTACCCATAGTGGAGAGCGCTTTTGACCCGCACGCAACGTCTGGCGCCAATGCCGCAGGCATCTGGCAGATCATTCCGAGCACCGGGCGCAATTATGGTTTGAAACAGACCCGCAGTTACGATGCGCGTCGTGACATCGTTGCCTCAACCACGGCAGCGTTAAACATGATGCAACGTCTGAACAAAATGTTCGACGGCGACTGGTTGTTAACCGTTGCGGCGTATAACAGCGGCGAAGGCCGGGTCATGAAGGCGATCAAAGCGAACAAAGCGCGTGGTAAACCCACCGATTTCTGGTCGCTGTCTTTGCCGCATGAAACCAAAATATACGTACCGAAAATGCTGGCCCTGAGCGATATCCTCAAGAACAGCAAGCGCTACGGCGTGAGGCTGCCGACGGCAGACGAAAGCCGGGCTCTGGCGCGCGTACGTCTCGACAGCCCGGTTGAGATTTCACAGTTAGCCGATATGGCAGGAATGCCGGTCAGCAAGCTGAAGACCTTCAATGCTGGCGTCAAAGGATCAACCCTGGGCGCGAATGGGCCAAACTATGTGCTGGTGCCGCAGAAGCACGCCGCACAGCTGCGCGAATCGTTGGCTTCCGGCGATATTGCAGCCGTGCAGCCGACGCTGCTGGCTGACAACAAGCCGTTAACCAGCCGTAGCTACAAGGTGCGTTCCGGCGATACGATTTCCGGCATTGCGTCGCGTCTCGGCGTATCAACCAAAGATCTGCAGCAGTGGAACGGTATTCGCGGTTCTAACCTGAAGGTTGGTCAGAATCTGGTGATTGGCGCAGGCAGCAGCGCCGAGCGTCTGGCTAACAACAGCGATAGCATCACTTATCGCGTGCGCAAAGGCGACTCTCTGTCGAGCATTGCGAAACGCCATGGCGTCAACATTCGTGATGTCATGCGCTGGAATAGCGATACTGGCAACCTGAAGCCCGGCGATCAGCTGACGCTGTTCGTGAAAAACAGCGACAGACCAGAATCCTGATGATTCATCAGGCATGATAAAGGCACCCATGCGGTGCCTTTTTTTATCCCGGCGTCAGGCCGCCTTGTGGGCCTCAAACATAATCGTATCGCTGGTGAACGAACCATCGTGCTGCAGGGCAAAATAGGCCTTAACCTCAGCCGATGCGCTCTCCTGATATAAGCGAATCGCTTCCGCCAGCGCCGCTGGCGTTCGCATGCGCGCAATCCATGAGCCAAACTCCAGCGGCAAGCGGTCGGTCAGCAGATGATTAATCACCAGACCGGCCTCGCTCGTCATTGCCAGCCATTCGCCGCTGGAATAGTTGCGGACATGGGAAGTATCGCGCAGGGCCTCAACGGTCTGCAGCCAGACGTCGCGAACCGGATGACCGGGCGACATCACATCCATAATAATCATTACTCCGCCCGGCTTCAGCACTCGCTTCACTTCACGCAGCGCCAGACCGACATCGTGCCAGTGATGCGCAGAATAACGACTGATCGCTACATCAAAGCTGGCGTCAGCGAAAGGCAAAGACTCGGCATATCCCTGCTGAGTGGTAATATTAGCAAAACCTTTATCACGTGCGGCCTGAGCCACAACGTCCAGCATCTGGCTGGATAAATCATACGCCGTCACCTGTGCAACCTGCCCTGCCGCCGCAAAGCTGGCGTGGCCGGCGCCGCATCCCATATCCAGCACGTGCGCCTGAGGAAAATCCGCCAGCCTTTCGGCCAGACGTTGCAGATCGCGCCCGGAGGCGTGTACGGCGCTGGTCAGGTAGGCGCTGGCCTGTGAGCCAAACTGCATTTCTACATGGTCATGATGAGAGCGTGTTGTCATTGCATTGTCCTTCGGTTTTTTTGAGTAATAAAGGCAGCACCATGCATACGCAGGCCTGCCCCGTGGCAGGCCTGACATACCTTAATTAATCAGGCTTGCCGGGACTGAATTCGACTAGTAGAGGGTTGTGGTCGGAGGCACGCGTCACCAGTACGGAAGCATCGTGTACGCTTAACCCACGATAGAAGACAAAATCAAGCGGGCGGCCAAACGTACGGCGGCGCTGATCGTCAGAGAAACGAACTTCGCGCAGCGACATTTCGCGCGCAAAGCGGTACAGGGCATTCATTCGCGGGCGGCTCCAGGCATTAAAGTCGCCTGCCATAATCACCGGCCCGCTGTGATGGGCGATCTGATCGCCAATCGGCAGCAGCTGCTTGCTGTAGACATCGACGCCAAGGCTGAAGTTAACCGCATGAATATTGACCACCATCAGCAGGCGGGAATCCGGTAACGGATACACGGTCACTAATGCCGACTTCGCCAACCGCAGGATAGGCTCGCGTTCACGCAGAGGACAACAGTAGATAGGATGCGCAGAGGCTAACGTCATCACGCCGGAAGGATGCTGGGGCAGCACTAGCGCAGGAACCTGGTCCGCTGCAAGGTAGTTGGACGTGGCAAACTTCACTAATTCAGGTGTAGTTTGCGCTTCCTGTAACAACACCAGGTGCGCATCTTTACCAAAGTTGTTAAGAACTGATTTCCACTCGGCGCGCTGCTGCTTGAAGATGTTCCACACCAGTACGCGGATTTTTTCATCCGAACTTAACGGTACTCCCGCCGGAAAAGCCGGAGTCATGCCTGCAAACGACCCCGGAGGTAAAATTCTCTCCGCAGGCTGTCCGGCGACATAGCGCATGGCATAGGTATTCTTTCGCAATTTAGGCATCAAACCTCGATAACAGGAAACCAGCCCGACTGCGGCTGGTTCTTCTGTTATAGGGATTTTTGTAGACACTTTCAATGCAATTTGCCAGAAACCTTTAGCCTTCTACGCCAGGGCCGTTAGCGCGAAGCCCTGGCTTATCAAGCCGGCCGCTAATTCCGACCAGTAAGAGCGCCACCAGCACAATCAGAGCGCCGATCCACGGCGTCTGGGCCAGACCATAATGCGCTACGATCTGCCCGCCAATCACCGAACCTAACGCAATGCCAATGTTAAATGCTGCAATATTCAGGCCAGAGGCAACGTCAACCGCGCCAGGAGTGTATTGCTCCGCGTTCTGCACCACGTACACCTGCAGTCCCGGAACGTTACCAAAAGCAAAGATCCCCATCACCAAAACCGTCGCCAGAGCAGCATAATGCACACTGGCCGTAAATTGAAAGATCGCCAGTAGCGCAGCCAGGGCGGCAAAAATCAGCTTCAGCGCGGGCACGGCGCCATGTTTATCCGCCAGCCTTCCGCCCCATACGTTACCTATCGCCACTGAAACACCATAGCCCAGAAGGATCCAGCTGACGGCCGATGGGCTAAATCCGGCAAGATCCTGCATCATCGGCGTCAGGAAGGTAAATGCCGTAAATACGCCGCCATACCCCAGAGCAGTGATCGCGTAGATAATCAGTAAACGCGGATGGGTCAGAACCTTAAGCTGAGCGCGCAGACCCGCGCTGACGCGGCCAGGAATGTTATTAGGAACCAGAATAAGGCTGCTCATTAACGCGATTACGCCAAGAATAGACACGGCCAGGAATGTTTCACGCCAGCCAAAGTGTTGGCCAATGAAGGTGCCTAGCGGCACGCCGGTCACCAGCGCAACGGTTAACCCGCCGAACATAATCGCAATCGCCGAGGCCGCTTTCTCATTCGCGACCAGGCTGGTCGCAATTGTCGAACCGATCGAAAAGAATACCCCATGCGCCAGCCCGGTCAGCAGGCGCGCCAGAACCAGAGTCTCGTAACCCGGCGCCTGCCATGCCAGCAGATTGCCAGCGGTAAACAGCGCCATTAACGCCAGCAGTAGCTGCTTACGCGGCATACGCCCGGTCAGCGCGGTGAGCACAGGAGCACCTATCGCTACGCCCAACGCATAGATAGAAACCAGCAGCCCTGCAGAAGGTAGCGAAATAGCTAGTTGCTCAGCAATGTCAGGCACCAGGCCCACAATGACAAATTCAGTCGTGCCAATCGCAAAGGCACCGATAGTTAAGGCAAGTAGCGCCAGCGGCATAATGTACTCCGTATCAACAGGATTAAGATGACACGTAGTATGAAGAGATGTTTTAATAACAAAAATAGCCAAAGTATCAATAGAATTTTGCCACAGGTGCAACAATGAGAGCTACCTCAGAAGAAATCGCCATTTTTGTCGCCGTGGTAGAGAGCGGCAGTTTTAGTCGCGCTGCCGAACAGCTTGGTCAGGCTAATTCCGCCGTCAGCCGGGCAGTAAAAAAGCTGGAGTCAAAGCTCGGCGTCAGCCTGCTTAACCGTACTACCCGCCAGCTAAGCCTGACCGAAGAGGGCGAGCGTTATTTCCGCCGAGTGCAGGTTGTGCTTCAGGAGATGGCCGCCGCCGAAAATGAGCTTCTGGAAAGCCGAACGACGCCAAGAGGATTACTTTGCGTTGATGCCGCGACGCCGGTGATATTGCATTTTCTGATGCCTTTGATCAGGCCCTTCCGTGAGCGCTACCCGGAAATGAGCCTTTCGCTGGTCTCGTCAGAGACCTTTATCAATCTGATTGAGCGGAAAGTGGACGTCGCGATCCGCGCCGGCACGCTAACCGATTCCAGCCTGCGCGCCCGGCCGCTGTTCAATAGCTACCGCAAAATTATCGCCTCGCCGGACTATCTTGCCCGGCACGGAACGCCGCAAAGCGTCGCCGAGCTAAAACATCATCAGTGCCTCGGCTTTAGCGAGCCCGTATCCCTGAATACCTGGCCAGTTTCCTGCTGCGATGGCCAACTGCTGGAAATCGAAAGCGAGATATCTTCCAATAGCGGGGAAACGCTCAAGCAGCTGTGTCTGGCCGGTAACGGTATAGCCTGTCTGTCGGACTATATGGTGGATAAAGAAATTGCTGAAGGGGCGTTTGTCGAACTGCTGGCTGACAAACGGCTGCCGATTGAAATGCCGTTTAGCGCGGTGTACTACAGCGACAGGGCGGTAAGCACGCGGATCAGGGCTTTTATCGACTTTCTTAGTGAGCATGTAAAACAGCTCCCGCAGGAGCTGTAAGAGGGTTGTAGAGTACAGAGGGGGTTAGCTTAATCCCATTCAGGCGCCAGACCTTCCGGGCTAACCAGACGATCGTGACAGTCCAGCGCGGCGATCGCCAGGCGATCGTCTTCATCAAGCTGCAGCTCCTGAGCTTTCAGGTTGCTTGCCAGGTTTTCGCGCCTGGTCGAAGATGGGATCACCGCATAGCCTTCACCCATTGCCCACGCGAGGATAACCTGCGCCGGAGTGGCATTGTGTTTCGCCGCAATCCGGGCAATGGCTTCATCTTTTAACGCTTTACCATAAGCCAGAGTCATATAAGAGGTAATGTGGATGCCATGCTCAGAGGCCCAATCGACGACCTTACGATTTTGCAAATAAGGCGACAGTTCAATCTGGTTGGTCGCGATATTCTCTACCCCAACGGCAGCAATGGCGCGCTCCATCAGCGGAATAGTGAAGTTAGAGATACCCATCTGGCGAGTCAGTCCCTGACGTTTCGCCTCCAGCAGAGCAGCCATGTACTCTTCCACGGCAACCGCATCGTTTGGCGACGGCCAGTGGATCAGCGTGAGATCGACATATTCGGTGCGCAGCTTCTGCAGACTCTCTTTCAGGCTTGCGATGAGCTTATCTTTGCTTAAATTTTCAATCCAGATCTTGGTGGTGATGAACAGTTCATCGCGCGCGACGCCGCTTTCTGCGATAGCCTGGCCCACGGCCGCTTCATTGTCATAGATTTGCGCGGTATCAATGGCGCGATAGCCCAGCTCAAGCGCTGTTTTTACAGATGCGATCACTACGTCATCTTTCAGACGGAAGGTCCCAAGACCAAATGCAGGGATTGTCATGATTTTCCTCATTATTTATCAATAGCGGTTAATGAGAAACATTATGACCAACGAGAGGATCGAGAAAAAGATCGTTTAACGCAGAGGATTTTTGCTAAAACAGCAATAATCAAATGGCGGGCTGAAAAAATCCTGGGCCAACTTTTCCCGTCTGTTTTTACTCTACCGCAGCCGACATCCTACTACTGAGGGTTCGGTTTCACTTCCGTGCTATCCAGCAAAATAGCGTAGCGGCTTAGCAACTGCTTAAAATGAAAATCAATCTGCATTTGCAGCACCGGTGAGAGACTTCCGGCTCGTACCTGAGCCTCCAGTTGCCTGAGCTGTTCTTCCAGCGGCGGCGTCTGTAACAGCTGCCGGATGCTGAAAATTGCCGATTTCAACTCAGAAGCAGTCATATACCGCCCCTTGCGTTCATCCAGCGCATCCAGCCTTAGCGAAAGCTGCCGTAGCTTCGCCTGCGCCTGGGCATAGCGCTGTAATTCAGGCACCGGCAGCGCGCTGGCTTCCCGCAGCTTGCGCCACTCGGCCCTCATCGCCTTAATTTGCGAATTATTCGGCCAGCGGCTTTCAAGGGCCAGGAGCAGCGCCTCTTCCTGGCGCAGGGGCCACAGCGGCGGCAGGTCATTCAGCCTCTTCAGCTGCGCGCGGGTCGTCGCCATTCCCTGCGCCCAGCTCAGCATCTTGTTGCCATCCCTCTCCGGCGCTGAGGGCAACGCCAACACCGACGTCGCGGTCTGTGCCTCCCGTAGGCCCATTTCTGGCGGGTTCAGCCATGACCAACCCCAGAAACCGCAACCTCCCAGGCAAACCATCGTCAGCATCCCGGCGATAAAACCGGGCCATACCCGCCGCTGGCGAGGACTCTCCGTAGTTTTCTTCAATAACAAGCTTTCGTCATGCTTTCGCGATGCCTGCGCTTCAGCGGTTTTTTTGGCCCCATTTTTTACATCTCTCGGCCAGGGGCGCTCCCTGGCGATTTTCTTCGCCGCCGTTTTTTCGCCCTGCGGCGCCAGCCGCTCCAGGCGCATCGCCGCATTTCGCAACTGAACGGCCAGTTGCTCCAGTTTTGACATATGCCAGACCTCGCACCGCCGCAGCACGTTCTCTATTTCCGTCAGGTGCTGGCTGCAGTGGTTAATCTGCGCCAGATCCTGATACTGAAGATCCTGCGTGCGCAGCGCCTGCTTCATCTTCTCGGCAAGCCACGCCAGCAGCGCGATCCTTGAATGGACCTGCAGCGGCCAGAAATCTCCCCAGCGCTGGTTTATCAATGCCGCGAGGGCATCCAGAGCGTCCACCATTCCTGCTATCCCATACTGCCGGGTCCTCGCCAGCGCGTAACAGACCAGCGTTTGCAACTCCACGCCGTTTTGCCGAAACAGAGCCAGACTCAGGCTCTCTACCCTGCCCCAGTCCACATCCGGCCGCGCCGGATGCGTAAGTTTGCCTATTTCGGCCTGCAGTTCGCCGGCCTCCCGAAAGGTACAGGGATCGCCGCCCGTGCGGAACGGGCTGATAAATGAAGAATGCGGCGTCTTCATATACGCTCCTGTTGCTGCAAATAATGCATAATCGCCCGGCAATAGTGAGCGCATTGCATATTATGACTCCCTGAAAGAAGCCGCCGATCCTTTTCACTGCCTTGAGCTCGCGGCCATTCATGATTGAAATTAAACGTCGGCATTGGGTATAACGAAGCGATTTCCATACTATTTATCCTTTAGCGGAAACAGCCGCAGCTTGCTATTTATCTTCTCAATGGTGCGCGGTCAGGGTAAGCCGGGCAAAGTCTCTGTCGGCTTCTTATCGGCAGCGTATTTCGGCTTTGCAATAACGTCAGGATTGGCGCCTTTAAACTCGATACCGGGTGAGTTCTCAGTCTTTATATTGCGTATCACAAAGTACTGCCGCCCGCGCAGGATCCATCGCCACCAGCGCCGCCAGCAGATTTTCCATTTTCCGCGCCAGATGGGCTTTATCTGCATAGCGGTGCGCCCGCAGGCGCAGCAGCTTCAGCTGTCGTGCCGTGACTTCGAAAATTAACTCCGGCTCCCATTGTGTCAACGTCAGCCCCTGCGCAGCGCCATGCAGCTCTTCCAGCAGCAGCTGCGCCATTTCGCTTTTACCGTACTGCTCCGCTATGCGAGCCATCAACAGACGCAACAGCAAACGCTGGCGTGCCGTGACGATCCCCGCACGGGACTGGAGCCAGCCCAGCGCAGCATCAACGCCCTCGCGGTCCGCCAGCGCCAGCGCCTCCGGTTCCAGCGCCAGCACATCGTTGTCCGGCTCTTCCTCCGGGGCCGTTGGCGTCCTGCTAAGCCAGTTCCCCTCCTCTTGCGGCAGCACCTGCCGGGTAATCCAACTGCGGGTCACCTCATCGGCAAACGGCGTGCCGTCGTTCCACGCCAGGCTCTCCAGCCCAGGTAAACGCTCAAGCAACAGCATCAGGTCCTGGCGGATAATTGCCGTCCACTTGTCCCACGGCGCGCCCGCTTTGCCCAGCGCCTGATACAAATACCATTGAATATCGAACCAGAAATGATTGACCCCGGCGCTGAACATCAGGTCGGCCTGTTCCAGCAGCTCGGTCCAGTTCTGTTGCGAGTACAAACGCTTAAGCTGAGTACGTGACTCGGTACGCGGCGGAGCCAGTCGGGTTCTGCCATCCACATCAGGCGGCAGTTCATGCACGGTGTCCCAGCGCAGAGTTTTCATCAACCGATGTGCCGCCAGCCAGCCCTGCGGCTGCGCGTTCAGGTAGCGGGCCAGCGCTTTTGCCTGATCCAGCAGGTCGCGCCCGGAACTGATGGACTGTATCTGTAGCGAATTTGTCGGAGGTGAAGCGGTTGCCGCGCTGTTCTGCGGCACCACCGCGTTCATCCCGCCCGACTGCGCCAGCCGCGACTCCAGCGCCTGGATCAGCGGTATCAGGGACGGCGGCTGTTGCTCTTCCGGCCATGTAGAAAAAGAAGCGACCAGCAGATTGAGAGCCGCGACAATATTGGCAAAGTCTTCTTTTGCCACTTCCGGGTAACGCGCCAGGCTGTCGAGTATCTTTTCGCCAGTTAACCATTCCAGCGCCATTTTCCGGCCCGCCGGACGAGAGGGAAGCAGTTGCGTTCCGAAGCGCTGCACCAGCCCGGCCAGTAGGGCGAGACCTTCCGCTAATCCGCGTTCGCCGTCGCGGTGCAATCGCGCCCAGATATAGCAGGTGGCGATGCGTACATCTTTTGCCTGAGTGAGCAGCAGGGATTCCGCAAGCTGACAAATCAGAGCGGTATCCGCGCCGGAAAGCTTATTCAGCTCGTCGCGCATCAGCTGGAAATCGTCGTGGTAGACGGGGTCTCTCCCGACCGGAGACTCCGTCGTCACTGGCAGCAGCCACGTCTGCCACAGCGCCGCCTGTTGTTGCCCTGCCTCAAGCGCATTCCGTTCGGGAAAACAGCTGCGGGTTAACTGCTGCAGTAATTCACTCATTCGCATCGCCCCCTAACTTAGGCTATCGGTGATGATTTTTCCGGTCCGGAATATTTTCCCGGCAAGGGGAAGGCTTGCAGCACTATCGGCCATGACGGGTTTCGGGATGAATGGGGAACGGCAGTCGTAACACCCAGCGCACAGCGCATTCATCGCCGTCCCCGTTATTCCGTATCTAATTCCAGCACGATGCCGTCCTCTTGACTCCAGCCGAGCGCCAGCAGCCTGGGTTGCCGTCGCGCCGCCTGATTCGCCAGCAGCTGCTGGCTCAGTACAGGCAGAATCTGCTGGTTCAGTAAGCTGTCGATATTACGCGCCCCGGTATCCGGCAGCAGACAGGAGGAGGCCAGTTGATCGTAAAGACTGGCCCCGATCACCGTCTCCATACCGTAGTGTTCGCGCAGGCGGCGGCTCACTGCCGCCAGCTTCATTTCCACAATGAACCGCATCGCCTCCCACCCGAGAGGGCGATAAATTACCGTTTGGAAACGCGCCAGCAGCGCAGGCTGGAAGTGCTCCCGCAACAGCGGATACAGCAGTTCCTGCAGATCCAGATCCGTGGCCGCCGGCCTCTTTTCCAGCAGTTGTATAATGTGATCGCTTCCGAGATTAGCGGTCATCAGGATAATGGTGTTGCGAAAGTCGATTTCCCTGCCTTCCCCATCGCGCATAAAACCGCGATCGAACACCTGGTAAAAAAGGTTCATAACGTCGCGGTGCGCTTTTTCTACCTCGTCGAGCAGAACCAGACTATACGGACGTTTTCTGACGGCTTCCGTCAATACGCCGCCCTGGCCGAAGCCGACATAACCCGGCGGCGCCCCCTTAAGCTGAGAAACCGTATGCGGTTCCTGATACTCTGAGAGATTGATGGTAATAAGCGACTTTTCGCCGCCGAACAGCGCATCCGCCATCGCCAGCGCAGTTTCGGTCTTACCTGTGCCGCCAGGACCGGTCAGCAGAAATACGCCCTGCGGGCCATTTTCCGGCGTGAGCCCGGTTTTTGCCGCCCGCAACCGCTGCGCAATAGCCTTTAGCGTACCATCCTGGCCTACCACCCGCCTGGCGAGCATCTGTTCCATATTCAGCAGCTCGCTCTGCTCATCTTTCAGCAGGGAAGTGAGCGGTACGCCGGTCCAGTCAGCTACGACGGTAGCGACGGCCCGGGCATCCACATCCAGCGCCAGCAATGGCGTTAATCCCTGTTGCAATAGCAGCTGCTGTTGTAGTTGAGGTAACCGTTCACTGTCCGGACTTTCCCGGCGTAGCGCTATAATCTGCTGCATCAGCGCTTTTTCTTGTTGGTACTGATACTCCAGCTGATCCGCCTTTTGCTGGAGTTGATCCCGCTGGTCGGCGAGCTCTGCCAGTCGAGCCTGCGCGGATGCAGGATAAAACGCGCGATCCTTTTCAAGCGCCTTCTGCTCAATATCCAGCGCGGCCAGATGTCCCTGAAGCTGAGTTAACGGCTCCGGCAGGGTATCAAGACTCATCCGGACACGCGCCCCGGCAGTGTCCAGCAGATCTACCGCCTTGTCAGGCAGCTGGCGTCCGGACAGATAACGCCGCGACAGACGTACCGCGGCCTGAATGGCGCTATCCTGGATGTGTACCCCATGGTGCTCCGCGTAGCGGGTCTTCAGCCCGCGCAGCATCAGGCAGGCCGTGTCCTCATCAGGCTCGTCCACTTTGACCAATTGAAAACGGCGGTCCAGAGCGGCATCGCGCTCAAAATATTGTTTGTACTCGCTCCAGGTCGTCGCTGCGATAGTGCGTAGCTCACCGCGGGCCAAAGCAGGTTTCAGTAAATTAGCCGCATCTGCGCCGCCCGCAGGATTTCCCGCGCCGATGATAGTATGGGCTTCATCGATAAACAGCAGCACCGGCTCCGGCGATGCCTGCACCGCGTCGATGACGTTTTTTAGCCGCTGCTCGAATTCCCCCTTAACGCCAGCCCCTGCCTGTAGCAGCCCCAGATCCAGCGAGTGAATATGCACGGTTTTCAGGCTATCCGGCACGTTGCCATCTACAATACGCAGCGCCAGCCCTTCCACCAGCGCGGTTTTGCCGACGCCAGGCTCGCCCACAAGCAGCGAGTTGTTCTTGCGACGGCGCGACAGAATATCCACCATCTGGCGGATCTCAACATCTCGGCCGAACACCGGATCGATCTGGCCCATCCGGGCTTTTTCTGTAATATTCGCGGTGAAACGTTTAAGGACCGCTCGATGCGCATCATCTTGTCTATCATCCGCCGCAAGCGCAGAAGAATTTGCACTTATATCTTCCGCCAGCGGTTCGCCAGCCTGCCTTTGCCGTACCGGACACTCTTCCGACTGCTCGTCCAGTAGCGCGCGCAGCCGCCCTAACTGGACGCGACCCACGCTCAACAACACCCACAGATCGTCGCAAGCCAGCAGTTCGGGCTTCTCCGTCAGCGCCATCAGCAAGTGCTGACTACGGATCTGCGGCTCGTTGCTCTCCAGCGAAGCGAACAACCATGCCTGCGTCATCAGTGCCGTCAGGCGTTCAGAAAGCTGCGGACGCTCACGTACCGAGCGTGGAAGCGTTTCAAGATGCCCCAGCAACGCTTGCCAGAGAATCTCCATATCCCACTCATAGCGCCGGGCAACGACGGTGATATCCCCTTCTCCCTGTTCCAGCAGCTTCAACAACCAGTGCTCAATAGTAATCTCGGCGTGAGCGCGGGTCTGGCACAGCGATGCGGCGGCGTCTAGCGCGCGGGCGCAGAACGGGTTGAGGCGGCGTAGCAGTGCAGCTGGCTGGTTTACGGTCATAGATATCCCTTCTTCAATGTAGTGATTTTTCCTTTACTGAATCCTGTTCAGGCACGCTACCGCCCGTAGCCGTAACCCTGTGCCTGGCAGGTTTCTGTCAGAATGTGATAGGGTTTGCCCCACCGGAAGGACCGGCTTATCAGCAAATACGCATAAAAAAGCAGACAGTTGCCTGTCTGCCGCGGTTATCAGGCCGAAGGACGTTCATTCCATGCATCGGAATGAATGATGTTTCCGTCCTTGTAGGTCCAGGTAATCTTTTCGTAACGGAATTCGATACGCTCCAGATGATTGTGCCTCTCGCGCGCAGGATCCTTAATGTCGTGCATCAGCGGAGCCACTCTGACCAGCTTGACGTTATCCAGCGTAATGTTGAAATACTCAACTTCCTGACCGGCGTCATTTATCCGGTAAAACTTGAACTCTGCCGTTTTCAGAGTCTGACCCGTCGTGACGGCCTTGTAGAGATACGGGCTGGATACGTCGATTTCCTTAGTGAAGGTAAATGGCTTATGGGTACGGGTGCCGGTCAGTTTGCCGGTATTGTTATCCGTCGGGATATACACATCGTGGTCCAGCGCCACGACCTCAATGCTGCCCTCACGTCCCTGTACGTCTACGGAACCTTTGATATCCGCGCCACCGTCATCTTTCAGCCAAAGGTAAGCAGGTATTGCCATGAGAATTACTCTCCTTGTTAGTGTGATTGAGGTACCGCCGCCTCCGACGGTATGTTCTGCTCCGCGCCCACCGTATTCTCTTCCGCACGCGTATTCAGGTCGCAAGCAGAAGAGAGCCCATCTGATACTTCCGTACCATCAACGTATCGTTGGGGAAACACAGGCGCAGGAATGGCATCTTTAAGTTTTTTCAACGCCAGCACCGCGCTATCTAACGCCACAGCAGCCACTCCGATGGAGTGCAGATGGCGAGTTGAGCAATGCCATTTTTACTGAAGGTTTCCCAACGAAACGCCGCTGAGAGGAAGGTCGATCTCCTCAGCCCGCAGCAGACGAGAGGTTTTCATCGCGCCTGCGGCTTACGATTTAGCCTTCGGCATTTGCGATACCAGCGACAGGCTGATATCCATTCCTTCAATCTGAAAATGCGGCACGGCATAAAGCCTGATACGGAAGAAGCCCGGATTGTCCTCAATATCTTCCACAACCACTTTTCCATCGCGTAGCGGGTGCGATGCCTGAAGCGCATCACCAGGATCGGTCATTTCCGTCACCAGATTACGCAGCCAGGTATTAAGCTCCAGTTCCAGCAAACGTCGGTCTTTGGTGGTACCAATATTCTCGCGCTGAATAATCTTCAGATAGTGCGCAATTCGCGACAGCAGGAAGACATACGGCAGGCGGGCATTAATGCGGCTGTTAGCAGTGGCATCCGCCGTCTCATACAGCGCCGGTTTCTGTGCCGAGTTAGCCGAAAAGAAGCATGCGTAATCACGATTTTTGTAATAAGAGAGTGGAATAAATCCAAGGTTGGCAAATTCGAATTCACGGGTCTCCGGGATCATCACCTCCGAGGGGATCTTGATCTGATTGCCGGTACCGAGGTCGTAAAGATGGATCGGTAAATCGGTGACTGCTCCCCCCGCCTGCGGTCCACGAATTTGTACGCACCAGCCGTTGTTAACAAAGCTTTTCACCATATTCGCCGCAAAGGCGAATGACGCGTTGGTCCAGAGATATTTTTCGTGATCGGGCCCTTTCACCTCTTCCACATAGTTGAAACTGCGGACGGGAATCGTATCCGGGCCATACGGCAGACGGCCAAGTACACGGGGCATTACAAGACCGATATAGCGGGAATCATCAGTGTCGCGAAAACTTTTCCATTTGATATATTCGGCACGATCGAAATAACTACCGATATCTTTTATGGCAGCCACCTCTTCCATTGAGTTTTTAAGGAAGAATTCAGGTCCGACGGAACCAATAAACGGCATATGCGAAGCCGCGGCCACACGAGAGATATTACGCAGCAACGCGATGTCCTGCGGGCTGTTATCAAACTCATAGCTGGAAATCACTGAGGCTATTGGCTCGCCGCCGGGAGTGTCATATTCCTGCACATAAGTGTGGTGATAAAGCCCGCTCTGGACAATTTCCGGCGCATCATCAAAGTCCTGACGTAAGTCTTCCTTGCTGACATCCAGAAGCTCAATTTTGGTATTCTTTCGAGCGTCGGTTCGCTGGACGAGAAACCACAGGCCGCGCCAGAGCGATTCGAGCGCCTGAAAGACCGGATGGTGCATCACGGCATCCAGCTGCTGGCTGATTTTTCGATCCAGCTCGCTGATATGAAAATCCAGCAGTGATTTATCTAACCTTTCAACATTTTTTCCGGATTTCGCCACGCAGGAAAGCAGTACCTGAATGGCTGCAGAGACCCTCTCCTCCGTTGATGCTTCCGCCATTGCTTCACTATCTTGCCACTCTCCGAGTTGTTTCAGAGAAGAAACCGGCGTCAGGTGAATTTTTTTAAACAGAGACTGATAAACATTTTCTGTGGTCACAGCCTGCGCCTGCGCTACCGGTGCGTCATGTTCTTGTACAGACATCAGCATGCCCTCCTCTTCATTTCCTTGATGAACCGTATTTATTCCGGTCGTTGTCCATTACTTTTTTACGGTGCGAGTGCCGTTAGCTCTGCGCGTAGTTCACTACTCATCGCAGGATCTTTCATAATCTTTTCCAGTTCACGACGGAACTCGACGTTATCCAGCAAGTTGGATTTGAGATCGCGTAGTAAATTACGCATAGAAATCAATGCACGAAGCGATGGGATATTGCGAGCAACCTGTTCTGGTTCAAAATCTTTGACGCTACCAAAGTTAAGTTTAATATTTTCTACCCGGGCTTCTCCTGACAGAGTGCTTTCGACCAGCAAATCGACCGTAGGTAAGAGTTCAGCCATTACGTTATCAAAATTGTTTTTATTGATATTTATTTTATTTCTTTCAGATAAAGACCGTTGTTCTTTTCCGTTACTAAAATCGCCTACCGCAAGTAACTTTAACGGTAACTCGCTTTTCTTTCCCGCCCCGCCAGTGTGAAGATCCAATTGAAGATTAACTCGAGATTTTGGCACCTCATTTTGAAAACTATTACCCATATTACTCCTCCTCAGGATATATACCCACCAGACGGTGAGCAAAAACAAAATATCACCTCACTAATACAAATTGCAATAATTGAAGATAGACGCACTACGGTCTCGATTAATATTATACTTACAAAGAAGTCTTTATATCTCACAAAAAGCTCTCAACTAAAACAAACTTCAAAAACCTTCACAATTAAAAAATACCACTTAAAAAACAAAGGGATTAACTATGATTCATATGAATTTATAGTACTTCATCTCATTCTTAAAGTTCTTAAAATAAAATTCAATGCTAGCTGACCGCTCTGAAAAATATATTTTCACTCCATTAAATAATAACCATAAACGCTAATAAATGATAAAAATCACATTAATGAATCAGTTCATCATCGTAATATAATAAACATTTAAGCGAAATATATTCCCGGGATAGATATATCAAACGTTATTAAAATTTGAAAAGATAGTTTCATTTTAAATCATTCTGTATTAAATGAATAAAATGATGCAGCCTGATACCAAATAACAGCTTCGAGGACCGCGAATGTTCCGCCGGAAAGAGCTCCTGAAGCGGCGACAAAAAGTAAAAAGGCCGGAGAACATATCTGTGTTCTCCGGCCTTGCAAGCGGCGATCGTTGTACGATGACAGACACATTATGATTGGCTATCCGTCTGCCTGACAGACTGCCGGGTCTGTAATTTTTCAGCCCGCGTTAAGCGTTAAGCGTTAAGCGTTAAGCGTTAAGCGTTAAGCGTTAAGCGTTAAGCGTTA
>NZ_JBEAIJ010000007.1:0-148549 GCF_040065315.1 Klebsiella sp. CN_Kp100
CCATCGGGGCACCCGGGTGGCCGGATTTGGCTTTCTGTACTGCGTCCATGCTCAGCGCACGAATAGCGTTAGCAAGCTCTTTACGTGAGGACATTTTGACTCCAGATCGGATAATGAAGGCCATGCCCGCAGCGACTTGACGACAGCGCGTTTTGGGCTACGCCGGAAAAAAGTGTGAACAATGTAACCTAAGCGGCAAAGCATGTACATGGAGCATCCTTTTGCCGTTTAAGAAATCTCTGGAACACGTTGTGCTACGGCGTAATCCTCTCGCCCGCATTCTCATATAGTATTTATAATTTGCACAGGATACGGCAGGTCAGCCATCGCCGTTTTTTCGGATAAAGAACCATAAGATTGTGGATGATAAAAAAATGAAAATTCGCTCAGCTCTTCTTGCCCTTGGGATCGCAGCAACGCTTACCGGATGTCAGAACATGGACTCCAATGGTCTGCTTAGCTCCGGCGCAGAAGCTTTCCAGGCTTATTCACTCAGCGATGAGCAGGTCAAGGCCCTAAGCGACAAAGCCTGTCAGGAGATGGATGCGAAAGCGACTATCGCGCCTGCCAGCAGTGAATACAGCAAACGTCTGAGTAAAATCGCCGCCGCGCTGGGGGACAACATCAACGGCCAGCCGGTGAACTATAAGGTGTACCAGACCAAGGACGTTAACGCCTTCGCCATGGCTAACGGCTGTATCCGCGTTTACAGCGGACTGATGGATTTGATGAATGATAATGAAGTCGAAGCGGTTATCGGCCACGAAATGGGTCACGTCGCGCTGGGCCATGTGAAGAAAGGCATGCAGGTGGCATTAGGCACCAACGCGGTACGCGCGGCGGCGGCCTCCGCTGGCGGTATCGTCGGCAGCCTGTCGCAGTCGCAGCTGGGCGATCTTGGCGAGAAGCTGGTGAACTCACAGTTCTCCCAGCGTCAGGAGTCCGAGGCGGATGACTACTCGTACGATCTGCTGCGCAAACGCGGAATTAATCCTGCGGGCCTCGCGACCAGCTTCGAAAAACTGGCGAAGCTGGAAGCCGGACGCCAAAGCTCAATGTTTGATGACCACCCGGCATCGGAAGAACGCGCTCAGCATATCCGCGATCGCATGAAGGCCGACGGGATTAAATAATCGACAGCGGGAGGCCTTATCGCCTCCCTTTTTTATCGGTTAGCGAAAAATAGTTAGCCGCATTAATTGATAATTTAAGCGCACAAACCGTTAATTATTTTTAGCGTTCATGACAGCCAATTATTTTATATCCATTCACTCAATAAAATATTATTTCGTAAATTTAAAACGCGACACCCGATCCCTCTTTGAGTTGCGCTTTGCAGCAAATAATTAAATAGTCCACCCCTGTCGTCCTGCGGGCCGGCAACATGGGTATACCGTTTGTTTCCTGTCGATACACCTGCTCACACAATGATTGCTTTCAACATTATTTCAGGAGAATATCCGGGCTGCAGTGATTCCCTTGAATATATCGACAGCAGAGAAGTCCCATCAGTGAAAAAAGAATTATCGTTAATCGCACTTGGCTTTATTGCCACCGCGCCAACCTTTGCCAGCCAACAATCAACGAGTCAGGGCTTTATCGAAGACAGTCATTTGGATCTGTTTTTACGCAACGCTTATATCAAACGTGATTATCGCGATGGGCTGGCGGATAAAGCCGAATGGGGACAGGGGATTATCGCCACCTTCGAGTCCGGCTTTACTCAGGGACCGGTCGGCTTCGGCGTAGACGGTATTGCCCAGTATGGCGTAAGGCTTGACGGTGGCCGGGGGCGCAGCGGCGCGGGGGGCATCGACTTTTTCGCCCAGGACAACGACGGCCGGGCAAAATCCGATCTCGCTAAATTCGGCGCCACCGCCAAAATGCGCTTCTCTGATACCGTGCTCAGCTACGGCAACCAACGCCCCATGCTGCCGATCGTCTACGCCGACGATTCTCGTCTGCTGTACGAGAGCTATACCGGTACCATGCTAACTTCGAAAGAAATTGACGGTCTGGAAATCAACGCGGGCTATCTAACCGATCAACAGCGTAAGAGCGACGACAGTCATGACAGCGGTTTGAAAAGCCTGACTTTCGGCGGCGCCAGCTATCAGTTCAGCGACCAGTTCAGCGGCGCGCTTTATGCCTCTCACGTCGAAGACGTGCTGAACAAGCAATATCTCGGCCTTAACTATAAGCAGCCATTCGCTACTGGCCAGCAGCTGATACTCGATTTTAACGGCTATAATTCACGTCTGGAGCAAGAATACGCCGATGCCCAGAACACCGGACGCAGTAACAGCATCTGGAGTCTGGCCGCCAGCTATATCCGGGATATCCATACCTTTAAAGTTGCATACCAGCAAAGCAGCGGTAGTACGGGCTATCACTACGGCGGCTATCGCAACCAGGGCGGCGTCGGCGACGGCGGCAATACCATCTGGCTGGCTAACTCCTACTGGTCTGATTTTAATGGCGAAGATGAACGTTCCTGGCAGGCCTCTTATGGACTGGATTTTGCCGGGCTGGGTTTACCAGGACTGACCTGGACTACCGCCTACGTGCGCGGCGATAACATTAAAACTGCGGAAACCAGCAATGGTAAAGAACACGAATGGTTCAACCAGCTGCAATATCAGGTTCAGAACGGCGTGGCGAAAGATTTGAAGTTCAGATTGCGCTACTCGGTGCTGCGGGTTTCCAGCAATGCCAGCGACTATAACGTCAGCGGCAATGAAGTGCGTTTTTACGTCGAATATCCGTTTAACGTATTTTAACCCTGTCATGAACCCGACCCTGCCGCCTGGCCCTCTCCCGGCGCGCAGGTGCCGCCGCCCGACGCCTTGATTAACCCCCTGTGCGGTGCGGTACCCTCTCCATGGAAGGGAGAGGGTTTTGGGTCATGGAGTCGCAGACTTTTCCCAAAAGACCGGGGAAGTATGTCGCCCGGCTACACGCTGTGTAAACCGGGTTGTTCTCCGGCAATGGCGCTATCGATGATGATTAATACAGCGTCTTTTGCGGCGGCCCGGCAAAACGCAGCGCGCCGATCTGTCCCATCTTCACTTCCACCACCGACGGCCCCGGCATCGCCAGCGCTTCGGTCATCACCGCCTGGAAATCATCCGCCCGATCGACGCTCCACGCCTGCAGACCGATGGCCTGCGCCAGCAGCGTAAAGTCCGGCGTATGCAGCTCGTTATAATACTGGCGGCCGCCAAAGTACTTATCCTGAATACCGCGCATCACGCCGTAGCCGCCGTCATTCATAATCAGCAGCGTCACGTTAGCCTTCTCCTGTGCCAACGTCGCCAGCTCGCCGAGGTTCAGGCTCAGTCCGCCGTCGCCGACCAGCCCCACCACTTTACGCTGCGGATTAGCAATTGCGGTGCCGATCGCCATCGGCAGCCCCATACCGATAGCACCGGCCAGAGAATGAATATTCATCAGCGGACCGTGGGCGCGAAACAGGCGGCTCCCCCACAGGCTGCCGGACACGGTAATATCGCGAACCAGGATACCGTTCTCCGGCAGCGCCTGCGCGATAGCGTCATTTAATCTGGCGTAATCACCGCACTGTTCGCGCAGCCCCTGCTCCGCCATCGCCACCGCTTCTTTTATTTGGCTATCCCAGCGCGCGTCGCCCCATATTCGCCCCTGCGCTCGTTCCGCCAGCGCGTCTAAAAACGCGCGGCAGTCCGCCACCAGCGTATTGTCCATCAGATAGTTACGGCTGGCCGCCGCCGGGTCGATATCAATCTGCACCCGCGGCGCGGGCAGTTCCAGCGTCCATGAGCGCGTTTCGTTACTGCGCAGACGTGAACCAGCGACAAGTGTGAAATCACATTGTGAAATCAACGCTTCAACCGATGGGGAATTGTGAAATGCGCGCAGGCTGGCGCGGTGGCTATCCGGCAGAATACCGCGGCCATGGGTGCTGGAAATCACCGTCATCCCGGCATCGGCCAGCGTCTTCACCGCCTCGCCGCTTTCTAAAGCGCCGCCGCCGAGCCACAGCAGCGGCCGCTTCGCCTGCTTAAGCTGAACCCACAGCGCATCAACCATTGCCTCTTCAGCTTCCGCCACCGGTGGCGTTTTCAGCGGCGTGGTCAGCAGCGAAAGCGGAATTTTCACGCTTTGAATATCGATCGGAATTTCAACCGAGACCGGACCGCACGGCGGCGTCTGCGCATCCTGAATCGCTTTATGCAGGAGCGCTACCGCCTGATTGGCGTTACTGATACGGTATGCGCGCTTTGAGCTGGCTTTCAGGAAGGTCAGCTGATCGCGGGTTTCGTGAATAAACCCGGTGTCGGCATCCAGCCAGGCCTTTTCGACCTGACCGGTCAGGTGCAGCAGCGGCGTGCCGGCGTTCATTGCCTCAACCAACGCGCCGACGGCGTTGCCCGCCCCGGCGCCGGTGCTGGTCAGCGCCACGCCGAGCCCGGAAAAACGCCCGTGGGCGTCGGCCATGGTCACCGATCCCGCCTCCCCGCGCGCCGGGACGAAGCGGATTTTTTCCCGCTGGCCGACGGCATCGGCGATCGGCAGATTGTGAATAGAAATGACGCCATATATGGCTTCAACGTGATACTGCTCCAGCGTTCTGGCGATGGCGTCGCCGACGGTTATCATTTCACTCATTGCTCACCCTTCTCTCAATCACACCAGTGGTTGACGCTATTACCCGTCGCCAGATAAATACTCTTCTGCTGCATCCAGGCCTTCAGGCCCTGGATACCTTTTTCGCGGCCCAGACCGCTCTCTTTAAAACCCCCAAACGGGGACGAAATAGAGAAAACCTTGTAGGTGTTGATCCACACCGTACCGGCCTCCAGCTGTTCGCTCAGGCGCAGGGCGCGGCCGGTATCGCGCGTCCAGATCCCCGCGGCCAGCCCGAACACCGAATCATTGGCCTCGCGGATCAGCGCCGCTTCGTCGCGAAAGCGCATCGCCACCAGTACCGGCCCAAAGATCTCTTCCTGACAGACGCGAGCCCGGTTGTTGAGTCCCTCGACGATCGTCGGCAGGAAGTAGCTGCCCGCCGCCAGCGCCGGATCCGCCGGGATCTCGCCGCCGCACAGCACGCTACCGCCTTCGCGCTTCGCCAGCTCGACATACTCCAGCACGCTCTGACGATGCTTATCGTTAATCAGCGGTCCGACGTGGGTATCCGCGCTAAACGGGTGGCCCACCCGCAGCCCTCGGGTTAATTCCAGCAGGCGGGCCATTAATTGCGGATAGACTTTTTCATCAATGAACAGACGCGATCCGGCGATGCAGGCCTGGCCGCCGGAGCTGAATATGCCGTAGCAGATACCCCGCGCCGCCTGTTCGATGTCGGCATCTTCCAGCACAATAGTTGGCGATTTGCCGCCCAGCTCCAGCGACGCCGGGATCAGCTTTTCCGCCGCCACGTGCGCCAGATGCCGCCCGGTAGCGGTACCGCCGGTAAAGGAAATTTTGCGCACCTTAGGATGGCGAGCCAGCGCATCGCCAATGACCGAGCCTTTTCCGGGCAGAACGCTCAGCAGCCCGGGAGGTAATCCGGCCTGTGCAAAAATCTTCGCCAGCTCCAGCGCCATCAGCGGCGTCGCTTCCGCCGGCTTGAGGATCACCGCGTTACCGGCGGCGATGGCCGGAGCCACCTTCTGCATTTCGCTGGCGATGGGCGAGTTCCACGGCGTAATCGCCGCCACTACGCCCAGCGGTTCATAGCGGCTCAAGGTCAGCAGATCCGCCTGACGCGGCGTCGGCAGCTCGCCTTCCAGCAGTTCGCAGGCGGCGGCAAAATAGCGCGCGGTGCCCGCCGCGCTCATGACCAGGCCCCGCGCTTCCGCCAGCGGTTTACCGTTGTCGCGGCTCTGTTTACGGGTTAACTCGTCAATTTGCGCTTCAATCAGATCGGCGACCTTATGCAGGATCTTTGCCCGCTGATGCGGCAGCATGGTCCGCCACGTCGGTTCCCGCCATGCGCGATCGGCGCAGTCGATCGCCTCCTGCAGGTCGTCCAGGCTGGCCGCATATAATGAAGCGTTAAGCGATCCATCAGCCGGAAAGCGGCTGTGCATCAGGTTGCCGCCGCCGCGCCGCCACTGACCGCCGATAAAAATGTCTAACTCGTCCATCTCAGCCTCTCTGCGTTATGTCAGTTCGCAGCAGGCGCGTACCGCGCTCAGTGCCGCCAGGGTCGACGTTTTGGGATTGCTGGCGAGCGGCAGACCGCTCAGCTCCAGGTGAAACTCGCCGAACAGTCCTTCGGCGTGCAGCGTATGGGTGTTGCGTTGGGTCGTCGGATCCACCATCAGCTGCACCCGGGTGGCATCGAGACCGATACCGCCCAGCGCCACGGTCGCCGCCACGTTGGCATTCGCCGGAAACAGCCGCGCCGCTTCGCGGGCGCTGCCTTCAAAGAAAATGCGCGTTTCATGTACCGCGCTGAGATCGATAAGCTGCTCAGCGTAGCTGCCGCGCCAGCTGGCCGGACTTTTACGCGACTGATAGGTCACGCGCTCAAGGCCGCCCTCTTTCGCCGCCGCCAGGCCATCAATACCGGCTATCGCGCCCGCCAGCAGCGTGAGCTTGCCGCCCGCCTGGCGAAGGCGCTGTTCCAGTTCGCTATCCGCCAGCGCGCCGGTGGAGATCACCGCCAGATGCCAGCCGCGGGCCAGCACCGCCTCGGCGTACTGCGCTACCGCCTGCTGGCTGGCGCATTCAAGCACCAGATCCGGCGTCCGATCGCACTGCTGCGGATCGCTCAGCGGCGTAACCGCCCCGGCAAACTGCTGGCGGATCGCCGCATGATGCGGCTCGCGAGCCACGATCCAGCCCAGCGACACCTGCGGCGGTAACCGCTCAATGACCGCCTGCGCCATCGCGCCATAGCCGATTAACATCACCTTTTTCATCATCTTTCCTTACAGGTGACGGCAAAAGCCGCCGGACACATCCAGCGCCGCGCCGGTGGTAAACGAAGCCAGCGGCGAAGCGAGAAACAGCAGCGCCTGCGCCGGTTCCTGTGGTTTGCCAAGCCGCGCCATCGGGATCCCGCGCTTACGGGCTATGTCGGCGGTCCACTCTGGCCAGCTCTGGCTCTTATCGCTGCGGTCTGCAAAACGGCGCTGCCACTGCCCGGATTCGACCATGCCCAGCAGAATGGAATTGACGCGAATTCCTTTGCCAATCAGATCCTTCGACAGGGTCAGCGTCATATTAAGCAGCGCGGCGCGGGCGGCTGAGGTGGCGATCATGTGCTCTTCCGGCTGCAGCGCCAGCAGCGAGTTCACGCAGGTAATTGAAGCGATGTCCGACCGTTCAAGCTGCGGCTGGAACGCCCTGACCGGATTAATCACCCCGAACAGCTTCAGTTCGGCTTCGTGCAGCCAGGCCTCGCGCGGCGTATCGGCGAAATGGGCGACATAGCCCTGGCCAGCATTGTTTATCAGCATGTCAGCGCCGCCAAAGTGGGCCCCGACCGCATCTGCAAAGGCCTGAACCTCTTGTTCGTTCAGAACGTCGCAGCGCCAGGAAAACACGTCGCCTGCGGGATATTCGTTTAACAGCGCCGCGTGAGCGCTGGCCAGCCGGTCCGGGTTGCGGCCGCAAAAGGCGACTTTCGCCCCTTCGCCCAATAGCAGGCGCAGCGTTTCGAAGCCAATCCCTGACGAGCCGCCGGTGACCACCGCGACGCGTCCTTCAATTTGTGCATTCATCGCGCACCTCTTCCCCTATGCGTAAAAGCTGTTGGTTAAAAAACGTAGCGTTATCGAGATAGCTGGCGTGCCCGGCCTGCGGGATGGCGAGATACGGCATGCCGTAGCGTAGTGCCACCCCCTGCACCAGCTCGGGCTGGGTGATGGCATCCTGCTCGCCGCACCACACGGCGAAGCGGCCGCGATACCCGGCAAGCCAGCGGTGGATGTCGTCGTGCGCCAGCATCCAGGCGGCGGCGAGATAGCCTTCACTGCGCAGCCTGCGCATGCCTGCCGCGACCGTCGCCACATCGGCTTCGCGCGCGCCGGCGCGCAGCAGCTTCGCCGCCCGCCCCTCGGCCATCGCCTCGCCGCCCAGAGCCATTTGCTGCTGACGTCCCTGCCAGATTTTTTCCCGCTGCGCGGCCTCCGCCTGGCCGTAGCCCTGGGCGACGTCGGCCAGCACCAGATACCGCACGCGCTGGGGATATCTGGCGGCGAAAGCGGCGGCGACCAGCGCGCCCAGCGAATGGCCGAGCAGAACGGTTTTCTGCACCCCGGCGCGGTCAAGCATCCGCGCCAGCGCATCGGCGTAGGCGCCGGCATCCGCCCTCGCCGTCGCAAGCATCGGGCTTTCGCCATAACCGGGCATATCCCAGGCCAGCACGCGGTAGCCGGGAAGCGCCATCTGTTTATGCCAGGAGGCCGCGCCGGAACTGATGCCGTGCAGCAGCGTCAGCGGCGTACCGCTTCCTTGTTCACGAAAACCCGTCATCATCCCCCCTTAGCTACGCTTCACTTTCGACAGCGGATGATCTTCCGGGTAGGTCGGAATATGCGGCTTTGGCGTACCGAGCATCACGCACATCAGCGCTTCTTCCTCGCCGTGGTTGAATAGCCCGCGATAAATCCCGGCAGGAACAGAAATCAGATCGCGTTCGCGCAGAACGGTCTCGGTGTAGTTGTCGCCATCCTGAATCATCAGGGTGATCTGCCCTTTGAGCATGAAGAACACCTCTTCCACATCATCATGCAGGTGCAGGGGGCCTTCGCACTTGGACGGCAGTACCATGGTGGAGAAGGTAAAGTGTTCCGCCTGGACGGTATTGCTATCGCTGGCGACGCCGGTCGCGCCGGTGCCGATGTAGCGCATCTGCGCGCGACGATATTTCGGGTCGAAATCTGCCTGGAACTTCAGCGCATTCCAGTCGTATTTACGGCCTTCAAAGCGCGCGATACGCGACTCGACCCACTCTTCCATCGTCAGATGTTCAGGTTTGAGACTCGGTTTTGCAGTTACGGTTGAATCAGTCATCGTTTTATCCTCAGTAACGTCTTAGCAGCGGCAGTAACAGGACGCAGCCCACCGCCGCCATCACCGCCAGAAAAATCAGCCCGGAATCCATGCTGTGGGTGAAGGCGATCAGCGCGCCCATCACCGCCGGCGATAGCGCCCCGGCAAAGTTTCCCAGCCCGTTGAAAATCCCGCCCGCCGTGGCGCTGACTCGCGGATGGGTTGCCTTGGCCAGCAGCGCAAAGATATTCGGCGCGCCGGTCCCCCACATAAAGGTGCTAAAGCTCATCGCCGCAATCACCGGCAGCGGGGTGGTGAAATGCATCACCGCCGCCAGGCCAATGCCTGCGCCCGCCAGGGAAATAAAGCAGGCGGCGGCGCGCTTATCGACGCGGTCAGACAGCCAGGCGCCGATAATTTCGCCGAGCAGCATGGCGATAAACGGCATCGACGACAGCCAGCCGGCGTGTTCGAGATGAATGCCTTTACCCTTAATCAGGTAGCCGGGCAGCCAGCCGTTGATGCCCCACAGATAGGCGAGAAAGGCGATGTTGAAGATGCAGATCATCCAGAAGTGCGGGCTGACAAACAGCTCGCGGCGCGCGCTGCGGCGTGCCTCCTGCGACGTTTGCCCGCCGCTGGCTTTTGCCCCCAGCGTGATGCCGCGCAGCCCGATGCGCACAAAAATCAGTACCGGTACCGTCAGCATCGCCATCACAAAGAAGGTGCTCTGCCAGCCGAAGGTGTTAAGCAACCAAATCGACAGCGGGAAGCCAATCGCCGCGCCGACCGGCGTCCCGAGCAGCCAGAGCATGGTGGCGCGCGCCTGCAAATGCTGGGGAAAGGTATGGCGGACGATAGCGAACGCCAGCGGGAACAGCGGCCCTTCGGCGATACCCAGCAAAATTCGCAGCGTCACCATCAGCGTATAGTTATGGGTAAAGCCCATCACCAGCATCAAAACGCACCACACCGCCATCATTCCGGTAAGCAGGCGCAGCGGCGCAATACGGTCGCCCAGGCCGCTTAGCAGCACCGAAGAGAATCCATAGCTCAGCAGAAAAGCGCTCATCAGTATGCCCAGACGGGTGGTGTCGAAATCGATCCCCATCGCCTGCTGGAAGTGGCTATCGGAAAACAGCGCGGCGATGCTGATTTTGTCGAAGAACGCCAGCAGTACGCAGGCCAGCAGCGACAGCGGAATGGCCCAGCGAACCGCTTTTTCAGGCGTGCGGATGCCCTCGCCGCTCGCCTCAGCAGGCGCGGCGTTAGTCTCTAATGTGGTCATTTCTCCCCCTTAAGGGTGCGGGTTAGCTATCGCAATGACATCAGTGAAAAAGCCGGGTCGGCGAGCGGTACAGCGGATAAATCTCGCCCCGCCGCCATCCAGCGCTTCGCCAGCTTGACGGTGCGCGCATCATTAAACGCCACCAGCTGCGTCAGCCGCCCGTTTTCGTCCAGCGAGAAGTACAGCGAATCTTCACGCGCTATCGTTCTGCTGCCCGGCTGCGGAATACCGAGGATCTGGATATTGTGCTGATATTGATCCGACCACAGCCACGGCGCGTCGTCGTAGCCTGGCGCATCGGGGTTGAGAATCGCTTTTGCCGTCGCCACCGCCTGATTCTGGGCGAAGGCCCAGGACTGGATGCACAGGCCATAATGATGATGCTGCGCCACATCCCCGGCAGCAAAGATGAACGGATCCGACGTTCGCCCCTGGCTATCCACAACGATCCCGCGCTCGGTTTTCAGCCCCGCGTCGCGCGCCAGTTCGAGATTAAGATCGACCCCGATCCCCACCACCACCGCATCGAAGGTTTCCCGCCGGCCGTCGCAGTGCAGCGTTGGCAGAGCGTTATCCTCTTCCAGCTCCAGCGCGCCGCAGCCGCAGCGAATATCGACACCCTGCTCGCGGTGCATCTGCGCCAGCGCCTGCGAAACTTCCGCGCTCACCGAACGCATGCACAATGCTGGCTGCTGCTCATAGAGGGTTACGGCCACGCCGCATTTGCGCGCCGAAGCGGCAATCTCAAGGCCAATCCAGCCGCCGCCGACTATCGCCAGTTTTTGACTTGCCGCCAGACGACTTTTCAGACGCTGCGCATCCTGCCAGTGACGCAGGGTATAAACCTGGGGATGCGCCGCCCACGACTCGTCCGGTAGACGCGCTCGCCCCCCGGTGGCGATTAAAAGGACGTTGTAACTCAGGCGTTCGCCGTTGCTTAAAATCACCGTTTTAGCTAGTCGGTCAATCCGCTCTGCACGCAGCGGACGGTACCAGGTCAGGTTCAGCGCCTGCTGCGCCTCGTGCGAAAACAAGCGCGGTAGCTGCGCATCGGTATCCAGCAACGCGGCTTTGGACAGCGGCGGCCGTTCATAGAAATCCCATTCCTCTTCCGCCACTACGCAAATCTCGCCCCCGAAGCCCTGGTCGCGCAGCGTTTTCGCCGCCCAGCCGCCCGCCTGGCCACCGCCGACTATCACGATCCGCGCCGTCATACCGCCTCCGTTTTTTTCTGCTGGCGGCGGGTATCGTGGTCGATTCCGCCCTCCACCGCCCACTCGGTAAAGGAGACCAACGAGTGCTCCAGTTCGCGCGGCTGCCAGTTTTCCGTCAGATAATCATCGTTGGTGTAGTACTCGAAGGCGCCGCCGGTGGGGCTGTTGACGTACCAGAAGTAGGCCGAGGAGACCGGGTGGCGACCGGGGCCGATGAAAGTGCTCCAGGCATTTTTGTTCATCGCGATGCCGCCGCCGATCACCTCGTGAATATCGCGGACGGTGAAAGCAACATGATTCAGCCCGCGCTTACGGTTCGGCAGCTGCAGCAGGAAGAGGTTGTGATGGCCACCGCGCGCGCCGCAGCGCAGGAAGACCGCGCGGTTAATGTAGCGGTCTGACACCTGGAAGCCGAGCACCTCGCGATAGAAGCTTTCGACCGCCGCCAGCTCTTCAACGAAGAACACCACGTGGCCGACGTTGATCGGCTGCGCGCGGTCGTAAACCGGACTCGGCGTGTCGATACGACGAATATCGCCCCACTGATTAATTGGCTCGACGTTCAGCTCCACCGCCTTTTGCTGGCTGACCTGCACTCGCAGCGTCATGCCGTTCGGGTCGAGGCACTCCAGCGCGCCGTCGACCCTGCGGAAGCCAGGCTGACGTTCCAGCTTTGGACGCAGCGCTTCCAGCGCCGCCTGGTCGGCCACGCCCCAGGTCATACGGCGCAGCGTATTGCCGGTTTCAAAAGCCGGCGGCAGGTCGGCGGCCTCCAACGGGTTAAGCTCAATGCGCGCGCCGCTGAGGGTGGTGAACACGCGGCCTCTGGCGTCGCCAGCCAGGCCAAAATCGTGCATAAATTTGGCGCTATGGTTCAGGTCATCTACGCCAAATTCCAGCTTTTCAATTCCGGTAATACTCATTTTTCGTCGCCTCTTTACCGTTCAGTCGCCCGAATTTGGGCGTAAAACATGCCCGACGCACTCAAGCGCCTGCCGTTAAGTGTTTGATTTAACTTGCCTGAGACAAATATCCCAGGAAACCGGAAATTTTGTCCGCCGCCAGGCTGACGTCGTTCTGCAGCCGCTCGCGATCGCTTTGCGGGATCTCATCGGAGGGCACCAGGATACTGACGACTCCCGCCACCCGGCCGCTGCGGTCATACACCGGGTAGACAATCGACGAAATGCCGTGGCGAAAGAACGACTCGCCAATCACATAGCCGCGGGCTTTATCCTGCTGCACCATCTGCCACAGCGCTTCGCGATCGTGCAGCTGGCCCGGGGTGTTGCCCGGCAGCCGCTCGTTGGGGAACAGCTGTTCAAACTCGCTGCGTGAAACATCGGTCAGCAGCATGCGGCCCAGCGAGGTGCAGTGCACCGGCAGCCGGGTGCCGACGCTGACCTGGTTTATCCGCGAACCGGCCGCGCTGACGCGAGCGATGTAGATGATGTCCCGGCCATCGCGGATTGCCAGATGGCTGCTGCACTGGCTGACATCACGCAACTGCTCGATAACCGGCTGACCTACCTGGGCGATATCCAGCGAGGCAATATATTCAAAGCCCAGCCGCAGCACGTTCATCCCCAGCGAAAAGGTATTGGTGCGCGCGTTGCGTTCGAGAAAGCCCATATACTCCAGCGTTTGCACCACGCGATAGGCGGTCGCTTTCGGCATATCCACCAGCCGGTGCAGCTCGGCGAAGGTCAGATCGCGATGCTGTTCGCCAAAAGCCAGCAGCAGCTGCAGGCCGCGCTCAAGCCCCGGCACCAGATACTTCACTTCCTGCTCGTTCGCCATACCGCCTCACTTATTAGTTAAAAACAAAACCGCCGTTGACCGGGATCAGCTGGCCGGTGATAAACCGCGACAGATCGCTGAGCAGCCAGACTACGCTGCCGGTGACGTCTTCCGGCTGCTGCGCGCCGCTGAGCGCGCGACCGTTTTCATACAGCTGATGGCGTTCCGCGGGCACGTATTCCGTCGCCTCAACGCGGGTCAGCCCCGGCGCGATGGCGTTTATGCGGATCCGTTTCTCCCCCAGTTCGCGGGCCATCGAGCGGGTCATCGCTATCACCGCACCTTTACTGGCCACGTAGGCCATCAGCCGCGGGGCTCCCCACAGAGCGGTATCCGAAGCGACATTGACGATCCCGGCCCCTTCACGCAGCAGCGGCACCGCCGCGCGGGTCACCAGCCAGGTGCCTTTGACGTTAACCGTCATCACCCGATCCCACAGATCCGGATCGTAATCGAGCATGTTTTTCCCGCCGACGCCGGTGGCCATCGCCGCATTATTCACTAACCCGTCGATCGCCCCCCGCTCGCCGATAGCGCTGAATACCCGGTCGATCGACTCGCTATCGGCGAGATCGATCTCATGGGATTCAATGCAGTAGCCCTTTTCCTGCAGACGATGAGCGCTTTCCGCCAGTTCGCCCCGCAGAATGTCGCACATCACTACCGCCGCTCCCTGCCCGGCACAGGCTTCGGCAAAGTGGTAGCCCAGGCCGCGCGCCGCGCCGGTGACGACGATACGTTTCCCGTTCAACAGACCGTTCATCAGGCGGCTCCCTGCTGCTCTTCCAGGGCCGCCAGCTGCTCTTTTGCCGCTTTCTGCATCATGCGGCGCAGGCGGGAAAGGCCGACGTCGTGCTGATAAAGATATTCGCGATCGCGGGCATTCGGCGCCAGGCTTTCCAGCACCACGCGATCCTGTTCGAGCACTTCCCAGTGCAGTTTTTCCAGGCGGTTGCGGTACATAAATCGCCATAGATCGCGCTGCCAGCCCTGTACGCCGCGGATGCGCCAGAAGAAGACGCGGCAGTTGTCGTTATCTTCCGGCACCACCATGCCGACAATCCAGAAGTGGCCGCCCGGCCCGAAGCGCTTTTTGTACGGAATAGAGAGGCGCATCCAGTAGGCCCCGCTGCTGCCCAGTTCGACCCAGTCGAAGTTAACGCCAACCTGCCCTTTCTTCTCAAAAATAAACCCGGTTTTCGTCGGTTGCAGCACCATGTCGGCTTTGCGATCGCCTTCCGCCATCGAGTGCGAGGAGGAGTGAAGATAGGTGCCGTGCATCGGGTCCATCACGTTTTCCAGCGCGTACTGGTAGTTGCATTTCCACGCTGCGGTACACAGGAAGTGGCTAAATTTGTCGCTATTGGCCAGCTCTTCCGGAAAGCTCAGCTCATCAGGCTGCTGGTCGGCGGTGACGCCAAACCACAGGAAAATGGCGCCATGCGCTTCCTGAACGCTGTAGCTGCGAACGCACTGCTGACCCACCAGCGGGCAGCGGTCAACCGCCGGGACGTCTTTCACTTCGCCGTTACCGGCCACTTCCACGCCGTGATACCAGCAGGCAATGCGATCGCCCAGGTTCCAGCCCATCGACAGGCGCGCGCCGCGGTGCGGGCAGCGGTCTTCCAGCGCCTGCACCTGGCCATCTTTATTGCGCCAGATCACAATCTGTTCGCCGAGGCGGGTAATCCCCACCGGCGCCGACTGCACTTCCCAGCTCGCCAGCACCGGATACCACAGGCCGCGTAATCCTTTATCAAGATAGTTTTGTACCGTTGTTGTCATCGCTGTGTCCTCAGTATCCGTTTACCTGCAGAAATGCCTGGAAGCTGCTCTCGCTCCACGGTTCCCCCTGCTGGTCGTGCATTCTGACGCCGTTCAGGCCGTTCACCAGCTCACCGAGGCTTTCCGCGCCCTGTTCAAAGAGCGTCTCGAGGGTGGCGATAAGCTGTAGCTCCCAGCTTTCCGGCACCCGGCTGCGGGTTTGCCAGATCAGATTGGTGTAGTCGCCGGGTTTGTGAATGTTGCCGTTTCCGCCTTCCGCCGGCGGCGTAAACTGACGGCTTTCCGGCAGCGCCGGGTTAAAGTCCAGGGTTTCGCTCATGCCACGTTCTCCTCGATAAAAGAAATCTGGATCTGCTTGTCGTATACCCGCACCGGGTAGCGATGCAGGTTGCGCCCGCCGGGGCCGTGCAGACACTGGCCGGTTTTGACGTCGAATACCGCTTCATGCAGCGGGCACTCCACCTTGCCATCTTCGACAAAGCCCTGGCTCAGCAGCGCATACGCATGGGGACAAACGTCTTCCAGCGCGTAATATTCGCCATCAATCAGATAGATACCGATTTCTTTACCGTCGATACTGCCGCTATAGGGGAAATCTTCCTGTACTTGCTCCGCGTCACACACGCCAATCCAGCTCATCGCATTCCTCCGGGCTTTGTTTCATATATGAAACTCTGTTTCTTATTTAATACGGTCAATATAAAAGCGATGAATCTTTCGTCAAGCAGCAATGTGACTAATTTGTTAATGAATGGCTTTTTAATTAGCTAACTGTGGAATTGATCACGAAAAAAAGCAGCCAGATGAAATGATGATATTTAAAGCGCCCTTTCATTATAAAAAACGCTATCTCTTCAGAAACAAAATGCGCTATTGACTTCTTTTCATGAAGATCGTTAAAAATGAACAGGAAGGGAGCTTGCGGTGTTTCACATATGAAACAAAAAGAAAATTAAACCTTAATAAACAATGAGTTTCATAGGTGAACCATTTTAGTTAAGTGATTATTTCTGGCGTCAAAAAAATAATAACCAAAATGTATTAAATTTAAAAAGAGGTAAATCATGGCGGCAAGATGGCAAGGTACTATCGCAATACTTCTGTTAATAATTATTTCTTACGTCGATCGGGTAAATATCTCAGTGATGATTCTGAACCCCGAATTTGCCGCTCACTTTCATTTAAATGAAAACAGAATGTTACAAGGCATGCTGATGACATGCTTTCTTCTTGGTTATGGTTTATCGGCTTTAATATTAACTCCCCTTATAGAAAGTAAGCTCAACTATCGCCAGGGGCTGTTAAGCAGCGTAGCGATATGGGCGCTGGTTTGCGCGGTTTCTCCGCTGCTGGGCTCCCTGCTGGGAATGTTAATCGCGCGCATCGTTCTCGGCGTTGCCGAGGGGCCGCTATTCTCGCTGAAAACCCGCTTTATCAGCGATAGCTTCGCCGCCGATGAGGTCGGTAAACCTAACGCCGTGACCGCTCTCGGCGTTTCGCTCGGGCTGGCGGCAGGCTTTCCGCTGGTCACCTGGCTGATGGCGCACGTCGGCTGGATGGGATCGTTTTACGCCCTGGCGCTGCTCAACCTGCTGCTCGGCGGCGGCTTAGTCTGGCGCTTTTTACCTGCTCCAGTCGTCAATGAACGCCGCGCCAGGCTCGGTATGATTACAACCTTGACCCTCGCCTGGCGCACGCCGCTGCTGGGCTGGATCCTGCTGGTGGAGATCGCCACCCTCAGCTATCTATGGGGCAGCAGCGCCTGGCTGCCGGCCTGGCTGCGCGACGAGCATCACTTCTCGCTACAGGCTACCGGCCTGCTGGCGGCGGTTCCGTTTCTGCTGAGCCTGGGTTCAAAATTTCTCGGAGGGGTACTTCTCGATAAAATGCGCCCGGAGCAGGCGCCGGTGCTGTTTATTATCGGCGGCCTGCTGACCGCCCTGTCGGTACTGGCGCTGATGCTCAGCCACCAGCAGGCGATGCTGGCGCTGTTTATGCTGGCGGCGAACGTTTTCTGGGGACTGCAGGGCGCGGCGATCCCGGCGGTCGTGCAGCATCATGCGCCGCGCGAAGCGGTAGGCAGCGCCTATGGCATTATTAATGGCATCGGTAATATCTGCGCGGCGTTTATCCCGCTGCTGATGGGAATGGTCATGAAATCGGCGGGATCGGTAAGCTCAGGATTCTCGGTACTGGTGGTATCGCAGCTGATAACGCTTTGCGCCGGAGGCATGCTGCTGCTGCGCATGCGTCGCGCAGCAGCAGTCAGCGTCTGAGGCTTATTCGCCTTTTTTCGCCGCCTGAATGTAGAGCATTTCCAGGGCCAGCGTCGCCGCCGCCAGGGCGGTGATTTCGGACTGGTCATAGGCCGGAGCGACTTCCACCACGTCCATACCGACGATGTTCAGATCCTTGAGGCCGCGCACCAGCTTGATCGCGCGATCGGAGGTCAGTCCGCCGATCACCGGTGTACCGGTGCCCGGCGCAAACGCCGGATCCAGGCAGTCGATATCAAAGGTCAGGTATACCGGCATATCGCCGACGATCTGTTTCACCTGAGCGATCACGTCGTCGACGCTGCGGTCGTTAACCTGACCCGCATCCAGCACGGTAAACCCGTTGTCCTTATCAAACTCGGTGCGAATGCCGATCTGCACTGAATGGTGCGGGTCGATCAGGCCTTCGTTCGGCGCGGTATAGAACATGGTGCCGTGGTCAAATTCGCAGCCGTTGGCGTAGGTATCGGTGTGGGCATCAAAATGCACCAGCGCCATTTTGCCGAAGTGCTTAGCATGAGCGCGCAGCAGCGGTAGCGTCACAAAGTGGTCGCCGCCGAATGAAAGCATGCGCTTACCTGCCGCCAGCAGTTTTTCCGCGTGCGCCTGCAGCTTTTCACTCATTTCACGCGCATCGCCGAAAGCGTAAACCAGATCGCCGCAGTCCACGACGTTCAGCCGCTCGCGCATATCAAAGTTCCACGGGAAACGGTTATGCTCCCACGCAAGGTTAGTCGACACCTGACGGATCGCCGCCGGGCCATGACGCCCGCCCGCGCGTCCGGAGGTCGCCATATCAAACGGTACGCCGGTGATGACCCAGTCCGCATCGCTGTCGTACGGCATAAAATTCATCGGTAGACGCAGAAAGCCAAATGCGTTGGATACCAGGGAGTTATCGTATTGATGACCTAAGGTGCTCATGGGTATGACCTCTTTTACAGTCGTTGTATTGAAATACAAATATAAAAAAACCCCTCCGCGTCGTTAGGCCCGACGAGGAAGGGTTTGAATAAGTTTGCTGCTTAATTGGGCGAATTATCGCCGCAAATGTCTACGTGTTCAAGTGAGTCTGGCGAATGGCGTAATGAGCCTTCCCCTCTCTCTTCCCTCTCCGCTACGGAGAGGACGTATATCACTCGTCTTCCAGATAAGTGTAGCCGTATAAACCCGCTTCGAACTCTTCAAGGAACTGCTGCTGCAGGTCAGCGTCGAGATCGGTCTTTTTCACCTGATCGCGGAACTGCGTCAGCAGCGTGTTCGGATCCAGCTGGACGTACTGCAGCATATCCGCGACGGTGTCCCCCTCATCCGACAGCTCCACTTCGACGCTGCCGTCAGGGAAGACAAACACGTCTACGGCTTCCGTATCGCCGAACAGGTTGTGCATATTGCCCAGAATCTCCTGGTAGGCGCCTACCATGAAGAAGCCCAGCATCGGCGGATTTTCCGGATCGTATTCCGGCATCGGCATGGTGGTCGCAATGCCATCGCCATCGACGTAGTGGTCAATTGCGCCGTCGGAGTCGCAGGTGATATCCAGCAGCACCGCGCGGCGTTCCGGTACCTTGTTCAACCCTTCCAGCGGCATCACCGGGAATAGCTGATCGATACCCCATGCATCCGGCATCGACTGGAACAGAGAGAAGTTGACGTAAATCTTATCCGCCATACGCTCCTGCAGCTCATCGATTATCGGGCGATGCGCGCGGTTGCTGGGATCGAGCTGTTTCTGCACTTCATGGCACATATTCAGATACAGTTGCTCGGCCCAGGCGCGTTCCTGAAGATTAAAGGTGCCGGAGGAGTAGCCGATATGAATATCGTGCAGATCCATCTGGCTATCGTGCAGCCATTCGCGCAGCGAGCGGCGGTTGCCGGTTTCCTGCATCTCCAGCCAGGTTTCCCACATGCTTTGCAGCGGACGCGCGGCATCTTCCGCGGGCGGGGTCGCCTCGGTATATTCGTTACGCTCAACGCCGATGATGTTGGATACCAGTACGGTGTGGTGCGCGGTGACCGCACGGCCGGATTCGGTAATCACCGTCGGATGCGGCAGACCGTTCTCTTCACAGGCATCGCCAATTGCCCAGATAATGTTGTTGGCGTATTCGTTCAGGCCATAGTTCACCGAGCAGTCGGACTGCGAACGGGTCCCTTCATAGTCAACGCCGAGACCGCCGCCAACGTCGAAGCACTGAATATTCACGCCCAGCTTATGCAGCTCGACGTAGAAACGCGCCGATTCACGCACGCCGGTGGCGATATCGCGAATATTGGCCATCTGCGAGCCAAGGTGGAAGTGCAGCAGCTGCAGGCTGTCGAGATGCCCTGCGGCGCGCAGAATTTCAACCAGCTGCAGAACCTGGGTCGCCGCGAGGCCGAATTTGGATTTTTCGCCGCCGGAGGACTGCCACTTGCCAGAGCCCTGCGAAGCCAGACGCGCACGCACGCCAAGACGCGGCACCACGTTCAGCCGCTCGGCTTCTTCCAGCACGATGGCGATTTCCGACATTTTCTCAATGACCAGATAGACCTTATGGCCCATCTTTTCACCCACCAGCGCCAGGCGGATATATTCACGGTCTTTATAACCGTTACAAACAATCACGCTGCGGGTCATACCGGCGTGCGCCAGTACCGCCATCAGCTCGGCCTTCGAGCCGGCTTCCAGACCCAGCGGTTCGCCGGAGTGGATCAGCGATTCAATCACGCGGCGATGCTGGTTAACCTTGATGGGATAAACCAGAAAGTAGTCACCGTTATAGCCATAAGACTCACGCGCCCGTTTAAAGGCGGCGTTAATCGAACGCAGGCGGTGCTGCAAAATCTGCGGGAAGCAGAACAGTGCAGGCAGACGCTGCCCCTGAGCTTCACGCGCTTTCACCAGCTCGGCAAGGTCAACGCGCGCTTCCGGAACGTCAGGATCCGGGCAGACGCTGATATGGCCCAGTTCGTTAACGTCGTAGTAGTTATTACCCCACCAGGCAATATTGTAAGTACGTAGCATCTTGCTGGCTTCCTGGGAGCTCATCGCAACCTCCTGCATGGAACGTAGTACACCGTGATCGCCTGCTGACGAAGGCGAAGATAAAGACATGTCGTCAGACATAGCGAACCTCAAATTTTAGTAACAAGTGTAAAACAGTTGACTACTATCGCAATCCGAAGAAGCGATAACAACCCATAAACAGTCCGAAATCCCAGTAGATAGTGCTGGACTTGCGGCTGAGCGACCGGTTTCTTATTCATATTATCGTAAAACACGTACCCGAACGGAGTATGACAGTCCGGAGAAACCACGAGAAAACCCTTGCTATCGCAAGAGCGCCCTTGTTCAGTTTTCCTGTAGCCTGCCGGCCCTGGAATCCTGAGAAGCGCCGAGATGGGTAGAACATCGGCTGGTTTGCATGAGAGAGATGCGGATTGAGGAATAGTGACGCGCGACGGAACGACGCGACGAGTCAGGCGAAAAACGTGGGTTCATTATCTGGTATCACCTCCACACTGCCCCGGTACGGGCCAGCGACAAGCCAAAGCTATAGGTTCCGGACAGCCAGCAAAAACGCCGCTGCGGGACTCTGTCAATACAGACTGCTTAACCCGGCTGGAAGTGGCGTCACGAGGTGAGTGCTCGTGCGCTGTTTTAATGAGCCGCGCGCGGCGTTTTATACCGATAAGCGGGGTAAAAAGCAAAATAAAAATATGCGCGTTGCCGGGCATTGTCAGGAAAAATTGCCACCGCCCTTTTTCTATAAATGCGACGAATATCAAAAAAGGCTGGAAATGGGGTCAAGAACTGCCCTAAAATAGCCGTCCAGAAGTTAATCCATCTATACTGATTAACACTCAGACTGCTCGTGTCACTACCTGCAAGCTTTGGTAGAGTCATCCGTCAAAGCCATTCTACACAACAGTATGAGCTACCCGAATCGTCCACAGGTGAAATAAAACATGGCAAAACACCTCTTTACGTCAGAGTCCGTATCCGAAGGGCATCCCGACAAAATTGCTGACCAAATCTCCGACGCCGTGCTGGATGCGATCCTTGAACAGGATCCAAAAGCGCGCGTAGCATGTGAAACCTACGTCAAAACCGGCATGGTTCTGGTGGGTGGCGAAATCACTACCAGCGCCTGGGTTGATATTGAAGAGATCACCCGCAATACGGTCCGTGAAATTGGCTACGTGCATTCCGATATGGGCTTTGACGCCAACTCCTGCGCGGTGCTGAGCGCTATCGGTAAACAGTCTCCGGACATCAACCAGGGCGTTGACCGCGCCGATCCGCTGGAGCAGGGCGCGGGCGACCAGGGCCTGATGTTTGGCTATGCGACTAACGAAACCGATGTGCTGATGCCTGCGCCGATCACCTACGCTCACCGTCTGGTGCAGCGTCAGGCTGAAGTACGCAAAAACGGCACCCTGCCGTGGCTGCGCCCGGACGCAAAAAGCCAGGTGACGTTCCAGTACGACGACGGCAAAGTTGTCGGTATTGATGCGGTCGTTCTCTCCACACAGCACGCCGAAAGCATCGATCAGAAATCGCTGCAGGAAGCGGTAATGGAAGAGATCATCAAACCGGTGCTGCCGACCGAGTGGCTGAACAGCGCGACCAAATTCTTTATCAACCCAACCGGCCGTTTTGTTATCGGCGGCCCGATGGGCGACTGCGGCCTGACCGGGCGTAAAATCATCGTTGATACCTACGGCGGCATGGCTCGCCACGGCGGCGGCGCGTTCTCCGGTAAAGATCCGTCTAAAGTCGACCGTTCTGCGGCCTACGCGGCGCGCTATGTGGCGAAAAACATCGTTGCCGCCGGTCTGGCCGATCGTTGCGAAATTCAGGTTTCCTACGCCATCGGCGTCGCAGAGCCGACCTCGATTATGGTTGAAACCTTCGGTACCGAAAAAGTACCGTCCGAGCAGCTGACGCTACTTGTTCGTGAGTTCTTCGACCTGCGTCCGTATGGTCTGATCCAGATGCTTGACCTGCTGCACCCGATCTACAAAGAGACGGCGGCTTACGGTCACTTTGGTCGCGAACATTTCCCTTGGGAAAAAACCGACAAAGCAGCTCAGCTGCGCGAAGCGGCCGGCCTGAAATAAGCCCCTGCTCTTCTCGCTCTTAAGGCCAGCCTCGCGCTGGCCTTTTTATTTTCAACCGTATAACCGCAGCCTCTGCATCCAGCCCTTTGCAAAGCTTCCTATGGAAGCGATTACATCCCATGTGCAACATCCTTTTCCCCGACGTGCGCGAAAAATGTAATAACCCTTGGCTTTGTTACACAATATTTCAGCAAACTCTGATTAGCGCTTTAAATTTCTTGAGCTAAACTTTATTAAAATGCTGATTTAAATAAATTAAATGTGATTACCTTTCTTTACGATAGTGTAACCGATTACACCAGCGTGATTATTATCACATTTTTTTACTACGCATTTACCTACCCTATGCCTCGACAGAATCAATAACTCAACCGGAGGGCGTTATGCCTGACAACAAAAAACAAGGGCGTTCAAACAAGACGATGACGTTCTTTGTCTGCTTCCTCGCCGCACTGGCAGGCCTGCTATTTGGCCTGGATATTGGTGTTATTGCGGGTGCCTTACCCTTTATTGCCAACGAGTTCCAGATAAGCGCTCATACGCAGGAATGGGTAGTAAGCTCCATGATGTTCGGCGCCGCCGTCGGCGCGGTCGGCAGCGGCTGGCTCTCCTTCAAACTCGGGCGTAAAAAAAGCCTGATGATTGGCGCCATCCTGTTCGTTGCCGGTTCCCTGTTCTCCGCCGCCGCCCCGAATGTGGAAGTCCTGCTCATTTCCCGCGTGCTGCTCGGCCTCGCCGTTGGCGTCGCTTCCTACACGGCCCCGCTGTATTTGTCGGAAATTGCGCCGGAAAAAATCCGCGGCAGCATGATTTCGATGTACCAGCTGATGATCACCATTGGTATTCTCGGGGCGTATCTTTCGGATACCGCTTTCAGCTACAGCGGCGCCTGGCGCTGGATGCTCGGGGTGATCATTATCCCGGCGGTGCTGCTGCTGATTGGCGTGGTTTTCCTGCCGGACAGCCCGCGCTGGTTTGCCGCTAAGCGCCGCTTTGTCGATGCCGAACGCGTCCTGCTGCGCCTGCGCGACACCAGCGCTGAAGCGAAACGCGAGCTGGATGAGATCCGCGAAAGCCTGAAGGTAAAACAGTCCGGCTGGTCGCTGTTCAAAGAAAACAGCAACTTCCGCCGCGCGGTGTTCCTCGGCGTCCTGCTGCAGGTGATGCAACAGTTCACCGGTATGAACGTCATCATGTACTACGCGCCGAAGATTTTTGAACTGGCGGGCTATGCCAACACCACCGAACAGATGTGGGGGACCGTCATCGTCGGTCTGACCAACGTTCTGGCGACCTTTATCGCCATCGGACTGGTTGACCGCTGGGGCCGTAAACCGACGCTGATCCTCGGCTTTATCGTCATGGCACTCGGCATGGGCGTGCTGGGCAGCATGATGCATATCGGCATCCACTCCGCCACGGCGCAGTACTTTGCCGTCCTGATGCTGCTGATGTTCATCGTGGGTTTTGCGATGAGCGCCGGCCCGCTGATTTGGGTGCTGTGCTCCGAAATCCAGCCGCTGAAAGGGCGTGATTTCGGTATCACCTGCTCAACGGCGACCAACTGGATTGCCAACATGATCGTCGGCGCGACCTTCCTGACGATGCTGAACTCGCTGGGCAGCGCCAACACCTTCTGGGTCTATGGCGGCCTTAACATCCTGTTCATCTTCCTGACTCTGTGGTTGATCCCGGAAACCAAAAACGTTTCGCTGGAACATATTGAACGTAATCTGATGAAAGGCCGTAAACTGCGCGAAATCGGCGCGCGCGACTAGTACGATACACGCTTCCTCCCCTCCGGGAGGAAGCTTCTTCTTGCTCTCCTCATCCCGCCGCACTATCCTCTGGCGCTATGAAAACACCCCGAATTCCCATTGCCCTTCAACAGGCCGTTATGCGCAGCCTGCGGGAAAATCTTGCCAAAGCGAACCTCAAGCTGGGACGACATTACCCTGAACCGGTGCTGGTTTATCAGCAGCGGGGAACCTCCGCCGGTACCGCCTGGCTGGAGAAAAACGAAATTCGCCTTAACCCGGTGCTGCTGCTGGAAAACCAGCAGGCTTTTATCGACGAAGTCGTGCCGCACGAGCTGGCCCATCTGCTGGTATGGAAACACTTTGGCCGCGTGGCGCCGCACGGAAAAGAGTGGAAATGGATGATGGAGAGCGTACTGGGCGTACCGGCGCTGCGTACTCATCGTTTCGAACTCGATTCTGTCCGTAAAAATACCTTCCCCTACCGCTGCCAGTGTCAGCAGCATCAGCTTACCGTTCGCCGCCACAACCGCGTGATGCGCGGTGAGGCCACCTATCGCTGCGTGCGCTGCGGCGACGTGCTGGTGGCGGAAAAGTAATCTCCGGAAATAACTGGAAATTTTCTGATCTGACTGATTGCATCAGGCAATCACATTCGTTACGTTGCGGGCTCGTTTTGACACGGAGTTAACGATGTCCCGTATTTATATTTTTGCTGCCGCGTTTCTTAGCGCGGCGGCGTGTGCCCCGCTTGCTGCGGAGGGAATCAACAGTTTTTCTCAGGCCAAAGCCGCTGGCGTCAAGGTCAACGCCGACGTCCCCGGCGATTTCTACTGCGGCTGTAAAATCAACTGGCAGGGGAAAAAGGGCGTTATCGATCTGGAATCATGCGGCTATAAAGTGCGTAAAAATGAGAACCGCGCCAGCCGGGTAGAGTGGGAACACGTGGTTCCGGCCTGGCAGTTTGGTCACCAGCTTCAATGCTGGCAGGACGGCGGGCGGAAAAACTGCGCCAAAGATCCGGTCTATCGCAAGATGGAAAGCGACATGCATAACCTGCAGCCGGCGGTTGGCGAGGTCAACGGCGATCGCGCCAACTTTATGTACAGCCAGTGGAACGGTGGCGAAGGCCAGTACGGCCAGTGCGCGATGAAGGTTGATTTTAAAGATAAAGTTGCCGAGCCGCCGGCTCGCGCCCGGGGCGCGATTGCCCGCACCTACTTCTATATGCGCGACCGCTACCAGCTCAATCTTTCCCGCCAGCAAACCCAGCTGTTTACCGCCTGGAATAAGCTGTACCCGGTAACACGCTGGGAATGCGAACGCGACGCGCGTATTGCAAAAGTTCAGGGCAACCATAATCCTTACGTTCTGCAGGCTTGCCAGGCGCAAAAGAGCTAACCTACACTAGCGGCAATTGTTAATTTGCAGCTTCACGCTTCCCTCTTTAATGAGGGAAGACAATATCTGCGCGAAGAACGGAATATCAAGCATGCGCATCCCTCGCATCCATCACCCGGAACTCATTACCACGGGTAGCCAGATAGCCCTCTCCGACGACGCGGCCAACCATGTCGGTCGCGTTTTACGGATGGGTAAAGGCCAGGCAATCGAGCTTTTTGACGGCAGCAATCAGGTCTTCGAGGCGGTCATTGTCGAGGCAGGTAAGAAACATGTGCTGGTTGAAGTACAGAGCGGCAAAATCGATAACCGCGAATCCCCTCTGCATATCCATTTAGGCCAGGTGATGTCACGCGGCGAAAAAATGGAATTCACCATCCAGAAATCGATCGAACTTGGCGTAAGCCTCATAACGCCACTGTTTTCCGAACGCTGTGGCGTTAAACTGGACGCCGAACGTTTGCACAAGAAGATTCAGCAGTGGCAGAAAATCGCCATTGCCGCCTGCGAGCAAAGCGGCCGCAACGTGGTGCCGGAGATCCGCCCGGCAATGCAGCTCGAAACCTGGTGCGCGGAGCAGGACGAGGGCCTGAAGCTCAATTTACACCCTCGCGCCAGCGCCAGCATCAATACGCTGCCGCTGCCGGTCGAACGTATCCGACTGCTGATCGGTCCGGAAGGCGGGCTTTCGGCAGAAGAGATAGCGATGACCGCTCGCTACCAGTTTACTGATATCCTGTTGGGACCGCGCGTTCTGCGTACAGAGACAACTGCGCTCACTGCCATTACCGCCCTGCAGGTGCGTTTTGGCGACTTAGGTTGAAGCGTTAACGGAGAAGAACAATGATTAAGCTCGGCATCGTGATGGACCCCATCGCAACCATCAACATCAAGAAAGACACCAGCTTCGCTATGTTGCTGGAAGGGCAGCGTCGCGGCTATGAACTCCACTATATGGAGATGAACGATCTGTACTTAATCAACGGTGAAGCCCGCGCCCGTACGCGCAAGCTGAGCGTCGAGCAGAACTACGACAAATGGTACGAGTTCAACGGCGAGCAGGATCTGCCTCTGGCGGACCTGGACGTCATTCTGATGCGTAAAGATCCGCCGTTTGATACCGAGTTTATCTATGCGACCTACATCCTCGAACGCGCCGAAGAGAAAGGCACGCTTATCGTCAATAAGCCGCAGAGCCTGCGCGACTGTAACGAAAAGCTGTTTACCGCCTGGTTCTCCGAGCTGACGCCGGAAACGCTGGTCACCCGCAATAAAGCTCAGCTGAAAGCCTTCTGGGAAAAGCACGGCGATGTCATCCTCAAGCCGCTGGACGGCATGGGCGGTACCTCCATTTTCCGCGTGAAAGAGGGTGACCCTAACCTCGGCGTGATTACCGAGACCCTGACCGAGCTGGGCAGCCGCTACTGCATGGCGCAGAACTATCTGCCGGCCATTAAAGACGGCGATAAGCGCGTACTGGTCGTGGACGGCGAGCCGGTTCCTTACTGCCTGGCCCGTATTCCGCAGGGTTGCGAAACTCGCGGCAACCTCGCCGCCGGCGGCCGTGGCGAAGCGCGCCCCCTGACCGAAAGCGACTGGGCTATCGCCCGCCGCGTAGGCCCGACGCTGAAGGCCAAAGGCTTAATCTTCGTCGGCCTGGATATCATCGGCGATCGCCTGACGGAAATTAACGTCACCAGCCCAACCTGCGTACGTGAAATCGAAGCCGCCTTCCCGATTTCCATCACCGGGATGCTGATGGACGCCATCGAAAAGCGCCTCAATAAATAACGCGCTCATTCAGGCTATGGGCCAACGCCTGTAGCCTGAAGCTCGCTTCAGAGATTCACTTTCAGGCTCAGACAGGCAATGGCCGTGACGCCTGCAAGATAAAGTGAATCGACACTCTCTTGCTTTACCCGCATACTGGGTGCTGCTTTTTTGAACCAGGAACAGAACCTCTGACAATGAATTTACAGCATCACTTTCTGATTGCCATGCCTGCTCTCCAGGACCCGATGTTCCGTCGCTCCGTAGTCTATATCTGCGAGTATAACGATGACGGCGCCATGGGCATCATCATCAATAAGCCGATGGAAAATCTGCAGGTTGAAGGGATCCTGGAGAAGTTAAAAATCACGCCTGAGCCGCGCAATCCCGAGATCCGCCTGGATAAACCGGTGATGGTTGGCGGCCCGCTGGCCGAGGACCGGGGTTTTATACTGCACTCGCCGCCCTCTGACTTTTCTTCCAGCATTCGTATTTCCGATAATACGGTGATCACCACCTCCCGCGACGTGCTCGAAACGCTGGGCACGGATAAACAGCCGGACAACGTGCTGGTTGCGCTGGGCTATGCCTCCTGGGAGAAAGGTCAGTTGGAGCAAGAGATACTGGATAACGCCTGGCTCACCGCACCGGCGGATCGGAACATTTTGTTCAATACGCCAATAGCCGACCGCTGGCGCGAGGCTGCGAAGCTGATCGGCATCGATATCGTCACCATGCCGGCCGCAGCGGGGCATGCCTGATGAGCGGAACGTTTTTAGGCTTTGATTTTGGTACCAAAAGCATCGGCGTCGCCGTAGGGCAGCGCATCACCGGCACTGCCCGCCCCCTGCCCGCATTGAAGGCGCAGGACGGCAAACCTGACTGGAATATTATCGAGAAGCTGCTCAAAGAGTGGCAGCCCGAAAAGGTGGTTGTCGGCCTGCCGCTGAATATGGACGGTACGGAGCAACCTCTGACCGCGCGCGCGCGCAACTTCGCGAATAAAATCCATGGCCGTTTCGGCGTGCAGATAATCCTGCACGATGAGCGTCTGAGCACGGTGGAAGCCAGAGCCGGGTTATTTGAACACGGTGGATTCCGTGCGCTCAATAAAGGCAGCATTGATTCAGCGTCCGCTGTCATTATTCTGGAAAGCTACTTCGAGCAGGGCTTCTGATCCTGAATGCTGGCGCCACATCGCAGCGACAGGCGCCATCATCCTGATTCAGTTTTTAGTGACGCAGATGCTCATTCGCCCAGCTGACCGCCTGGGTTCGGTTCTTCACGCTTAGCTTACGGAACACGTTGTACAGATGGGTACGCACCGTGTTTTCGCTGATAAACAGCGCGCGAGCAATATCCATATTGGTCGCCCCGCAGCGAAGTTCATTAAGGATTTCACATTCGCGCTCGGTCAGCGGCGAACTTTCCACAGGCACCGATTGATGATCCGCTGCGTACATAGCCGGGTGCATTACGCTCAATTCAGCCGTCTGTTCGCCGTTAAGCACAGCTTTAACGCCCTCAATTAAGCGCAATTCATCATCGTCGTGACGGAAAACGCCATAAAGCGCTGGCCACTGTGCCATTTCGTAGAGCTCATACTTTTGTGCGCTGTTGATAATCAATAAACGGGGGTTATCTACCTGCAGGCGAATAATATCACGCCACACGCTATTCAACTTTTTATTTGAAACCGCAATATCAAATAATATTACAGAATCTTTCACAAGTCGTTGCGCGAGGGGTTTGTTAATATTTTGCAGGATCACTGTAGCAGATAACCTGTCAGCCAGCCAGGTTGCAAATGCCTTGCTTTGAATTGAGGGGTGAGTAATAAAGGTAACCTGATGAGAAAGAACTGAATCCTCAGAAAAATTAATCACTTAAAACTCTCCTTAGTTGATACCCGCCTTCATAGCGGTTAAATGAATTAACAAGAATACCATCGCCGGTGTATTTATAAATAAAAACCAAATTTACACTTTGAAACAATATTCCATGGGAATTTTCCTATCCCTGTAAACAGCATAAATCGAATACCTTGAGAGAGTCAAAAGATTATCAAACTTTTTTCCTGGTTATGGGAGGTTTATGTCAATTCGTTTTTCATAGCCTACATTATTCGGCTTAATTCCATATGGTTCTTTGTAATATAAAATAATAATACCGAACATTAATAAAACATTATCATAACAAGCCATTGGTAAGATGTCTGAATATAAAAAATGCAGCTATAAAAGACCCGCTGCCGTACGTTGCTGAAAGCTTTGCGTAAATGTTTGCATGCCAGATTGCTGCCCGGTTTGCATCACGCCGGGCAGCTGATGCGTTTTTCCCTCCCGGATCAAATTCGCCACTGCTGGGGTATTAACTAAAAGCTCGTATAGCGCAACTCTGCCGCCTGCAGCATCCGGAAACAATTTTTGTGCCAGTACCGCGCACAAACTTCCCGCCAGCTGGCTGCGAACCTGCTCTTTCTCCTGGGCGGGAAAAACATCCACCAGCCTTTCAACCGCCTGCGCCGCGCCGCGCGTATGCAGCGTCGCCATAACCAGATGTCCGGTCTCCGCCGCCGTAAGTGCCAGGCGGATAGTTTCGCTATCGCGCAGTTCCCCTAACAGAATGACGTCCGGATCCTGACGCAGCGCAGCGCGTAACGCCGCGGCAAAGGAGGGGCAGTGGCGGCCGATTTCCCGCTGCTGGATCAGGCAACGCTCGCTGTGGTGAATAAATTCGACCGGATCTTCCAGCGTCAGGATATGACCATTGAGGCGCTGATTAAGATAGCCCACCATCGCCGCCAGGGTAGTTGATTTCCCGCTGCCGGTGGCGCCCGTGACGAGGATAAGCCCGCTCTCCTCATTGAGCAGCTCGCTTAAGGCGGCTGGTACACCGAGCGCCTCCAGCTGCGGGCAGGTTTCCGCCAGCAGACGCAGCGCCAGCGACAGGCCGCGGCTGTGGGCAAATGCGCTGGCGCGAAGGCGTGGCCCGCCAGCCGGCGCTAAAGCGAAATCGACCTGCCCGCTGGCCTGCCACTGCGCGAGCTGCTCGGCGTTGAGCCAGTCATGGAGTATTTTGCTGATATCAGGGGAGGTAAAAGGCGCAGGCTCCAGCTTTCCCTGGCGACGCCAGCGCGGCGCTGAAGCATTGCACAGGTGTAGATCGGAGACGTTATGCTTTACACTAAGGGCCACTATTTCTTCCAGTTCCATAACTCATCCTCGGTATATGAACGATATTGCGCATAACCTGGCACAGGTCCGGGACAAAATCTCAGCCGCTGCCGCACGCTGCGGCCGTGCTCCAGAAGAAGTTACGCTGCTTGCAGTCAGTAAAACGAAACCTGCGAGCGCTATCGAAGAAGCGATGGCCGCAGGCCAGGTCGCGTTTGGCGAAAACTATGTTCAGGAAGGGGTGGAAAAAATCCGCTACTTTCAGGAGACCGGGGCAAGCGGGCTGCAGTGGCACTTTATTGGTCCGCTGCAGTCCAACAAAAGCCGCCTCGTGGCCGAACATTTTGACTGGTGTCATACCGTCGATCGACTCAAAATCGCCGCTCGCCTCAGTGAACAGCGCCCTGCCGACATGCCGCCGCTCAACGTGCTGATTCAAATCAACATTAGCGATGAGCAGAGCAAGTCGGGTATTCCGCCTGCAGAGCTGGACGCGCTGGCGGCAGAGATCGCTAAATTGCCGAATCTGCAGCTGCGCGGTTTAATGGCCATCCCCGCGCCTGAGTCAGAATATGTAAGGCAGTTTGCCGTCGCCCAACAAATGGCGGTAGCATTTGCGCGGCTAAAAACGCACTACCCTACCGTCGATACGTTGTCGCTGGGAATGTCGGATGATATGGAAGCCGCCATCGCGGCGGGAAGCACTATGGTGCGCATCGGAACCGCAATTTTCGGCGCGCGCGACTACAGCAAAAAATAAGGAATCTGAGGAACGCCATGAAGACGTTGACTTTCCTGCTCTCAACGGTCATTGAGCTTTATACAATGGTCGTGTTGTTACGCGTCTGGATGCAATGGGCGCGCTGCGACTTTTATAACCCGTTTTCGCAGTTCGTGGTCAAAGCTACGCAGCCTGTCGTTGGGCCGCTACGCCGCATTATCCCGGCGATGGGGCCGCTCGACAGCGCCTCCCTGCTGGTCGCCTTTATTCTCTGCGTCGTGAAAGCTATCGTCCTGTTTATGGTCGTCACCTTCCAGCCGATTATCTGGATCTCCGCGCTGCTGATCCTTATCAAAACCGTCGGCTCGCTGATCTTCTGGGTTCTTCTGTTAATGGCGATTATGAGCTGGGTAAGCCAGGGCCGTAGCCCGGTGGAATATGTTCTGATGCAGCTGGCAGACCCGCTGCTGCGCCCTATCCGCAGGCTGCTGCCCTCAATGGGCGGAATTGATTTCTCGCCGATGGTGCTGGTTCTGCTGCTGTACGTGATCAATATGGGTATCGCCGAACTGTTGCAGGCTACCGGTAACGTTCTGCTTCCGGGGCTGTGGATGGCGCTATGAGTGCTGTCCAGGCCTGCGCTGACGGTCTGGTCTTAAGGCTGTATATTCAGCCTAAGGCCAGCCGCGACAGCATCGTTGGTTTACATGGCGACGAGCTCAAAGTCGCCATTACCGCGCCACCCGTTGACGGCCAGGCCAACGCCCATCTGGTAAAATTTCTCGCCAAACAGTTTCGCGTAGCAAAAAGCCAGGTGCTTATTGAGAAGGGCGAACTGGGTCGCCACAAACAGATAAAAATCATTCATCCGCAGCAGATCCCCGACGGGGTCGCTGCGCTGACAGAATAGACAGGATCTCTTATGCAAAAAGTTGTTCTCGCCACCGGCAATCCCGGTAAAGTGCGCGAGCTGGCCTCGCTGCTGGCAGATTTTGGCCTCGATATCGTGGCGCAAACCGAACTGGGCGTGGATTCCGCAGAGGAAACCGGCCTCACGTTTATCGAAAACGCCATTCTTAAAGCGCGCCACGCCGCGCAGATTACCGGCCTTCCGGCTATCGCCGATGACTCAGGTCTGGCCGTCGATGCGTTAGGCGGCGCGCCTGGCATCTATTCTGCCCGCTATTCCGGTGAAGATGCGACCGACCAGCGCAATCTGGAAAAACTGCTCGACGCGCTACGCGACGTGCCGGACGATAAGCGCCAGGCGCAGTTCCACTGCGTGCTGGTCTATCTGCGCCATGCGGAAGATCCCACGCCGCTGGTGTGCCACGGCAGTTGGCCAGGCATCATCGCTCGCCAGGCCGCCGGCAGCGGCGGCTTTGGTTACGATCCGATTTTCTTTGTTCCGACGGAAGGTAAAACCGCAGCGGAGCTGAGCCGTGAAGAGAAGAGCGCCATTTCCCACCGCGGACGAGCGCTGAAACTGTTACTGGAAGCCTTACGTAATGGCTAATTTGCCGCCCCTGAGCCTCTACATTCACATCCCGTGGTGCGTGCAGAAATGCCCGTACTGCGATTTCAACTCGCATGCGTTGAAGGGCGAAGTGCCGCATGATGACTATGTCCAGCATCTGCTGAACGATCTGCGCGCCGACGTCCACTATGCGCAGGGACGTGAAATCGGGACGATTTTTATTGGCGGCGGTACGCCGAGCCTGCTCTCCGGCCCGGCGATGCAAACCCTACTCGATGGCGTACGCGCGGCTCTTCCGCTGGCGGCCGGAGCCGAAATCACGATGGAAGCCAACCCCGGCACCGTGGAAGCGGATCGCTTCGTGGAGTATCAGCGCGCCGGCATTAATCGCATCTCCATCGGCGTACAGAGCTTTAGCGAGCAAAAGCTGCAGCGTCTGGGGCGCATTCATGGGCCACAGGAAGCCAAACGCGCGGCAAACCTGGCAAGCGGTCTGGGACTGCGCAGCTTTAACCTCGATTTAATGCATGGTCTGCCGGACCAGTCTCTGGAAGAGGCGCTGGACGACCTGCGCCAGGCGATTGCGCTCAATCCGCCGCATCTCTCCTGGTATCAGTTGACCATTGAACCAAATACCCTGTTTGGTTCGCGACCGCCGGTCCTGCCTGACGACGATGCGCTGTGGGATATTTATGAACAGGGGCATAGCCTGCTTAGCGCCGCGGGCTACCGGCAATATGAAACTTCCGCCTATGCAAAACCGGGATATCAGTGCCAGCATAATCTGAACTACTGGCGCTTTGGCGACTACCTGGGCATTGGCTGCGGCGCGCACGGTAAAGTGACGTTTGCGGACGGACGCATTCTGCGGACGGCGAAAACCCGCCACCCGCGCGGCTATATGGAAGGCCGTTACCTGGAGCGCCAGCATGATGTAGAGAACGCAGATAAACCGTTTGAGTTCTTTATGAACCGTTTCCGCCTGCTCGAAGCGGCGCCACGGGATGAATTCAGCCGCTTTACCGGCCTCGACGAGCGGACGATCCGCCCGCAAATCGATGCCGCTATTGCCCAGGGCTATCTGACGGAAGATGAAGGCTGCTGGCAGATTACCGAGCACGGTAAGCTATTTTTGAACTCCCTTCTCGAATTATTCCTCAGCGAATAAACCTCTCCCTGATTATCCCGTTATATAAATAGCGGGATAATTAATTATTCGTTTTTCCCGAAATATTAATATCGTAATTCCCGAAGAATCTCAGTTCAGCATTCTTAATAAAAATTAATTCACATTCATTTATAGAAAATAAATATAACCTAACGCACAAAATACGCATTTCATCGTCTCATTGGGAAAAAGTGTGAGTCAGACAGCTTAAAGGTGTACGACAACCAGGATAATATGTCATACAGAAACAAAGAATGACTCTTTAGATATTGACCAATTAACCTAAGTGCATGGAGCCGACTCATGAAAAAACTCTCGTTTTCTCGTTCTCTGGTGTGTGTTTCTTTGCTTGCCCTGCTCTCAGCGGGCGCCAGCGGAGCTGAAAAAGTTACGTTAAAACTGGCACATAACCTTGAACGCAGCCACGTTGTTCATCAGGCGTTTGAGCAGATGGCGAAAGAGGTTAACCAACTTTCCAACGGCAATATGAAAATCCGCATTTACCCCAGTAGCCAGATGGGCAGCGCGCGTGAAACGATGGAGTTATTACAAAACGGCGCACTGGATATGACGAAAGGTTCCGCCAGCGACCTGGAGTCATTTGATAACGTCTACGCGATATATAATTTACCGTTCCTGTTCAAGGATCAGAATCACTTCAATAAAGTCGTCTTCGGTGAAGTGGGTAAAGAAATAATGGAGTCCACGAAAGATAAAGGATTCTTTGCCCTTTCCGCTTATGTTGCCGGGACCCGAAGTTTTTATGCTAAAAAACCCATTACTAAACCGGAAGATTTAAAAGGGCTGAAAATCCGCGTCCAGGCCAGTCCGACCACGTTGAAAATGATCGAATTAATGGGCGGTTCGCCAACGCCAATTTCGTTTGGTGAAGTCTATACCGCGATGCAGCAGGGCGTAGTGGACGGCGCGGAAAATAACGTACCTTCCTGGGTGCAAACGCGCCATATCGAAATCGCTAAGGTTTTCTCAGAAGATGAACATGCCTCCATCCCGGACTTCCTCGTTATCTCCAGCAAAACCTGGGACAAGCTGACGCCGGAGCAGCAGCAAATCCTGAACGAGGCGGCGAAAGCCTCAGAGGCCTATCAGCAAAAACTGTGGGACAAAATTGACGCCGACACCCGCGCGCAGGCCAAAGCCATGGGCGGCGAAATTATCAAAGTTGATAAAGCACCGTTCCGCGCCGCCGTTCAACCGCTCTTTGATGACTTCAAAAAAGATCCGAAGCAGGCGGCTCTGCTGGCCAAATTTGAAGCTGCTGCTGAATAACACTTAGCGGGCCAGCCGCTGGCCCCTTTCACCGGGAACTCAAAGATGATACTTAACCGCATAAAGCTGGCGGTGGACCGCACGATCGCCGCATTCTCCGTCGCCGTTATGATTGCGCTGGTGGTCTGCGTCGTCTGGCAGGTATTTAGCCGCTACGTGCTAAACCAGCCAAGCACCCTGACCGACGAACTGGCGCGCTTTTTAATGATTTGGGTCGGGCTGCTGGGTGCGGCATATACCGTCGGCGCCCAGCGTCATCTGGCTATCGATTTACTGGCGATGACGCTCCCTCCTCGCAGGCAGGCGCTTCTCAGCGTCATCATTAATCTGCTGATCTTTATTTTTGCTGGTTCAGTAATTGTGACCGGCGGCGTGAAGCTGATTGAGAAAACGCTATCGACGTCCCAGGTCTCAGCGGCGATGCAAATCCCCATGGGCTACGTGTATCTGATCCTGCCGCTAACCGGGATCATTATGATGTTCTACGCGTTGTGTTTTATCAGCACCGGACTGAAAAACATGAAGCACTCTGCAGCGGGGGCAAATTGATGGACAGCTATATCGCACTGATGCTATTTGGCTCTTTCTTTATTCTGGTTTTTATTGGCGTACCTATCTCCTTCTCCATTGGCATCGCTACCGTCGGTTCGATGCTGCTGATGTTCCCCTGGGATATCGCAGTGATTACCGTTTCTCAGCGCCTGGCAAACGGCCTCGATAACTTCGCGCTGCTGGCGATTCCATTCTTTATCTTTGCCGGAACCCTGATGAACAGCGGCGGGATTGCCATACGTTTAATCAATCTGGCCCAGGTGATGGTCGGACGCGTGCCGGGCTCTCTGGGCCACGTCAACGTGCTGGCCAATATGATGTTCGGCTCGATTTCAGGCTCAGCGGTCGCCGCCGCCGCCGCGGTCGGCGGCACGCTCAACCCCATACAGACGCAGAAAGGCTACGATCCGGCCTTCTCTACGGCGGTGAACGTCTCATCCTGCATCACGGGTCTGCTTATTCCGCCGTCAAACGTACTGATCGTCTTTTCCCTGACCGCAGGCGGCGTCTCGGTGGCCTCGCTGTTTATGGCCGGCTATTTGCCGGGCATCCTGATGGGCCTGGCTATTATGGTGGTCTGTGCCGTCATTGCTAAACGTCGCGGCTATCCGGTTTCCGAGCGTCCGACCTGCGCCCAGGCGGCAAAAGCGTTTTTCGATGCTCTGCCCAGCCTGCTGCTGGTCATCATTGTGATGGGCGGGATCCTTGGCGGCATTTTTACCGCGACGGAAGCCTCTGCCATCGCCGTGGTCTACACCTTTATCCTGTCGGTACTGATATATCGGGAAGTGAAGTGGCGCGATCTGCCGAAGCTGATTCTGGAATCGGTAGTCATGACCTCTATTGTGCTGCTGCTGATTGGCTTTTCCGTGGGCATGTCGTGGGCGATGACCAACGCCGACATTCCCTACATGATAAGCGACGCGCTAATGGGCGTTTCTGAAAACCCGGTGGTGATTCTGCTGCTGATAAATATCGTGCTGTTAATCGTCGGGATCTTTATGGATATGACCCCAGCGGTGCTGATTTTCACTCCAATATTCCTGCCAATCGCGCAGGACCTGGGGATGGATCCGGTGCACTTCGGTATTATGATGGTCGCCAATCTGTGTATCGGGCTGCTCACCCCACCAGTTGGCAGCGCGTTGTTCGTTGGCTGTTCTATTTCTGGCGTCAAAATTCAGCAGTTGATCAAACCGCTGCTGCCGTTCTACGCCGCCCTGCTGATCGCGCTGATGATGATTGTCTATATCCCGCAGATTTCGCTGTTTATTCCGCAGCTGCTGGGGCTGATGTAGCGTTATTGCCCTGGAAAGGAGGGGACGCATTCCTGAGGAAGAATGGGCGTTAGACCTTGAGCTAACGCTTCTGCCGGGCGACGGCTCTAGCGCCGTGCCCGGCCGACAAAAGCTTCAATAGCAAAATATTCTGTCATCCGACAAGCTCATACGCGCCAGGCGCAGCCGGGCCATTCCGAACCTGACCCGGCTACTTTAGAACCCCGTTGCGGCGCATCTTCTCCAGCCCCTCCTGCCAGTATTTTTCGTCGCGAGCCAACTCCCGGTAGCGGATCTCCAGCGCCATCAGCTGCGCGTTCAGTTCGCCTTTTTGCTTCTGCAGCGGCGCTATCTTTTTATCGCGCGCGGCCATCTCCGCTTTGATATTTTCACTCATCTCTTTATGCTGGCGATAATAGTTACGCTTCTGCTCATTCAGCACGGCATCGCGCTCGGCGCGCAGCGGCGCGGCATCGCAAACCGCTTTTTTCTGACAGGCGGCCAGTGCGGGTTCATAGAGAGTTTTGTAGTAATGATTCTCGAACTTCAGCGGATCGTTTTGCCGGTCTACTTCATACATTTTTTCCAGCATCGCCTGCTGCACGTCGCTGCGATCGAGCGGCTTGCCGTTCGCATCCGTACCCCATGAACGGTTAATCCGCTCCTCTAACGCGGCGATCTCGGTTTTCAGCGCATCCTGTTGCCCTTGCAGCGTCTTCATCGTGGCTTTGCTGGCGGCAAAGCTGGCGTCAATTTTGGCAAATTGCGCCATAAACTTGTGGTCATTGACGATCAGGGTTTTACTTTCATCCCCTCCGATTTCCTTAAAGGTTCTCCCGCCCCTCTTCGCCGCCATCTGCAGCGAAAAGAATTCGGTCTGCCAGCCGGAGTCTTTGGTCCCTACCGCGGTCATCATGGCGGAGAACTTTACCGGCCGCCCCCTGGTCCAGACTCGCTCATAAAAAAAGTAATCTCCCGCGACGCCGACGCGAATATAGAGATCTTCCGCGGCGGCCATATCGCCTTCCAGCATATAGGTCGCCTGATTTCCCCTGGCGTCTAGCTGCTTCAGCGTCACGTTTTGCAAGCGCATAATCCCGCCAGTCTGTTCAGCAAACTGCTGTTTTACCACGTCGTCTGTTGGCGTGTTGGCATCCGCCAGCACGTGACAAGGGGAAGCGATCATCAGGACGGTGAGCGTTTTCCATGCATATTTCATCAGCAAATTCCTTTTATGAATACAGCAGGCATCATAAGGAGTTCGCCACCGCAGGCAGGATAAATGAAATCTGATTTTGCTACCTGCGGACGCAGGTAGCGGAATAAAACTTACTTTAACGACCCCACCAGCGCTTTGCGGCTATCCTCAAGGGAAACCACGCGGCTGCAGACATCCTTACCAAACTGCTGGAAATCGGCTTCCTGATTTTTCCATTCATCCTGAATGGCGGTTTGCAGGCCGCCAAGGCTGCCGAGGATCCCCTGCAGCGGGTTACCGCCGCCTTTGAGAACCGCCTTCGCGCCCATCTCGTTGATGCTGTCCTGCAGGATGCCGCCCATCGCCTGGTTTACCAGCTGCTGGCCGTCGGCGCGCACCTGATCGATAGCTTTATAGTGGAACGTCAGGCCATCGTTACGATGTTCAATTATGCGGCTCATTTGCGCTTTCAGCTGCGCATCAAGCTTGGTCAGGCGGCTATGCATGCTGCTGCTGGCCCCTACCTGTTCGGTAATAATTTTATCCAGCGCGGCGCGGCCTTTTTCTACCCGCGAGCGTGCGCCTTCATCAATCCACGGCAGGCTGCTGCGCAGGCTGGCCTGATAGTCCTGAGCCTGTTCGCGCTGAGCGGCGTTCAGAGAATACGCTTTCCCGTTAAAGCTCAGGCTGCCGTCCGGCTTAATCACCAGATCGCCATTTTCGCCTTTCACCTGCACCTGCTGCGGGCTGAGGATGACATCGTCACGCGGTGTGACGCTACACTGGTAGTCCGCATGCGCGGACAAAGCGGTGACGGAAAGCGCCACAGCTAACAGCGTTTTGCGCATCATTTAACTCCCTTCAGACAAAACGGGCCGGCAGTTGCCGACCCTTGTCAAACTTAGTCCCACCAGATATCAAAAAGTTCGCTGGTGCGTACATCGGCCAGCCCGCGGTCTTCCAGCCATTTACGCACAATGGCCTGGTGCTCCTCGGTGCATTTACCGATTTCCTGCAGGCAGATCAGGCCTTCCCAGGAGAGATAGCCGCTGCCGTCAAAGGCCAGCTTATTAGGCTCAATCACCTCATCAATCAGATCGTTAACGGTCTGGTCGATCTGCTCTTCGCTGGTTCCTTCCGCGAAACGCCACGCGACGGAAAAACCCACTTCCTGAAATTCGTCGATATGCATTTTTTTACGCAGACGACGGCTACGATTCGTTGCCATTATTTCACCCTCTCGAACATTAAGTCCCATACGCCGTGGCCAAGACGATGGCCACGCTGTTCAAATTTGGTTACCGGGCGCGATTCCGGGCGCGGCACATAGTCGTTGCTTTCTGACCGGTTGCGATATCCTTCAAGCGAGGACATCACTTCCAGCATATGCTCGGCATAGGGCTCCCAGTCGGTCGCCATATGGAAAACGCCGCCCAGCTTCAGTTTACTTTTCACCAGTTCGGCAAAAGGCGGCTGAACGATCCGGCGCTTATTATGACGCGCTTTGTGCCACGGGTCAGGGAAAAACAGCTGCACCATGCTCAGGGAGTTATCGGGGATCATCGCGTGCAGCACTTCTACCGCATCGTGGCACATAACGCGCAGATTTTGCACGCCCTCTTCTTCAGCAGACGCCAGACAGGCGCCGACGCCAGGAGAGTGCACTTCAATGCCGAGGAAATTCTGCTGCGGCTTCTCTTTCGCCATCGCCACCAGCGAAGCGCCCATACCAAAACCAATCTCCAGCGTGATGGGCGCTTCACGGCCAAACAGCGCGGCAAAATCGAGCGGCGCATCGTTAAATTCAACGCCCATCACCGGCCAAATGGTGTCCAGCGCGTGCTGCTGACCTTTAGTCAGGCGGCCCTGACGACGGACGAAGCTGCGAATACGGCGCAGCGGACGGCCGTTTTCATCGAATTCCGGAGATATGACGTCGTTTTTCATAAAAGTTAAGTCTGCTTGTGAGAGTGTTCGGAAAACGGGCATTATCCAAAGTTACCCGGCGGATGCAAGGGTTTACAGCCTCTCGCCCTTGTGCTGCAATCTGCCACCTTATAATCGCTATCCCGGAGCCGTAGCTTTGACTTTTCTCGCCGCGCAATTTTCAGCCCAGGTACTGGACTGGTACGACAAATACGGACGTAAAACCCTGCCCTGGCAAATCGGCAAGACGCCCTACAAAGTATGGCTCTCCGAGGTGATGTTGCAACAAACGCAGGTGGCGACGGTTATCCCCTATTTTGAGCGCTTTATGGCGCGTTTCCCAACAATTACCGATCTGGCCAATGCGCCACTCGATGAAGTCCTCCATCTGTGGACCGGGCTGGGCTATTACGCCCGCGCGCGCAATCTGCATAAAGCGGCGCAGCAGGTGGCCACCCTGCACGGCGGAAACTTCCCGCAAACTTTTGATGAAGTCGCCGCGCTGCCGGGCGTGGGTCGTTCCACCGCCGGGGCGATTTTATCCCTTTCTCTCGGTCAGCATTATCCGATTCTCGACGGCAACGTGAAGCGCGTGCTCGCGCGCTGCTATGCTGTCAGCGGTTGGCCGGGGAAAAAAGAGGTTGAGAAACGCCTGTGGGATATTAGTGAGGACGTGACGCCAGCGAAAGGGGTTGAGCGTTTTAACCAGGCCATGATGGACCTCGGGGCGATGGTGTGTACCCGCTCTAAGCCCAAATGCGAGCTCTGTCCGCTGAATAACGGCTGCGTGGCCTACGCCAGTCATTCATGGGCTCAATATCCAGGCAAAAAACCGAAACAGACGATCCCGGAACGTACCGGCTATTTCCTGCTGATGCAGCACGGCGATGAGGTATTTCTCTGCCAGCGCCCGCCGGTGGGTTTATGGGGCGGATTGTTCTGCTTCCCGCAGTTTGAAGATGAAGATGCGCTGCGGCAGTGGCTGGCGCAGCGCCAGATTAAGGCCGATAATCTGACGCAATTAACCGCGTTTCGCCACACTTTCAGCCATTTCCATCTGGATATTGTGCCGATGTGGCTTACAGTGCACTCATCCGGCGCATGCATGGATGAAGGGGGCGCACTCTGGTATAACTTAGCGCAGCCGCCGTCCGTCGGTCTGGCGGCCCCCGTGGAGCGCTTGTTGCAACAGTTAAAAGCCGGAGCACCGGTTTAGCTTTCTGGCGATTAAAGAGGATTAAGAATGAGCAGAACGATTTTTTGTACTTTCCTGCAGCGTGAAGCCGATGGCCAGGATTTTCAGCTGTATCCGGGCGAACTGGGCAAACGTATCTATAACGAAATCTCTAAAGAAGCCTGGGCCCAGTGGCAGCATAAACAGACGATGCTGATCAACGAGAAAAAACTCAGCATGATGAACCCCGAGCATCGCAAACTGCTGGAGCAGGAGATGGTTCAGTTCCTGTTTGAAGGTAAAGACGTACACATCGAAGGCTATACGCCGCCAGAAAAACAGTAAGGGCCTGACGGCCCTTTACCACAACAAACACAACACGCACTCCCGGAATGATGAAAAAATACTTAGCGCTAGCGCTGATTGCGCCTTTGCTCGTTTCGTGTTCCAGCTCAACCAAAAAAGGCGCCGAGTATAACGAGGCGTGGGTGAAGGACACCAACGGCTTTGATATTCTGATGGGCCAGTTCGCCCATAACATCGAGAACATTTGGGGTTATAACGAAGTTCTGCTCGCCGGGCCGAAAGACTACGTCAAATACACCGACCAGTATCAAACCCGCAGCCACATCAACTTTGACGCCGGGACGATTACCGTCGAAACCATCGCCGGCACCGACCCGGCCGGGCGTCTGCGCCAGGCGATTATTAAAACCCTGCTGATGGGCGACGACCCTAACTCCATCGACCTCTATTCCGACGTCGATGACATTCAGATCTCAAAAGAACCGTTCCTGTATGGTCAGGTCGTGGATAACACCGGTGAGTCGATTCGCTGGGAGTGGCGCGCCTCACGCTTTGCGGACTACCTGCTGCAAACGCGTCTGAAAAGCCGCAGCAACGGTCCGCGCATGATCTACAGCATCACCATCAACCTGGTGCCGAACCATCTCGACAAACGTGCGCATAAATACATTGGCATGGTCCGTCAGGCGTCGCGCAAATATGGCGTTGATGAGTCGCTGATCCTGGCGATTATGCAAACCGAATCGTCCTTTAACCCCTATGCAGTCAGCCATGCCGACGCGCTGGGGCTGATGCAGGTGGTGCAGCACAGTGCCGGGAAGGATGTGTTCCGCTCGCAGGGGAAATCCGGCCTGCCGAGCCGCAGCTATCTGTTCGATCCGGCCAATAATATCGATACAGGGACCGCCTATCTGGCCATGCTGAACAACGTCTATCTGGCCGGTATTGCTAACCCCACCTCGCGTCGCTATGCGGTGATTACCGCCTATAACGGCGGCGCGGGCAGCGTGCTGCGGGTCTTCTCCAGCGATAAGATTCAGGCCGCGAATATCATCAATAATATGACGCCGGGCGACGTTTATCAGACCATCACCAGCCGTCACCCGTCCGCCGAATCGCGCCGTTATCTCTACAAGGTAAACACCGCGCAAAAAGGCTACCGCCGCAAGTAATCCTCTGCCAACGCCCTTGTTTCCTCAAGGGCGCCTTCCTTCTGCTATACACAATAGAGTTGCGCAACTGTTTTGCGATTTTCTGCGGCAGTTAACAAAAGTATCCACCCCATGAATGATAGAATCCAACCAAAATAACGCTACAAATGTTATTTAAAACACAAAACAATTCTATATCCGTGAGGATCAAAACATGAATCTTAAGCTGCAGCTCAAAATACTGTCGTTCCTGCAGTTCTGCCTCTGGGGAAGCTGGCTGACCACGCTCGGCTCATATATGTTCGTTACCCTGAAGTTTGACGGTGCGGCCATCGGAGCGGTTTATAGCTCGCTCGGTATCGCTGCGGTATTTATGCCGACGCTGCTTGGTATCGTTGCCGATAAATGGATCAGCGCCAAATGGGTTTACGCCATTTGCCATCTGGTCGGCGCGCTGACGCTGTGGCTCGCCGCCCAGGTCACTACGCCGGGCGAGATGTTCCTCGTCATCCTGCTTAACTCGCTGGCCTATATGCCGACGCTGGGGCTGATTAACACCATTTCCTACTACCGCCTGCAGTCTGCGAACATGGATATCGTGACCGATTTCCCGCCGATTCGTATCTGGGGCACCATCGGTTTTATCCTCGCCATGTGGGGCGTCAGCTTCTCCGGCTTTGAGCTGAGCCATATGCAGCTCTATATCGGCGCGGCGCTCTCCTTGCTGCTGGTGCTCTTCACTCTGACGCTGCCGCATATTCCGGTGGCCAATCAGCAGAAAAACCAGAGCTGGACCGCCATGCTGGGCCTTGATGCCTTCGCGCTGTTTAAAAACAAACGTATGGCGATCTTCTTTATTTTCTCGATGATGCTTGGCGCCGAACTGCAAATCACCAATATGTTCGGCAACACCTTCCTGCACAGCTTTGATAAAGATCCGCTGTTCGCCAGCAGCTTTATCGTGCAGCACGCCTCGGTGATGATGTCGATTTCGCAGATCTCGGAAACCCTGTTCATTCTGACCATCCCGTTCTTCCTCAGCCGCTACGGCATCAAGAACGTGATGCTGATTAGTATCGTGGCGTGGATGCTGCGCTTCGGCCTGTTCGCTTACGGCGACCCGACTCCGTTCGGCACCGTGCTGCTGGTGCTGTCGATGATCGTTTATGGCTGCGCCTTCGACTTCTTCAATATCTCGGGGTCGGTGTTTGTGGAAAAAGAGGTTCGCCCGGAAATCCGCGCCAGCGCCCAGGGAATGTTCCTGATGATGACCAACGGTTTCGGCTGCATACTTGGCGGGATGGTGAGCGGCAAAGTGGTGGAGCACTTTACCGTCGAAGGGATTACCGACTGGCAAACCGTATGGCTGATTTTCGCCGGCTATTCGCTGGTTCTGGCGTTTGCTTTCGTCGCGCTGTTTAAATACAAGCACGTTCGCGTACCAGCCGGTGCGCAGACCGTCGTACATTAAATAAACGGCTTCACCCGAGATGTACGAATAAAAAAAAGCGCCCCGGTGATATCAACGGGGCGTTTTTTTATGCTTTCAGCACATAACCATACAGACGCTTAATGCCGTCAGCGTCCGTTTCGCTATAGACCCCCTGGAGCTCCGGCGAGAAGCCCGGCAGCATATTGACGCCCTCCTCCAGCGCCAGAAAATAGCGCAGCACCGCCCCGCCCCAGATTTCGCCAGGCACGACGCACAGCACGCCCGGTGGATACGGTAGCGCGCCCTCCGCCGCAATGCGCCCTTCCGCTTCGCTTAAGCGCACCAGTTCGACGTTACCGCGAATAAACTCGCGGTTGGCGTCCTGTGGGTTCATGACCGCCCGCGGGAAGCTCTGCTTGCGGAACATCTCTTTTTGCAGATCCTTCACCTCAAAGCTAACGTACAGGTTATGCATCTCCTGACACAGCTCGCGGATGGTGTAGTCCCGATAGCGCACCGGGTATTTGTTAACGATGCTCGGCAGAACCTCGGCCAGCGGCGTATCCGATTCGATATGCTGCTCAAACTGGGCAAGCATCGCCACCAGCTGCGCCAGCTTCTCCGCGCTTTCGGCGGGGGTCAGCAGAAACAGAATAGAGTTCAGATCGCACTTCTCCGGCACAATGCCGTTTTCGCGCAGATAGTGGGCCAGAATGGTCGCCGGGATGCCAAAATCAGTATATTCCCCGCTCTGCGCATCGATTCCTGGCGTCGTCAGCAGCAGCTTACAGGGGTCAACGAAGTACTGTTCGCTGGCATAGCCCTCAAAGCCGTGCCAGCGCGCGCCCGGTTCAAAGCTAAAGAAGCGCCGCTCGCGGGCGATGGTTTCGGTGGGGTGATCCTGCCACGGGCGTCCCGCGACCATTGGCGGAATAAACGGCTGGATCATTTTGCAGTTAGCGATAATCGCTTTGCGCGCGTCAATACCCAGCGCTACGCATTCGGCCCACAGGCGGCGCCCGCTTTCCCCTTCATGGATTTTGGCATTCACGTCAAGAGCCGCGAACAGCGGATAAAACGGGCTGGTCGAGGCATGCAGCATAAAGGCGTTATTCAACCGCTTATGCGGGCAAAAACGCGCCTGCCCTCGCAGATGGTTATCCTTTTTATGGATCTGCGAAGTTTGAGAAAAACCGGCCTGCTGTTTATGCACCGACTGAGTAACAAAAATGCCCGGGTCATCCGGCGTCAGGTCCAGCAGCAGCGGCGAACAGTCGGCCATCATCGGGATAAACTGCTCGTAGCCGACCCAGGCCGAGTCAAACAGGATGTAGTCGCACAGGCTGCCGATTTTATCGACCACCTGGCGGGCGTTGTATACCGTCCCGTCATAGGTTCCGAGCTGGATCACCGCAAGGCGGAACGGGCGCGGCGTATCGGCTTTTTCCGGCGCCGTCTCGCGAATCAGATCGCGCAGGTATTTTTCATCGAAGCAGCGATCGTCAATCCCGCCGATAAAACCGAACGGGTTGCGCGATGCTTCGAGATAGACCGGCGTCGCGCCTGCCTGAATCAGCGCGCCATGATGATTTGATTTATGGTTGTTACGGTCAAACAGCACCAGATCGCCGCGGGTCAGCAGCGCGTTAGTCACCACTTTGTTCGCCGCCGAGGTACCGTTAAGGACAAAATAGGTTTTATCGGCGTTGAAGACCTTCGCCGCGAACTTCTGCGCGTGTTTGGCCGATCCTTCATGAATCAACAGATCGCCAAGCTTAACGTCGGCGTTGCACATGTCGGCGCGAAAGACGTTCTCACCAAAGAAGTCGAAGAACTGCCTCCCCGCTGGATGCTTCTTAAAGAAGGCGCCGTGCTGATGGCCAGGGCACGCGAAGGTGCTGTTATCCATCTCTACGTACTGAGTCAGCGTATCGAAGAACGGCGGCAGCAGGTTCTCTTCATAGTCGCAGGCGGCGGCTTCCAGTTCGAGCCACTCCTGCTCTTTGCCGCTAACGATGGCCGTCACGCCTTCTGGTTTTTCGTGCTCAGCTTCGCTGAACAGATAGACCGGCAGGTTAAAGCCCGTGCGTTTCAGCAACGCAAGGATGCCGCTGCGGCTGTCCGCCACGGTAATGACGACTGCCGCCACATCGGTAAAATCAGTACTGTCCAGGGCCACCACGCGACGGTGGGTGGACAGGTGGGATACCAGCTCGCGGCTGGCGGCAATGTGCATTGATTTCATGAGCGCGGATACCCGTTTCCGGAGAGTAAAAGGCTTAGGCCAGGGCATCTCTGCTCTGGCCAACGAACTGTCAGGGTCTGGCTGGATCCCAGCTCCGACCGCCAGACATCAGTAAAAGCAGACCGCGTCCGATCTTACTGTTGTCCTGCAGTGAGCCTGCGTTACGCTCACCGCATGACGGGCAGAAGTTGCAGAGTAAGGGTAGCAAGACGAGGCAGCCTGCGCATCTGTACGCAGCGGCACTGGTGATGTAGTGGCGATGTCGTCATCCCGGCGGCCTCATTCAGGGGAGGAGAAAATTCGCGCAATCATGTCACCTTTAAATGTACCGTGCAAGATGAATTACGTATGCAGCGACCCCACGGATGCGCAAGCCTTTTGGCCAGCTTCGCGCCATAATAATGCAGTCATTAGGGATAATTAACAGGAGTCATACTTTGGTTACAGGGCCATTTATTAACGCCGGTGCGGTCCTTCTGGGCGGCGTACTTGGCGCACTCTTAAGTCAAAGATTGCCGGAACGGATTCGGACATCAATGACCTCTATTTTTGGGCTGGCGTCGCTGGGCATCGGTATTCTACTGGTGATCAAATGCGCCAACCTGCCGGTGATGGTGCTTTCAACGCTGGTGGGCGCGCTGTTCGGCGAAGTATGTAATATGGAGAAAGGCATTAATACGCTGGTGAGTAAGCTTCAGCAGCTGCTTTCGCCAAAAAAGGGCCAGATAAAGAGTTCGGCGCATGAGTCGTATATTCAAAGCTACGTCGCGATTATCGTCCTGTTCTGCGCCAGCGGAACCGGGATTTTCGGCGCGATGCGCGAAGGAATGACCGGTGACGCCAGCATTCTCATTGCCAAAGCGTTTCTCGACTTCTTTACCGCCACCATTTTCGCCTGCACCCTGGGGCTGGCGGTCTCGGCCATTAGCGTGCCGATGCTGGCCATCCAGCTGGCGCTGGCGGCCTGCGCATCGTTGATTATGCCGTTGACCACGCCGATGATGATGGCGGATTTCAGCGCTGTCGGCGGGATGCTGCTGGTTGCCACCGGTTTGCGCATCTGCGGAATTAAAATGTTCGCCGTGGTGAATATGCTGCCGGCCCTGGTGCTGGCGATGCCGATTTCGGTAGCCTGGACGGCGTTTTTCGCCTGAAGATGCGTGCTTTTGACGCAATGTGGTGATAGATTGTCCAGTCTGCTGCGAAACAGATAAATTTCGTTGACGAGGTGCGGCGAATCAGGTTTAATGCGCCCCGTTGCCCGGATAGCTCAGTCGGTAGAGCAGGGGATTGAAAATCCCCGTGTCCTTGGTTCGATTCCGAGTCCGGGCACCACTATTTAAAGAACCCAGCCTATGGCTGGGTTTTTGCTTTTCTGCGAGCGGACTCTCCATCGAACTCCGTTCGATTATTCGCCGCACGGCGGCTCACCCCTTCGGGGCCAGCGCGACAAGCGCGCTGTTCAACGCCTGCGGCGTTAGTCCGAGTCCGGGCACCACTATTTAAAGAACCTGCCCACAAGGCGGTTTTTTGCTTTTGGGGAGCCAGCACTAGCTTCCCTTCAAAGTCCCCTCCCCCTCTCTGCCAGAAAAAATTCATTGCCAGGGATTTTGCCTGCCCCACGCTCTCTCGCATCAATTGCCTGAGCGTAGGTCCGCTTGTTTTGCGGGAAAAGCCTTATCACCAGCGTCGTTGAAAAAATAAGCTATTTGTCGGTTAGTAGGGAAAGATAAAAAAAAGCCGAAGAATTTTAATAAACTTATAATGTGGCGTATTTCTCAGATTGTTTATGAATGAGTAAATAAATTAATGCCTATTAAAATGCAAAAAAAGCACTACCGACAATTATTATTTCTGGCGTAAGCAGCAAAAGGAATGAAGATGCTGAGTAACGGAGCAAAAGATTATAAAGCTAAGCTATTTGAAAATCATGATGAAAATATTCATTTTCTTTTGAATACCCCACACTCCCTTCAGCGCCAGGTCTGGGAGTCTGCAGCCATAAAGGCAACACTACCTGCGGGTGTGTGCATCGAAACGGTTAACGATACAGAGATAACTGCGGAATGGATTTCATATCCCGATTCGATAAATACCAGGATTATTCTCTATTTCCACGGCGGTGGAAATTCTCAGGGATCGTGTCTGACTCACAGAAAACTCGCTGCCTGTCTCACACAATATTTTGGTTGCCGAACTCTGGTACTGGAATATCCTCTGGCGCCAGAAAATCGATTTCCTGCGGCCTTATTAAATTGTCATCAGGCCTATTTATGGCTGCTTGCTAATGGTTATTCAGCAGAGGACATTATCCTCGCGGGAGACTCCAGCGGTGGTGGACTGGTCATGTCGCTTTTACTCCTGTTAAAACAGCATCAAGATCCTTTGCCGGACTCGTCTGTTCTGCTGTCTCCCATGTTAGATTTCACACTTTCTGGTAAGAGCATAACGCTGTGTAAGGATCTCGATCCGCTGCTTTGCATAGAAGACCTGATAATGACCGTGAAATACTACTGTTCGGACAGTGAACGAAGCGATCCTCTTGTCTCTCCCCTGTTTGGTGATTTGTCTGGACTTCCTCCCGTATTTATTCAGGTGGGAAGCGAGGAGTTATTGCGCGATGATGCATTACGCCTCTCCCGATATGCTAAAAAGGCTGGGATGCAAGTTGAGCTTGAGATATGGGACGGGCTCTGGCATGTATTTCAGTCATCGGTGGGAAAGGTACCTGAAGCGGATGAGGCGTTACAAGCCGTAGCTAAATTTATCCGAAGCAGAGAGTCATTGTCGTGAAACGTGGCTCTCAACAATACTATGCGCCCCCATAAAATATACGCGATTTTGTGACTCTCTATTTAGAGGCACAACGAAGGTGGTCCATCTCTTTCTCTGACTGACAGCAGATACCTCTTCCTGTGCCTCTTATCCTGCCCGATAATACCTCTACGCATAATCAGTTGTCCTTGTTATTTAATAACTCGCCCACAGCCGGTAGATTTCAGGCGTCAATAAAGATCAACCTGCTCGAGGATTTCCAGGGTTTTCGGTAGCGCGTCACGCCATGGTCTACAGTCGCCAGGCTTAATATTGGGTTTGTTTTTACCATGAAAGTCACTGCCGCAGGTCGCCAGCAGCGATTTATCCTGCGTGTAGTGATAAAGTTCGCGACATAGCTCCTCATCATGATAGCTGGAGAACACTTCCACGCCGCGTACGCCAAGTGGCAACATCTGTTCAATCACCGCCAACGGCTTTTCCTTCACGTTAGCGCCGATATGCGCAATGACCGGAATGCCGCCGTTGTCGATTATCAGCGCCGCCATCTCCGCCATCGGCGGCAATTCCACCGTCACCTGGCAGGGTTTGCCTCGGCCAAAAAAGTCCCAAAAAAAGTTAATTAACGGCATATCGCTGCGCGCATTCCCCGCGCGGTAAGGCAGCAGCAGATCATGATTCAGGTTGCGCGCATCCTCTAAAATAAGTTCTGCCATCTCCTCTTCCTGCGGGACCCGATCGCCGGCCATGGCATACAGGCGATCTTCATCAAGCTGGAACCCCAGCGCCCGCAGTTTCTCCAGCTTTAGCGGCGTCGCGGCAGTTTCCAGACGAAGGAAGTTGTGTTCGACGGCGTCAAAATCCCGGCTGTCTCGACGAAAACCGTAGCCCAGCAGATGATAATTATTGCCCGCAAACGCGCAGTCGATTTCAATCCCGGTCATCACGCTTACGCTATTTGCTCTGCCATAGCGAATAGACTCCTCAACGGATCGCGCCGAGTTGTGATCGGTTATCGCCAGGGCCGCAAGATTCGCCGCTTTAGCCATGGTAAGCAGATCGCTGACGGGGAAATCGGCATCGTTGCTATATGCCGAATGCATGTGCAAGTCGATTAATTTCATGACTTCTCCTTTAAAAGTTTTAACATTACGCCGCTGATCGCCTGCTTTGCCCTGTTGAATCGCCGATGGTTAACGGATAGCTTTGTTTTTCAGGAAGCTAAAGTCCGTTAACGGCCCCTGGAACAATCAGGCACATCGCTTATGGCAACACACGTTCAATCCTCAATAGAAATAGATTCTTCGCAGAAAGAGGAATATGGTCTGAGGTTATTATAATTTCGAGAGAAGCGAAGTCGGCTATCTATCTTTTTCACTAACATATCGGTGGACTCTTCATTCAGGAGTTTGCAAACGTGCCGGGTATCGAGGCGCAGAATTCTGCATGCCTCAAGCGTTGGGCAGAAATTCATAGAGTGGAAAGTAATTTGCTTCTCAGTTCTGTTCACCACGGGCATTTCAACCTCTGCAGCGTGGAATCGCGTTATAAGTAAGCGGTGTGCGGTATCTAACAAATGGCTATCGCCAATATTCAACCCGGCTTTATTTTGGCAGAACCATGCAGTACGGCGGGCAATGGAATCCGCGTTCAGCGCCTTAAGGTCTTCATCGGTTGCGTTGCGCAGATGATTAATTTCGCTGCGAACGTCAGCACGATAGAGAATTGCACATTCCCGCTGCAGAATACCTTTATGAACAATAACCTCTATGCCCGCCTTATCAAAAGCCTCGACGCACTGAAATGCAATCCGCCGCCGCCCTTGAGCAAGTGCATCCTGAATAGAAAAACCAAAAGCTATTTCGCTTATCCCGGACCAGGCGATGGCAAATGCGCACATAGGACAAGGCTCACTGGTGGATATCAGTATGCCCCCGTTTAAATTTTTGCCAATTTTTTGGCTGGCAATTTTAATCGCGTTGATTTCAGCATGTGAGGTTGCGTCTCCCTCTGTTTCCTCATAGTCATGCGCCGCCGCAACCATCTCACCATCCTTGATGATAACGGTGCCAAAACCTTTATTCCCCTCACACAAACTCTCTTCAGCTTCACCAATGGCAACACGCATCCAGAATTCAAGTTCCATAACCCCATTCATAAAACCACATCCCGCAAGTGAATTTATTTATGGCACCTGGTGACAAGTGCTATACGCTGCGCAAATAGATAAGATGATTAATACGCATGAGATTAGTAAAGCACTAATCACAACCACGATATAATGACGCAAATCAACGTTAAGATTATTCCAAGCACATTAAAAGACGATTATTATTTAATAAGGAATTTTCCAAATGTTATTTATATCTTATCAGACACCTCAAGAAAATCACACAACTCCTTGTTTACTATAAGTTTTACCATTTAATATGAGTAAATAAGAAAATTTAAGACGAGATAAGTTTGAATTTCTGAACAATCAGATATAGTCATTGAATACGACACATCATGAGTGAAATGCTTACGGGAGTTATCATGGCTATCTTCATCATCAGCAATAACCAGTATCTTCGAGATGGCATTATCTGTGTCGGACAATATAACGCGATGGAAATCAAAAGCTGTCAGTGTGACGACCCGCAACTCGATCGTTTAAACTATGAAGATATTGTTATCCTGCATCTGAGTTTAGAAAACAAATGCAACGCCAGCAAACTTTCCTCGTTAAACCAGCGATGCAAAGTATTACTGATTCTGAGTTCGTCGCAGCATGCACTCATCTGTGATGCAGATACCGTGATAAATGCTAAAGCGCCGCCGGAAGTCATAATGAAAGCGCTCCGCTGCCTGATCAGACGGGTTAAGTGTAAACCGACCAAAAACCAGCGCTTAAGCAAAATTGAAAAAATCATTCTCAACAAAAGCCTTGAAGGTAAAGATACGCATGTTATCGCTGAATCTCTATCGCTCACCAGTAAGATCGTCAGCAATTACAGATATGTGGCCTGTCGAAAAATTGGCGCAGGGAAGCTAACTGATTTACTCATTATAAAAGACCATTTAAAGGACGATTATGCCAGATAATTGTGGATGATAAGCAAGCCTGACTCATCATCCATACCGTTAATTAGCACAATACAGTAGCGGTCGTGACCCAATTTTTATCAGAAAGCTATGCTCATTTTGCTTTGAAATAATATAGCTTATTTTTTCATTTGGATAAACGTAAAAGTCAGGCAGGATGCTGGCCAGGAACTCATCCGACACGGAGTCAATGTTACCGTATCGGTTTATTTCTCTGGAGTGGAAATGGTGAGTTTCATGATTTTTGACCATATCATAGATGACATCTCTTCTGATATGGCCCTGCAGTTTCCCGCCATCCAGATAGCTACCGCTGACCGCAACGGTACCCTTACCTTCAGCAAGTGAATACATGAAATTTAAGGTCAAATTAGTTTGTGTATTATCCTTGAAGACCACGAGCGATGCCGTACACTCTTCCTTATGATGTATTTTATCGTTCACAAAATTATAGATCCCCCCTGCCAGAGCGCCAGAAATAAAAAAGCCAATCACAATTTTTATTCTATTCATGTACAATTCCACGAAAAGAGAGAGTAACACATCCGGCAGAAGCCTTCGCGGTGTAGCTTTTCCTGCAAATAAACACTATAAAACCTGGAGTCATCTGCGACATGGAAAAATAAACAAAGGGATACTTCTTACAGTCCAGTCCGGATTTGAAAATCAAAGACTTATAACTATTAAATTTATCAATGCTGGCATGATTATCATCTATGGTATAAAAATGACAACCGCGATCGCTTTCAACTAATGTATAGCTGCTAAAAAAGGGCTTTTCATCATTAAAGTGCCAGAGGTAATGCAGAGAAAAAAAGCCCGCCAGTAAACTCAATGCCATAATCAAGAGTGTGACAGCCTTTGAGCGGGCGTTTTTCTTATCAGCCGTATGCACGGTAGCCACAGATTCAGTGGTTGCTTTTTTTCCCGCAACGCTATCCTGCACCGCGAGAGATGCATCAGCAGAACCTACTGAATCTAAAGATATTTTTTCACGTTTTTCAATGTTAACGTTGGCATTGATATGAAAACCTTTACGCGGCACCGTCACGACTAATGAGTTATCCGTTTCTCCGACATCGCGCAGTCCGCGCCTGACAATCGATATGTTTTGATACAAGGTATTTGCAGGAACCAGGATCCCCTCATCTTCCCAAACTTTTTTAAAAAAAGTCTGCTGGCTGACCAGCTCCGGTGAGGCTTCCAGTAAAAGAACAAGACAGTGGCTTGCCGGAGCCGTCAATGTGACGCTCAGCGCCGGGTTTTTCAACGAGATTAACCGCTTATTTTCAGGCCAAAATTCTATATTTTTGTTTATGATCCAATACATATGCTATTCGCGGTTGATATGTTAAAAGAGGTTAAAAGGGTAAAGAGGTGATCAGTGTAGCTGGAATTACATGCATTATAGCTAATTATATGATTGAAAAAACATATGTGACGTTTTAATTTTTAATGCTGAGTCTTTTCGGCTGTCGAACTTCACCAAAAACGTCCGCGCCCATAAACGTATTAGCCGGGTCATGGTTAAAAATTTACGGAACGTCGTGATTAAAAAAGTGGGTTTAAAAAGAATAAACCCTGCAACTACAATCAGTTATTGCCCAACTAAGGTGTTTTTTATCAGTCCCGTCGGCGTGTTAGCGCTAATGGTCAACGCTATCCTTAGCGTCAAAAGAACATAGCGCCCGGGCGTCGATCTTTTTTATCCCCGTTAAGTCTATTGTTTTTTACTGTCGGGAGCCCGTGGCTCCCTTCTGACTGGATATAACAAATATTTATCATTCCAGCCTGCCACGCTGAGGGGAAGCGTCAGCACAGCATAAGTTAAGCACGATCCTTACCTCTTCTTTATTCATTATCGCCAACCTTATCCGGGAATTTTTCATGTAATATCTGAATTCACACCCGGTAAATATTCGTTATATCTTAGCTATGTTATGCTCTATTTTTAAAAAGGAGATGCTATGTTTTCTTATATTATGCTGGGAACCAATGACCCTCAAGCTTCCTATAAATTTTATGCGCCTTTGATGCGCGTGCTTGGCCATCCTCTCGATGGGCGTAGCGAAAAAGGCGCCGCATGGGGAACGTTCAAAGATAATCATACTACCGGATTATGCGTTGGAATGCCGTTTGATAATCTCCCCGCCACCCGAGGTAATGGCGTCATGGTTGCATTGAATGCGGTATCCGTTGAAATGATCCAGGAACTTTATAGATTAGCGATTGAGAATGGTGGCGAAGATGAAGGCCCACCGGCTTTTCGTCCGCACTACGGCGCTGATTTTTACAGTGCCTACGTTCGCGATCCTGACAAAAACAAAATCGCTTTTGTTTTTTACGACCCGGCAAAAAAAGCGATGGTTTAAAATCAGTTCATCCGAATAAAATGCCTATTCGTGTGATAGCGATTTATTTTAGCGGGTCAGCAAGCCGGGAGGTCGATGCAATGGCTTCCCGGTTGAACAGCGAAACGGCGCGCCCCTGTCAATTACAGAAGAGGCGACATCGATTAACGGCAGGCAATCGCATCAAGCTGAAAGAGCATACCTGTGGCCCCGCCAGCATGGGCAAACTCGGTTTGAATTGATTTTCTGGCGGGATAATGGCCGTTGAATCGCTGACGCATGACTTTTTCCATTAATGGGATATTCCATACGTCGCGAAACAGAGCATCAATTTTTACGACTGACTCCAGCGTCAGGCCGATAGCGTTAAGCCTTTCGCTCAAATTATCGAAAGCGCCATTTATCTGTTCCTCGATGGGCTTCCCGATGTTACCAATACAATAACCCACAAAGACCAAACCACAGGATTCGACCACTCCGGATATTGCCCAGCTTTCATTAATTTCGTGCCTTATAATCTTACTCATCATTGATCCTTTTAAATTTTATATGACTGAAAGCCAAAATCAGGTCACAATTTGTGAGTGCATGGCAAAAACGCGCGTCCCGTGACGTATCATAAAAAAGCCATAGCGTAATATCCTGGTTTTCCTGTGTCAGGGATAAACCCGGGACGTGAAGGTAAAATACAGTTTTCTCAAGGAAATCATCTCATTTAATGCTAAAAACTGTCACGTGCTGCTACATGAAATACCCTTAAAAAACCTTAAAGGTTCTTAAATACATTTAAAACCCTAAAACAGAACATCACAACAGATTGATTAGAAAGAACATTATCGATTTCATCCCTCGCTATTAAAATAATAACAACAGGTATTATGAAATATTAATAAACAGTCAAGACAAGGCACCTTGTTAATATCCATTTAAATTAAGCGGAATTTTTAAACAAAATTACAACATAAAACCCAGGACAATAACCTGTAATAAAGCCCGCCCTCAACCGCCCCCCCCTGTGGTTCGATAATAAAAAACCAGATAAATGAAGAGGTAATGTTATTAAGCATTTTGATAAGTACGCTTTGTGCCGTTTTTAACCGGCAGCAAAAAGTCATGCTGCAGCTTTTATATGCCGGGATAGGGATTTTTCCAGGCGTAAATCATGAACGTTCAAACATTCTTAATAAGACGTTTTCAGGTGCATAGAAATAACGGAATCGTTATGTTGTTACCCAAGGCCATTCATGTGATATGGCTCTGTGAAACTTTATAGCAATATGCGCCGAATGACTTCGGTAGCTTATATTAAGGATAATGATGTATGAAAAAATTATCAGCAGTTGCGTTTGCATTTGGTCTGTTATCTGTGTCTGCATCTCAGGCACTGGCTGCAGATGCCACCGTTAACTTCAGCGGAACCATTCTTCAGGAAGCCTGCAGTGTAGACACTTCTGACAGTACTGTGAACGTTCCGCTAGGCACCTACGGTGTTGCTCAATTTCCGACGGTAGGAACAACGACCCTCCCGGTTCCTTTTTCCATTAACTTAACGGGTTGTCCGGCATCAGGTGGTCCGACTGCCGCGCTGGTGACCTTTTCAGGGGCAGCGGATGCGGCAGGCGACCTGGCGCTGACCGGCGGCGGCGCAACCGGCGTATCTATTAATATCAAAAAGGCTGACGGCACCAATATCGATATTAACTCTACCGATTTAGGTATTGCGCTGACTAGCGCCGCGACCCAACAGCTCCGCTTTACGGCTAATTACATCAGTACTGCGGCTTCTGTCACCGCAGGCGTTGCTAACGCCGTAGCCCAGGTAAACATCTCGTATATGTAATTTTTGACATACAGCGGAGGTGGTAACACCTCCGCTACCGGAGTATTAATGAAAGCGTTACTTGTTTTATCTTTAATGACGTCATGTTTGACTTTTTCAATAAATAGTCATGCGGCGGTTTCGGTCGGCGGGACTCGCCTGGTTTTTCATGGCGATGAAAAAGAAGCATCGATTACTGTAAGCAATACGAACAAGGGCATTCCCGTTCTTATTCAGTCATGGGTGGACGAAGGGGAGAATAGCAAAGCTAAGGCCCCGTTTATGATTACCCCACCATTATTTCGTCTTGAGCCAGGCCAGGACAATACTTTGCGCGCGGTCTTCACAGGTACAAACCTTGCGCAAGACCGCGAGTCATTATTCTGGCTAAACATTAAGACTATCCCTTCAGTTAAAAAAAATGAGGTACAGGCTAATACATTGCAGCTGGCGATCAAAAAAAGGCTGAAATTTATTTATCGTCCTTCAGCTGTGAAAGGTTTACCTGAAGAAAGCGGGGATAAACTTATCTGGAAAAAAGTCGGTAACCAGATCCAGGTGACTAACCCAACGCCGTTTTATATGAACTTCAGCGTCATTACGGTGGGCGGAAAGATATTTAAACCCACCTTACCAGAACAGACCTATGTGGCACCAGCAACAGAACGACTATTTACTATTCCCGCAGGGGCAGTCGGTAACACCGTTAGCTGGAAAATAATTAATGATTACGGTACGAGTGGCAAAGAGTTCCACTCAAAATATTAATTTTTACTGATCACATCTGATTAATAGGTATGGGATTTTGCGCCAGTTCAATTTCAATATGAAATATACATGCCTCTTGATTATGTCTGCGCTATTCAATGCTCCAGCCATATCGTTTGCAGATGAGTTTTTTAACCCTGCTTTGCTTGAGGTTCGCGAAGGGGATGGCGCGCCGACGACAGACCTCTCGGTATTTGAAGTCGTCAATGGGCAGCCAGCAGGAAACTACCGTGTAGATATCTACGTCAATAACGAAATGGTGACCGCAGATGCCCGCGATGTGATGTTTTCAAAGAACAAGGATGGAAAGCTGGATCCCTGCGTCACCCTGGCAGAACTTAGCCAATGGGGAATTGATATCGCCTCATTTCCAGAACTTGCCGTCAATGATAGCGAATGCGCCAATCTTGCGGGTATACCGGATGCATTTGCCGACTTTCAGTTTAACCGCCAAAAGCTGAATCTGAGTATCCCTCATGCGGCAATGAATACGCGCAGCCTGGATGAAGTGCCCGTTGAACGTTGGGATGAAGGTATTCCAGCCCTCCTCCTCAATTACAACATGAATAGCTATCAGAGCCGATTTAAGGGTGCAGAGACTTATGAGAGCACGTATTTGAACCTGCGTCCCGGTCTCAATATCGGTCCCTGGCGTCTGCGCAACTACACCACCTTTGAGCATAGTAATCAGAGTGGAAGTAAATGGGACAACGTCTATAGCTATCTTCAGCGGAATATTATCTCTTTGCGCAGCCAGCTGACGTTAGGCGACAGTTCAGCACCAGCTGATGTCTTCGATAGCGTGCCGTTTCGTGGTTTTCAGATGGCCTCGGACGACGACATGCTGCCTTCCAGCGTACGTAACTACGCGCCTGTGATTCGAGGGGTTGCCCGCAGCAACGCCCTGGTCACCATCCGTCAGAACGGCTACGTGGTCTATGAGACCAAAGTGGCGCCGGGGGCGTTTGAGATCTCCGATCTGGCCTCCACCGGGGGAGCAGGCGATCTTGACGTGACCATCAAAGAAGCCGACGGCAGCGAGCAGCACTTGCGCATCCCCTACGCATCTTTGCCTGTTCTACAGCGTGAAGGTAAGTTTCGCTATAGCGTAACGGGCGGTCAATTCCGCTCCTACGATACTCGCACGGAAAAAAACCTGTTTGTTCAGGGGACCGGAATTTACGGCCTTCCATGGGGCTTTACGCTCTACGGCGGCGTGCAAAACGCAGGCAATAAATATCAGTCATATGCGTTAGGTGTGGGTAAGAATATCGGTAGCTGGGGCGCCTTTTCCGCCGACGCCATCCATTCCCGCTCCATCTCGACCGATACCGGCAGGCAACAGGGCCAGTCGCTCCGGGTACGCTATAGCAAAAATTTCCTGCAGACGGGAACGAACTTTACCATCGCCGGCTATCGCTACTCCACCTCCGGATTTCGCTCGCTGGAAGAAACGCTGGGGACTTACCGCAGCGATAATAACATTCCTTCTTATATCACCGATCGCCGGCGCAACCGTGCAGAGCTGTCGCTGAATCAGGATCTTGGCGATAACTTTGGGGCGTTGAATGCATCCTTGATTAGCGAAGATTACTGGCAGAAAGAACGTAACAGCCTGTCGGCAAACCTGGGGTATTACAAAAATTTCAACGCGATTGGTATCAGTCTGAACTACTCCTGGAACCGGAATACCGGACTGTATGGCCATGCCGAACAGGATAATGTGGTCTCCTTTGAAATCAATGTGCCGCTGGATAAATTCCTCAACCGGACATACGCCTCATACGGGACAACCCATGCGAGTGGAAACGGGACCAGCCACAACCTGCGACTGAATGGTTCAGCCTTTGAGGATGCCAGTCTTGACTGGGGGATAAACGCGACGCACGCCGGGCGCAGCGAACAACAAGTCGTCGGGGGCAACGTCAGCTGGAAGGCAAGCTACGGAACGTTAAATGGTTCCTACAGCCGCAGTCGCGACAGTCAACAGCTGGGGTATGGCATAGCCGGTGGGGTAGTGATTCATGAGAATGGTATCACGCTGTCCCAATCGCTGGGTGAAACCATTGGGTTAGTTAAGGCTCCTGGCGCTGAAGGCATTGGCATCAATAACTACGCCGGTATCTCTACGGACAGCCGGGGCTATGCGGTTGTTCCTTATCTGACCCCCTATCGCCGCAATGATATTAGCCTGAATAGCAAGACCCTGCGGAACGATACCGATATCACCTATATGACCAATAAAGTTGTTCCCACCCGCGGGGCTATCGTCAGGGCGGAGTATAAAACCGCCATTGGCCACCGTGTCCTGATGACATTAACGCTGCCCGGCGGCAAACCGGTCCCCTTTGGCGCAATGGCGTCACTGCTTAAAAGTGAAGAAAACGCGTCAATTGTCGGTGATGGCGGAGAAGTGCTGCTGAGCGGTTTACCGCAAAAAGGGACGCTGCAGGTGAAATGGGGGAATGGCCAGGGGCAGGAAACCGCCTGCCGGGCGGATTATATAGCCCATAAATCTGCTGGCGCGTCCGGTCTCTGGAACGCGACGAGCGTCTGTCAATAATTCTGCGCCCTTGGGCGAAGTAAATAGCACTCCTTACGAGGAAGAACAGAATGAAGTGGTTTGTTTTTATGTTCGTTGCCATCGCGGCAACGCTGATGGTCACCCCTGAGGCCAATAGCGGATCGTTTGATCCGGTAACCGGCGCTTATACTACGGATCCGATAACCGTCACGCTGACGCCAAAGACCGTTACGGCCAGCGCGTCGGTAATTCCTAACGGTGAAAAAGTTCTCCTTAGCACTACTACGTCTGCCGCACGAGGAGGCTTGTTGTACTGGGGAGCGCATACCTACGCCACTGGGAGTGCCGCTATTGCCACATCAGCCGCCGCTGAAATTAATGCCGAATTAGCTTGTACAGCAACCGCCAGCGGAACTTCTCTTACCGTAAACGGATGTTTTAGCTTTTTAGATGCTGACGTACTCTATATGGGGAAAAGCGCCTCTTGTAAATCCTTTTTTAGTGCATCGAGTAATGTAAATTCTTTAACGATTTTTGGCGATTTTGTTGGGCTTAATTTTGGCCCTGGTACAAGCTCTGTCCAGTTGAACAAGACAGGTATAATAGACGTCAATACGACCTCTTTCACCTATCCAAGTATGACTCAAAAAGCAAGTTACACCTGGCCAACTTTCGATATCAATCTGGAGGCGACACTATCTGCCAAAACGCCGCCTTATACCTATCTTTATTGCAGCGTATTGCAAGGTGGTGTCTCCAGGCTGGACAATGGGACTGCATTTCCCCTTTCTTTTACGATAGTGCCTGCGACCAGTAAACCCGCTTATGCCCCGACGATTAGTTACTCGCCGGCACTCCCTATCATCAATACTACCACCGTAAATATCCGCAATATTGCCGCGATTGATATTCTCCCCGGGACGGTATTTAACACTGGAACTATCTCCGCCTGGCGCACAACCTATATGGAACAACCGCTTACCGTAACCGGGCAGGGCAATGTAATCCGCCCGTTTATGATTAACAGTACAAGAAACTTTAACGTTCTTGAATCCTGGACCTGCGCGACAACAGGGCAAATCGATTTTCGAATAATGCGCGACAATACCAACGCCAACGTCTGTTCGGGCGCCACCTATACCCACCCCGTGCAGACGCCACAGTCGTTGACGGCACAGTGGAAAGCGCAAAGTTCGAGCGCCTCAGGCGCCTGGAGCGCCAGGGCTACAGTGACCTTTACGCTGCCCTAGAACATTGGCTTAATCGTTAACGCCCGGCATCGCTTTATACTGGCGATGCCGCCGATGGCCAGAGCGCGCCCCGCCTGTCGCTCAAAGAGAGTAATCCCGACACGGCGGCCAGCAATGACCGCCGCGCTGCGTTTAAGTTACATCCAAAATAACATGCTAAATCCGGTCAAAACGACGATACAGGCAATATTCAAAAACAGGCCGGCGCGCATCATCTCCTGCTGCCTGATATGGCCGGTGGCGAAAACGATAGCGTTTGGCGGCGTCGCCACGGGCAGCATAAAAGCGCATGAAGCCGCAATGGCAATCAATACCGACAGAATCACAGGCGACATGCCGAACGCTTCGGCCACTGAGGCAAATACGGGAATAAGCAAAGCGGCGCTGGCCGTATTACTGGCAAACTCGGTCAGAAACACCACGAATGTTGCAATCACCAGGATAATAATAAATATCCCCATATGAGCCACCATCCCGCTAATCTGGTTTGCCAGGAACAGACTGGTACCCGTCTCTTTCAACACATTACTTAAGCAGATACCGCCGCCGAATAATAACAGCACGCCCCAGTCAGCCGTTTTCTCTATATCCTTCCAGTGAACTACCCGAGCGAAATTGACTAATATAATGGCGCCTAAAGCCACAATGGTATCGAAGGATTTAAAACCGCCCAGCAGATCGTTAATGGGTCCGCTGAAAATCCAGAAGAATACGGTAAGGCCAAAAATAGCCAGGGTGACTATTTTGCCTTTATCCCAATCGACCTGTTCACTATTCGTTTCGAAGGTCCCCTTAAGTTCCGGCCTGAACACGAGGTAAAGAATCGCAATAGCGACTGGCAGTAAGACGATCATTGCCGGGAAACCGAACTTCATCCAGTCAAAGAAGGAGAGCCCCACCTCAGCGGCGGCAATCGCATTCGGTGGACTGCCGACGATGGTCGCCATTCCGCCAATGCTGGCGCTATAGGCAATCCCCAGCAGCACAAACACATAGGTCGAATGGCTGTTTTTGCCATCGACTTTACTCAGGATCCCCAATACCAGCGGCATCATCATTGCGGCCGTCGCCGTATTACTGATCCACATTGACAGCAGCGCCGTCACGCCAAACAGCATAAAGACCGCGAGGCGCATTTTGCCCCTCGCCATCGCTAATACTTTATCGGCAATGACTTTATCCAGCCCCTGCACATGCATCGCCGCCGCCAGAGCAAAGCCGCCGAGGAAAAGGAATATCGTAGAGTTAGCGAAACTGTTTAGCGCCGCCTGGGTATTAAATACCCCCAACAGCACGGCCATGACGGGAACCATTATTGCCGTAACGGTCACGTGCAGCGCTTCCGTTAACCATAATACGGCGATAAAAGCGAGCATACTCAGTCCCATGACCACCTTCGGCTCATAGGGTAGCGTGTTGTAGAGAACGATAAACAGAACAATATCGAGCAAAATGATGATGCTGTTACGATTAAAAAACCACTCGTGGGTATTGGTAGGTAAAGGACTCATGTCGTTTTTATTCATAGTAGCTTCCTTGTAACTGGTTACGACTGAATCATTACATGTATATGTCTATCAGGTATAAATTATGTTCCTGTTCTGTTAACTGGATCGTACCAGACAATTTCCCGGCTGAATGACACCCAGGTCAGGATATTTCCGGAAAGAGGTTCCTGATATAGACGATTTATTGAAGCGAGCAGGCCGACTTTATTAGCTTTAATTTCCTGCACCTGAATTTAGATCGTTGGCTACTTTGCCGGTATACGCGGCATTGATAGTTTCACCAACACCTAAACTAACCCCAGAGATCCATCGAATATTTTCGGCAATCTATTTCTGAAATAGAGATAAAGCAGCGCGTAAAAACGGATAATTCGGTGAAAAACCGGGCAAAAGCGCGCTATTCTGGAAATCAACACGCCCAGGCGGCTAACAACCTTTCCCTCCGGACGGCTAAAAAGCATCTTATATTCCTTTTTGCTCTTAGCGGCAGACAAAAGTTCTTTAAAATGCCAATTTTGCAGCCCTACCATTCAAATCATCTCGATACGAATGGGCAAAATGTTATGTCAGTTTTTCATTCCGTTAGCGACCTGATTGGTCATACTCCCCTGCTGCAGCTTCATAAGCTGGATACCGGCCCCTGCGGCCTGTTTCTAAAACTGGAAAATCAAAATCCCGGCGGTTCGATAAAAGACCGCGTCGCGCTATCCATGATTGCCCAGGCAGAGCGCGAAGGAAAATTAAAACCCGGCGGCACGATTATCGAAGCCACCGCCGGCAATACAGGCCTCGGGCTGGCGCTGATCGCCGCGCAGAAAAATTATCGCCTGATCCTGGTGGTGCCGGACAAAATGAGCCGTGAGAAGATTTTCCACCTGCGCGCGCTGGGAGCGCAGGTGCAGCTTACCCGCTCGGACGTTAACAAAGGCCATCCCGCCTACTATCAGGACTACGCCCGGCGTCTTGCCGACGAAACGCCTGGCGCCTTTTATATCGACCAGTTTAATAACGAAGCTAACCCGCTGGCGCATGCCACCACCACCGCCCCGGAGATCTTCCAGCAGCTGGAAGGCGATATCGACGCGATTGTCGTCGGCGTCGGCTCCGGCGGAACGCTCGGAGGGCTACAGGCCTGGTTTGCTGAGCACTCCCCGAAAACGGAATTTATCCTCGCCGACCCGGCGGGCTCCATTCTGGCGGACCAGGTCGAAACCGGACGCTACGGCGAAACCGGCTCGTGGCTGGTGGAAGGGATCGGCGAAGACTTTATTCCGCCGCTGGCCCATCTTGAAGGCGTCCGCAGCGCATACCGCGTCACCGATAGCGAAGCTTTCGCCACCGCCCGCCAGCTGCTGCAGGTTGAGGGCATTCTCGCGGGCTCCTCTACCGGAACGCTGCTCACCGCTGCCCTGCGCTACTGCCGGGCGCAGACAACCCCGAAACGCGTGGTGACCTTCGCCTGCGACAGCGGCAATAAATATTTATCAAAGATGTTTAACGATGACTGGATGCGCCAGCAGGGCTTTTTAAGCCGTCCATCGCGCGGCGATCTCAGCGATTTTATCGCTCTGCGCCACGACGAAGGGGCAACCGTCACCGCCGCGCCGGACGATACCCTGGCGGCCATCCTCGCGCGTATGCGCCTCTACGACATCTCGCAGCTGCCGGTGCTGGAAAACGGCCGGGTCGTCGGCATTGTCGACGAATGGGATCTGATTAGCCACGTCCAGGGCGACAGTCAGCGCTTTTCTCTGCCGGTCAGGGAAGCAATGACGCGTAACGTGGAGACCCTGGATAAGCACGCGCCGGAAAGCGCGCTGAAGGCCATTTTCGATCGCGGCCTGGTGGCCGTTATCGCCGACAACGATCGTTTTCTTGGCCTCATTACCCGCAGCGATGTGCTGACCACCTGGCGTAACCGACTCGAACAGTAAGGACTTCTCAATGACAAATTTGCATACCCTGAGCGTACATAGCGGCGCATTTACCGATGAACACGGCGCGGTGATGCCGCCTATTTATGCCACCTCCACCTTTGCTCAGCCCGCGCCGGGCCAGCATACCGGGTACGAATATTCGCGCAGCGGCAACCCGACCCGTCACGCGCTGGAGACGGCGATTGCCGACCTGGAAAGCGGCACGCGCGGTTACGCCTTTGCTTCCGGTCTGGCGGCCATCTCAACCGTGCTGGAACTGCTGGATAAAGACAGTCACCTGGTCGCCGTCGACGATGTCTACGGCGGCACATACCGGCTGATTGAAAACGTTCGCCGCCGCAGCGCCGGCCTGCGGGTAAGCTGGGTGAAGCCCGACGATCTGGCGGCCATCGAAGCAGCTATTCGGCCCGATACGCGCATGATCTGGGTTGAAACGCCGACCAACCCGCTGCTTAAGCTGGCCGACCTCAGCGCCATCGCCGCCATTGCGCGGCGGCACAATATTATCAGCGTTACCGACAACACCTTCGCCTCGCCGGCCATCCATCGTCCGCTGGAGCTGGGCTTTGATATCGTGGTGCATTCGGCGACCAAGTATCTTAACGGCCACTCCGATGTGGTCGCCGGGCTGGCGGTGGTCGGCGACAACGCCGCGCTGGCGGAAAAGCTGGGCTATCTACAAAACGCGGTTGGCGGCGTGCTCGATCCGTTCAGCAGTTTCCTGACGCTGCGCGGTATTCGTACCCTGGCGCTGCGTATGGAGCGCCACAGCAGCAATGCGCTGCTGCTTGCCGAGTGGCTGGAGCAGCAGCCGCAGGTCGAAAGAGTCTGGTTCCCGTGGCTGGCTTCGCATCCGCATCATCAGCTGGCGCGCAGGCAAATGGCGCTTCCCGGCGGGATGATCTCCGTGGTGGTCAAAGGCGATGATGGCTACGCCGAACGGATCATCCGTAAGCTGAAGCTGTTTACCCTCGCGGAGAGCCTCGGCGGCGTGGAAAGCCTGGTGAGCCAGCCGTTTAGCATGACCCACGCGTCGATCCCGCTGGAGCAGCGGTTAGCCAACGGCATTACTCCTCAGCTGATTCGTCTGTCGGTAGGCATTGAAGATCCGCAGGATCTGATCGCCGACTGGCGCCACGCGCTGCGCGACTAAGCAGATTGCCCGGCGGCGGCTAACGCTTTGCCGGGCCGACAAGCCCCCCATCACATCAGGCCCGCCGCCCGGCAGAGACTTAAGCACTCTGCCCGTTGTGGCGCTGCCCCTGCAAAAGATGCTCAACAAACCGCGTCAGCTTCGGCAGCGGCCGCAGATCCTGCCGCCAGAGTAAATGAACCGGCCTCGGCTGCGGGGTATACGCCTCCAGCACGCGCACGAGTTTGCCGCACTCGAGCGCATCCGCCAGCAGCACTTCCGGCTGCAGCAGCAGTCCAGCTCCGGCGATCGCCGCCGTTCGCAGGGCATAGCCATCATTGCAGCGCAGGACGGCATCGCGCTTCCAGCGGACGCCCTCCTCGGCGCCCGGCAGCTTCCACTCATTGCGCGCGGTCCACACCGTATGCGACAAACAGAGGTGATCGGCCAGGTCCGCAGGCGTCATCGGGGTACCGTAGCGGGCTAAATACCCGGGCGCGGCGCAGATCGTCATCCGGTAGGGCGCGAGATACTTTGCTACCAGATCGTTATTGCGGATCTCGCCGATGCGGATCGCCAAATCGATACCTTCATCCACCAGATCGACCATCCGGTTAGTCAGATCCAGCTCCACGCGCACGTCGGGCCAGGCCCGGAGAAAAGTGGCGGCCAGCGGAGCAATGACGCAGGCGCCAAACGACGTTGGCGCGCTTACCCGCAGCGTCCCCGCGGGCGCGATCCGCAGCCTCTCCACCGCGCTCTCGGCGATTGAAACCTGTTCAAGGACGCGTTTCGCCTCGTCAAAATAGACCCGCCCGGCGTCGGTGAGGCTCTGGCGGCGGGTATTGCGCTCAAGAAGACGGGTATTAAGCTGCCGTTCGATCAGCGCGATATATCTCCCGACCATCACCGCCGACATATCGAGGCGCGATGCGGCTTCGGTAAAGCTTCCGCACTCCACCACCGCAATAAAGGTCTCCATCGCCCGCAGCTTATCCATATTACAAACTCCTGGTTAGTAATCATTTAACTTTTAGCCAGTTTATCCGATATTTGTTTTATTAAAGAATAGCCTCTCATCCGAGAGAGGAATCTGCTATGAAAATCATCGTTATTGGCGCCAGCGGTACCGTTGGCCGCGCGGTTGCGCAAGAGTTAAGTCAGCGTCATGAGGTTATTCACGTCGGCCGCACTCAGGGCGACTATCAGGTGGATATCACCTCACAGCAAAGCGTAGAGAACCTGTTTGAGAAAATCGGTCAGGTAGACGCGATTGTTTCCGCCACCGGTAATCTGTTCTTTGGCCCGCTGGCGACCATGACCGATCGCGATTTCAACCAGGGCTTACAGGATAAGCTCCTGGGGCAGATTCGCCTGGCGCTGACCGGCCAGCATTATCTTAACGATGGCGGCTCGATTACGCTGATTAGCGGGATCGTGGCGCATGAGCCTATCGCTCAGGGCGTCAATGCCACCACCGTGAACGCCGGGCTGGAGGGGTTTGTTCGCGCCGCCGCTTGTGAACTGCCGCGCGGGATCCGTATTAACCTGATTAGCCCCACTGTATTAACGGAATCGGCGGCAGCCTACGACGGTTTCTTCCCCGGCTTTGCCAGCGTCCCTGCCGCCAGCGTGGCTCAGGCCTACCGCCGCAGCGTGGAAGGCGTTCAGAGCGGGCGGATCTATCGGGTCGGCTATTGACCGACACCGCAGCGGGCTGGAGTCAGGCTGCCGGCCCGCGACGGCGCTTACATCCTGTGCCTGCAGCGGTTACACTGGTTCTTCAATTTGCTTTATTGAATCACTCATGCTGAAGAAACTCGCTTTTATTATCCCGCTTATCGCGCTTATCGCCCTGCTTATCTGGTGGTTCACGCCGCGCTACTCCGCAGAGGACGAAGCGTACTACCGCTCCGTTTTCTGCGTGATCGACCACCAGGATAGCCAGACATTTCTCCGCGATATGGAAAATATCATTGAAGGCGGCAATTCAGATTATGCGCTGCATAAAGCCCATTACGTTCCCGCGCTGGGCCAGCGGATGCTGGACACCTGGCAGCAGCTCACTCCGGAAGAGCAGAAAAGCCTCGGCCAGGATCAGCAGCGCTGCCGCCAGCTGATGAGCGAAAAACAGCGTTCACGCTAAACAGGCGCGCGGCGTAAAACGCAGCGCTGAAAGGAAAGGTAAAACAGAAATGATGTTTCACAAGATGATGGACAGCCGCAGCCCTCATGACGACTGCGGTTGCCTTTACCAGAAAAAGTAGTTGATCTGGTAGCGTCTAGCTCTTATTTTGCTTCTCAGTTTTTAAACGAGATGAAACTGATGCCTACTATTACCGCCAGTAGTATGAAAGAAGCAAAAGAGTTAATGAACTGTGGCAAATACAGAGAAATCGTTCTCAATTTCGATATTGATGCTGACGATTTCTTCACCCTCGCCACCTCACAATCAGCCACAAAAGTGACCATTACGGACAGAAACAATCGCTCATCGGTAAAAGCAGAAAAATAATAAAAACCCCTGAGGCTTCTTATGTTGTTAGCTATTGGTACCATCGCTGTCGCTTTTCTCTCCTCATTGATGCTGATCTGGCTTGACGATCGCATTGCCGACCAGGATTAAACCCCGGGCTGGCGATAAGCCGCCAGAACCCCAGCACTACGTTTCTCTCGCCCGTCGTCAGCGATGACGGGCGATGCCAAAACCGCTCACGCCATTCAACTTCAGTTCCCCTCATTGCGCTCGCCGGACAGGCAAAGATTAGCCTGAATTCAGGCCGTTAATAGAAGAAACGTGGGCGGAGAGCGCTCCGCGCCGACCAGCGGCGCGAAGCAAGGCGATTACAGCGATTTCGCCAGGCGCTCGACGGCGGTCATCAGACCGTCAGCCGATACCGTAGAGTAGGAGAGACGCAGCGTGCGGGTATCCGGGTTGTCGTTATAGAACGCTTCCCCAGGCACGTAGACCACGCCGTTTTCCAGCGTTTTCTTCATCCATTCCATGGTATCGAACGGATAGCGGAAGCGAGCCCACAGGAACATACCGCCTTTAGGACGGCTGAACTCCAGATGCTCGCCAAGCTGCGATTCCAGCGCGTCGGCCAGCGCCACGCACTTCTTGCGGTAATCTTCGCGGATCAGGGCAATCTGCTTTTCCAGACGGTTCATGCTCAGGTATTCCGCAGTGATGACCTGCGATAGCATGTTGGTGTGCAGATCCGCCGCCTGCTTGACGATCACCGTCTGCTGCGCCAGCCAGTCCGGCATCACGATCCAGCCAATACGCATCCCCGGCGCGAGGATCTTGGAGAAGGTGGAGGTATACACCACCTGATCGACACAGCCCAGTTCAACCGCGTGCTGATACAGCGGACGGCGCACTTCATCGGTGAAGCTGATTTCACCGTACGGATCGTCTTCAATGATCACGAAGTCGTGCTTTTTCGCCAGCTCAACCAGGCGACGACGGCGCGCTTCGCTGAGGGTCTTCCCGCCTGGGTTGCCAAACGTCGGCACCAGGTAAACGGCTTTCACGCGCGTGGTTTCCAGCAGATCGGCCAGTTGTTCCACCAGCATGCCGTCATCATCGGTATCCACGCTGAGAATATTGGCCTGCGCCAGCTGGAAGACCTGCAGCGCCGCCAGATAGGTCGGGCGCTCAACGACAATCGCATCGCCCGGATCGAGGAGCGTGCGGGCGACGATATCCAGCGACTGCTGCGAACCGGAAGTGATATAAACGTGGCTTGCCGGGCAGTCCACGCCGCGCGCGTGACACAGTTCGCTGACGGCCTGACGCAGCGGCGGATAACCTTCGGTCAAACCGTACTGGAACGCATCGTTAAAGCGCCCGTTCATCACCTGCTGCACCGCCAGGTTCAGGCCTTCGGTATCAAAAAGCTCCGGAGCCGGAATGCCGCCGCCCAGGGAGATCACGCCGGGCAGTTTACTGTGCTTGAGGAGTTCGCGGACGGCGGAGGGCTTAAGTTCACCCGCGCGGGCGGCGAGTCGCCGATCGTGCATACTATTTTCCTTTTCTGTCTTGTTGTTGTGATGTTTTATCTGTTTTTTACCGATAACTCCCCCGGTCGCACTATGCTCACTGGGGCTACGGGTTCGTATGTTCGGTAGCCCGGACAGATGCGCAGCATCGCCTCCGGGATATTCTTCAGCATCCTGCGGCCTTCCCCCGGGAGCGGCGCGATGCGCCTTGCCCGGGCTACAAATGCCGCAGGTGACGAGAACCGCAGCCCGGATAAGGCGCTCACCGCCGTAATCCGGGATAAAATTTAACGGCTATCGTTGTCTTTTAGCACGATTAGCGGCTCAATATCGCTCTCTTTTTTGACCACCAGAGAATCGTCTCCGCGCAGGCAGGTACCGCCATAGTTACCGCCAACCGTAAAGGTGCAAACCTGGATGTATTTGCCATCCACCTTCGGCAGGCACCACAGCTGCTGGTAAATATTTTTGCGATCGAAAAACTGGCCGCTGGTTTTATCCAGCACTTCATCCTGCGGGCCAATCAGATCGATATTGCTGCCGCAGCGGCCTGAGATTGGCTTAACCGCATAGCCGCTTTCCGCCAGCTGCTCGTTGACCACAAAATCGGTATCCAGGAGATAACGATGATTAGGGAACAGCGACCAAAGCACCGGCAAAATCGCCTTGTTGCCGGGGATAACCGTCCACAGCGGCTCGAAGACTAACACTTCCGGGCGCAGCAGGACGTCAATCAGACGCACTTCATTATCAGGGTGCCCGGTACGGATCGGCACCGCCGCGTACTCGTCGGCGCTGACTTCGCGCACCTGCTCAATGGCGGTCTCCCATGCCCAGGTTTTCCAGACACAGTTGACCAGGCGTCCATCGGCATCAATTAACTGCCCGGCGGCATCCCAGCGCAGCTCATCAAGGCCGTAAAGAATTTTGCTCTCGAAACCGGCCTGCGTCAGCGAACGCTGGATAAACTGCGCGTGGTAGTTCTCCTCCAGATCCTTATCCTGCATGATGTGCACGAATGGGCGCGCCCGGCTGTGCTTCCACGCTCCGGCAAGCTCATCGAGCAAGTTTTCCGCGGGGTTATGGCCGGTGCCGCAGTAGCCCTGCTTCAGCCACTGTTCGAGGATCAGCCCGCCTTCGGTATGACAGGACGCGGAGTCGGCGTTGTACTCATACACCTTGAGCCCGCGCTCATCCATACAGAAATCCATACGACCGGTAATCATATGATGGCGTCGGCGCTGCCACGAGAGGCGCAGGCGCGGCCAGAGAATTTTCGGAATATCGAACAGCGCCAGCAGGCTATCGTCCTTCATCACCTTGTCGGTAGCGTGCAGGTACATCAGATGCAGCTCGTTGGTGGCTTTGATGAGCTCCTGCTCGGCGCTTTCGGTAATAGTGAAATACTGGTAAGGGTCTTTATTGATGACGTGGCCGTTGGCTTCGACATAGGCTTTTTGCAGGGAATCTTTCTCGTTGAGCCAGTTGCCGCGAAACTGGCCTTTGTTCGGCAACCGCGCGCCTTTTATCGCCATCGCCTCACCCGGCAGCACTGGCTGCGGCAGGCTGTGTTCGGTATCGGCGGTTTGGATCATCCAGCCGAGGATTTCGGTATCGGCAAAGGTGTCTTTAATCGTGTAGAGGCCATTTTTCACTTCCAGCGTCAGCTCGCGGGTCCACTGCTGCCCCTGCGGTAGCGGCGAGTGAATCACGTTCTGTTCGGCGATCCTCACCTTGTTCCCTACCAGCTGAGTAATGACCGCCACGTGGCCCGTGTGCTTGAACTCGCCGCCTTTCTGCCAGATCAGCAGCGAGCCGGCGATCGGCGGACGACGAGAGCCGTTGGCGAACGCCTGCAGCGGCAGAATATTGTCGTTGACCACCTCGCGTAAAAAACGCAGGGAGAAAATCTCGTAGGCCATGCCGACATCGGTGAAAACAAAACCGTAGGTGAGGAACAGAAAGCGGCGCGCGAACTCCACGCACTGCCATTTATGCCCCATATACTCATTACCGATATAGCTGCGGAACGTGGCGTCATCCGGATAATCTTGCGGATTTAAGCTACTGTAATTAGATGAATAAATCGCCACGCCGCCCGGTGCGTAGCCTAATAGTGTACCAAACGGGGCGTCACTGCTTGTCGAACCTTTGCTCATTTAGCCTGACCTCAAATTAATGCAGCCCGGGCAGTTGGCGAAACAAAACTCCCTCTTCTTATCCTGCCGCAGGCACTTACCAGACAGAGGTGAAGTGATGATACCACTCATTCGATTCGCTAATCGTGCCCTTAAGGAAAATAAGCCTGCGCCCCCGGGCAAAAGTGATATCGTTATTTGAGATAAAAAAATTATCAGGAGCCGACAATGAGCACACCTTCGCATCTGACCGCCCAACCGCTGGTCTGGGGTCATGGGCCACGCACCTTTGAGGTGTTCCTTGAACCCACATGCCCCTATTCCGTTCGCGCCTTTAATAAGCTTGATGACCTGCTGGATGAAGTTGGCGCAGATAACGTGACGATCAAAATACGTTTGCAGTCTCAACCGTGGCATCTGTTTTCCGGCGTCATCGTCCGCTGTATTCTCGCCGCGTCAACTCTCCCGCACGGCCGCGAGCAGGCGCATAAGGTGCTTAAAGCCGTCGCCGACCACCGCGAAGAGTTTGAGTTTACCGACCACTGTAGCGGGCCGAATATGGACGCCACGCCGCAGCAGATTATTGAACGTCTCGAACGCTACAGCCGCGTCTCGCTGGCCGCAGCGTTTGCCCGCCCCGAGCTGCAAAACGAGATCAAATGGCATAGCAAATACGCCCGCCAGAACGGCATCCACGTGTCGCCGACCTTTATGGTTAATGGCCTGGTGCAGGCGGATCTCGGCAGCGGCGACGACGTCAGCGTATGGGCCGCGCGGATTCTGGCTTAGACCGGCGCTCCGGCACGGTAACGTCACGACTTCAACACCTCACTAAAAAGGCAGATCAGCATGTCAGAGAATAACTACCAGCCACCTAAAGTGTGGGAATGGAAGCAAAACAACGGCGGCGCATTCGCCAATATCAACCGCCCGGTCTCCGGCGCAACGCACGAGCGGGAGCTGCCGGTGGGCGCGCATCCGCTTCAGCTCTATTCGCTGGGGACGCCCAACGGCCAGAAGGTGACCATCATGCTGGAAGAGCTGCTGGCGTTAGGCGTTAGCGGCGCGGAATATGACGCCTGGCTGATTCGCATCGGTGAAGGCGATCAGTTCTCCAGCGGCTTTGTCGAGGTTAATCCAAACTCAAAAATCCCGGCGCTCCGCGACCATTCTACCACCCCGCCAACCCGCGTTTTTGAATCCGGCAGCATCCTGCTCTATCTGGCGGAAAAGTTCGGTTTCTTCCTGCCAAAAGATCCGGCAGGCCGCACTGAAACCCTCAACTGGCTGTTCTGGCTGCAGGGCGCGGCCCCGTTCCTCGGCGGCGGCTTTGGCCACTTCTTTAGCTATGCGCCGGTGAAAATCGAATACGCGATAGACCGCTTTACGATGGAAGCCAAACGCCAGCTTGACGTGCTGGACAAGCAGCTTGCCCGCGGTCGTTTTGTGGCGGGAGAAGAGTACACCATCGCCGATATGGCCATCTGGCCGTGGTACGGCAACGTGGTGCTGGGGAATGTCTATAATGCCGCCGAATTCCTTGATGCCGGAAGCTATAAAAACGTGCTGCGTTGGGCGCAGGATGTTGGCAATCGCCCCGCCGTACAGCGTGGACGCATGGTTAACCGTACCTCTGGCCCGCTCAATGAGCAGCTTCATGAGCGCCATGCCGCCAGCGACTTCGAAACGCAAACCGAAGATAAGCGCCAGGCGTAACGCTCTGGCCCACCGGAGGCGCCCGCCTCCGGTTTTTAGCTTTCCAGCCGATAGCCCGCCATAAAGTAGCGCATCGCGGTCGAAGAACCGCCCTCTTTGAAGAAGTCCATCACCATGTCTCTTTCCAGGCCATAGCGACGAGTGAGGATCCCCGCTTCCCAGGCGCTGAGCTGGCGGTCGCCGGTTTTTTCAAACATGCGGTGCGAGTAGCCGAGCACAAACCCGCGTTTATAGTCGGTGCAAAAATTCGCCGCATGCGCGGCGGTGTCAGCATGGGATGCCTGTAGCCCCGCCATTAAGCCTTTTCCAAAATGATTTTCCATCGCGCTCTCCCAATCGTTATATAATAAATTATATAGCGATTTTTTGAGCGAGCGGTAGCGCTATTTATGGCGTTTGCGCTAGCGTAAATACTTTTCAAACCACGCCAGCGTACGTTGCCAGGCCAGGTCAGCCGCAGCCCGATCGTAGCGCGGCGTGGAATCATTATGAAAGCCGTGATTCACGCCCTGATAGAGATAGGCCTCGTAGACTTTATTATGCGCCTTCAGCGCCTGTTCATAGGCGGGCCAGCCTTCATTAATGCCGCTATCGAGTCCGGCGTAATGCAGCAGCAGCGGCGCTTTAATTTTATCGACCTCCTTCAACGGCGGCTGGCGACCGTAAAACGGCACCGCGCAGGCCAGCTCCGGGATCGCCACCGCCGCCGCGTTGCTGACGCCGCCGCCGTAGCAAAAACCGGTGATACCGACCTTCCCCGTCGCCTGCGGATGCTTCGCCATAAATTCGACCGCCGCAAAAAAGTCATTCATCAGCTTCACGGGATCGACTTTCTGCTGTAGCGCGCGGCCTTCATCATCATTCCCCGGATAGCCGCCGACGGAGCTCAGGCCATCCGGCGCCAGCGCGATATACCCCGCTTTCGCTACCCGCCGGGCTACGTCTTCAATATAGGGGTTCAGGCCGCGGTTCTCATGAACCACCACCACGGCGGGCGCTTTGTCGGCTATTTTCGTCGGCGTCACCAGGTAAGCCCGCACTTCGCTGTGGCCATCAGGAGAGGGATAATGAATATACTCCGGGCGGATATCCGGGTCGGTGAACGGTACCTGCTCTGCCAGGGCATAGTCGGGCTTCAGCAGATTAAACAGCGCCAGCGCGGTCATCCCGCCGACGGTATATTTCCCCGCCAGCTGGAGAAACTCGCGTTTGCTGATTTTGCCGTGGGCATAGTAGTCATAATACTCGAGCAGCTGCTGCGGGAAATCTTTGGCCGTTAATCGCGTCATCACCCTGCCTCCGTTGTTAAGCGCCCTTTAAGCAAAGCAGAAGCCCGGACATACGCCAGCGCAGAAAAGCAGAAACGGGGAGAAAAAAGCCCAGCGGCTAACGCCGCCGGGAGAGAAGGGATCAGTGTTTCACTTTGGTCAGACGATCGAGGTAGCCCATAACAAAGGCCGAGAGCACAAAGGTCAGGTGGATGATGACGTACCACATCAGCTTATTGTCCGGGACGTTTTTCGCATCCATAAACACCCGCAGCAGGTGAATGGAGGAGATCGCCACGATGGAGGCGGCAACCTTATTTTTCAGCGACGTCGCGTCCATTTTTCCCAGCCAGCTGAGTTTTTCTTTACCCTCGTTAATATCCAGCTGCGAGACAAAATTTTCATACCCGGAGAACATCACCATCACCAGCAAACCGCCCACCAGGGTCATATCCACCAGCGACAGCAGGGTCAGAATCATATCCGACTCACTGACGCTAAAAATATGCGGCAGTATGTGGAAGATCTCCTGAAAAAATTTGATGGTCAGCGCAATCAGACCGAGCGAGAGGCCAAAATAAACCGGCGCCAGCAGCCAGCGCGAGGCGTACATAGCATTTTCCAGAAAGCGTTCCATAAGATCCTGTCAGTTAACATAAACGGCCGCCATTATATCGCAACAGGGTAACGTTATAGCAACAGGCGTCCAACAAGAGGGCGATTCAAGGAGATAAAAAAAGCTGGCGCAAGGCCAGCCTGAGGAGATGCGTGGAAAGGGGGGATTACTTCGCTTTGACGGTTTCTTCGCCCACCAGACCAATCTTCAGATAACCCGCCTGATGCAGGGTATCCATAACTTTCATCATCGTCTCGTAGTCCACGGTTTTATCCGCACGGAAGAAGACCGTGGTGTCTTTCTTACCTTCGGTCAGCGCATCCAGAGACGCAATCATGTTCTCGTCAGTAATGGGGTCATTGCCGAGGAACATGGTTTTGTCCGCCTTCACCGACAGATAGATCGGTTTGTCCGGACGCGGCTGCGGCTGGCTGGAGGACGCAGGCAGATTGACCTTCACGTCAACGGTCGCCAGCGGCGCCGCCACCATAAAGATGATCAGCAGCACCAGCATGACGTCGATAAACGGCGTCACGTTGATGTCGTGCATTTCGCCGTTATCATCGAGGTTTTCGTTAAAATGCATCGCCATAGAGCATCAACCTACGCGTAATTTCTGGGCGGTACGTACCGGCTTAACGCCGCTGGCGCTCAGGTCCAGATCGCGGCTTTGCAGCAGCAGAACCTGGGCGGCGACATCGCCAAGGGACGCTTTGTAGCTGGCAATCATTCGGGCGAAAATGTTATAGATGACGACCGCCGGAATCGCAGCGAACAGGCCGATTGCTGTGGCCAGCAGCGCTTCCGCGATGCCCGGAGCAACAACCGCCAGGTTAGTGGTCTGGGTCTGGGCAATCCCGATAAAGCTGTTCATGATGCCCCAGACGGTACCAAACAGGCCGACGAACGGGGAAATCGCGCCGATGGTCGCCAGATAACCGTTGCCGCGTCCCATGTAACGACCTACCGCCGCGACGCGACGCTCCAGTCGGAAACCGGTACGCTCTTTAATGCCTTCGTTATCTTCAGAACCCGCAGAAAGCTCAAGCTCATTTTGCGCTTCGTTGATCAGCTGCGAGGTCAAGCTTTTCGCATCGAAACCGTTAGCGATATCGCTGGCCTGGTCGAGAGAGCGTGCTTCAGCAACCAGCTGCTGTTCGCGCTTGAGGCGGCGCTTGCTGGCCAGGATTTCTGCGCCTTTGCCGAAAAAGATAGCCCATGTAACGACCGACGCCAGAATCAGGCCGATCATCACTACCTTAACGACAATATCGGCATGATGATACATACCCCAAACGGAGAGATCCGCCTGCATCAAATTATTACCCACACTGTATCTCCAGGACGTAAATCACAAAATCTGCGCACAATAATATCAAAACGACATCGAATTGATAGTGGTTCTCATTAGTATTTACACTGTGCAGCAAATCACGTTTATTTTCCTTGCGCTTACGCAGTAAAAAAGTTGCTGACCCCGCGGTTAGTAAAATTTTTACCTGTATCCGCCGTGACCCGGTACATCAACGGGCATTCATGATAGTTTAGACGTCCAGACGTATAAAAACAGGTTATCTGAACATGGCTGATAAACATCTTGATACTGCGCTGGTTCATGCCGGGCGCAGCAAAAAATATACTCAGGGCTCGGTCAACAGCGTGATTCAGCGCGCGTCATCGCTGGTTTTCGACACCGTCGAAGCGAAAAAGCACGCCACCCGCAACCGCGCCAAAGGCGAACTGTTCTACGGTCGTCGCGGGACGCTAACCCACTTCTCCCTGCAGGAAGCGATGTGCGAACTGGAAGGCGGCGCCGGCTGCGCCCTCTTCCCCTGCGGCGCAGCGGCGGTCGCAAATACTATCCTGGCGTTCGTCGAGCAGGGCGACCATATTCTGGTGACCAATACCGCCTACGAGCCGACCCAGGATTTCTGCACTAAAATCCTCGCCAAACTCGGCGTAACCACCGGCTGGTTCGACCCGCTTATCGGCGGCGATATTGCCCGTCTGGTACAGCCGAATACCCGAGTGGTATTCCTCGAATCGCCCGGCTCCATCACCATGGAAGTTCATGATGTCCCGGCGATCGTCGCGGCGGTGCGCAGCGTCGCTCCGCAAGCCATCATTATGATCGATAACACCTGGGCGGCGGGAGTACTGTTCAAAGCGCTGGAGTTTGGTATCGATATCTCTATTCAGGCCGGAACCAAGTACCTGATCGGCCATTCCGATGCGATGGTCGGCACTGCGGTGTCCAATGAGCACTGTTGGGCGCAGCTGCGGGAAAATGCCTACCTGATGGGGCAAATGGTGGATGCCGATACCGCCTACATGACCAGCCGCGGCCTGCGCACCCTGGCCGTCCGCCTGCGTCAGCATCATGAGAGTAGCCTGCAGATTGCCGAATGGCTGGCACAGCATCCACAGGTAGCGCGCGTGAATCATCCCGCCCTGCCCGGCAGCAAAGGCCATGAGTACTGGAAGCGGGACTTCACCGGTAGCAGCGGTCTGTTCTCTTTCGTGCTGAACAAACGCCTGAGCGATGCCGAGCTGTCCGCCTACCTCGACCACTTCAGCTTGTTCAGCATGGCCTACTCCTGGGGCGGCTTTGAATCGCTGATTTTAGCCAATCAGCCGGAACACATTGCCGCAATCCGTCCTGATGCTGAAGTTGACTTCAGCGGCACGCTAATTCGGGTACATATCGGGTTAGAAAATGTTACCGATCTGCTGGATGATTTAGCGGCGGGCTTCGCGCGTATCGTGTAAAGTGACAGTCAGTGGCAACAATAGCGGACGTTTTTAAGAAAAGCGGCCGCTTTAGTTGCGCCCGGGATCAAGGTGCTCGGGCCTCTTCAGGAGTACACTAAATAAAAAACACGGTACCACTTAGGAAAGTCCATGGTTGTCATTCAAGAAATCGTCGCCGCTCTGTGGCAGCATGATTTTGCCGCGTTGGCAAACCCCCACGTTGTGGGCGTTGTATATCTGGTCATGTTCGCAACCCTGTTTCTGGAAAACGGTCTGCTGCCCGCCTCGTTTTTACCGGGCGATAGCCTGCTGCTGCTCGCCGGCGCGCTCATCGCCAAAGGCGTGATGGACTTTGTACCGACTGTCGCTATCTTAACCGCTGCAGCCAGCCTCGGCTGCTGGCTCAGCTATATTCAGGGGCGCTGGCTGGGTAATACCGCCACGGTTAAGCGCTGGCTTGGGCATCTGCCGCATAAATACCATCAGCGGGCAACCTGCATGTTTGACAAGCACGGCCTGCTGGCGCTGCTGGCCGGACGCTTCCTGGCGTTTGTTCGCACCCTTCTGCCAACCATGGCGGGCATTTCCGGGCTGCCGAACCGCCGCTTCCAGTTTTTCAACTGGCTGAGCGCGCTGCTGTGGGTTGGGGTAGTTACCGGTCTGGGCTATGCGTTGAGTATGATTCCCTTCGTAAAACGTCATGAAGATCAGGTCATGACCTGCCTGATGATTCTGCCTATCGCGCTGCTGATAGCCGGGCTGCTCGGTACGGTTATCGTGGTGATTAAAAAGAAATACTGCAACGCCTGATAGGGTGCCAGGGCGGCGAGGATTTGCCGCCCTGAGATCGTTATTACATCCCCTGTATTGTCCTGATGCGTGCCGCATCTTCTCCCGGCGTCATGCCGAAATAACGCTTAAATTCGCGGCTGAACTGCGATGCGCTCTCATACCCTACCCGCATCGCCGCCGCGCTGGCTTTCATGCCGTCGTGGATCATCAGCATGCGCGCTTTATGCAGGCGATAAGTCTTCAGATACTGTAGCGGGGAGGTGCTGGTAACTGATTTAAAGTTATGGTGGAACGCCGAGACGCTCATATTGGCCTCAGCCGCCAGCTGATCGACGCTGAGGTTCTCAGTGTACTGGCTTTCAATGCGCTTCAGCACGCGGCTGATCAGGCTGAAGTGGGTTTGACGGCTGACCAGCGCCAGCAGCGCTCCCCCGCACGGCCCGGTCAGCACGTGATAGAGAATTTCGCGGATGATCTGTTTGCCAAGAATGCGCGCGTCAAGCGGGCGTTCCATCACATCCAGCAGCCGCTCCGCCGCGCACAGAATCTCTTCGGACAGCACCGCAGAGTTGATCCCGCTTGACGCCATGGACGGCTGAAACTGCTCATCCTCCCCGATATCCATCAGCAGTTCTTGCAGTTGAAGAATATCGACATTCAGCCTTATTCCCGCCAGCGGTACTTCCGGGGTGGCAAAAGTTTCGCACTCAAACGGCAGCGGAACCGTCAGCAGCAGATACTCATTGGTGTCATAGCGGAAGGTACGCTCATTGATATAGCCAATTTTATGCCCGGAAAAGAGAAAAACGATCCCCGGCTGGTACATGACCGGCGTACGCGTCCCCGGCTGAGTGCCGTACAGCAGGCGGATATCCGGCAGCAGACCATTAAGCATTTCTTCTTTATTTTTCAGCTGATTAACCTTATGCGTTAATAGCTGGCATATCTCAGCGCGGTTCATTTATCGTGCTTCTCCGAACGTTTTTATACCTTCGCATTGTGCGCACTTCCGGCGAATTTCTCCAGCTACAAAGAGAAATGGGCAAGACAACGGCAGGAATGTGCATTGAGGGGAACGGCCCGCGGGAACACAATGTCCGTCATCTGGCAGAGGTATTGTCTCTGTTGGCGGTTTTATCTATTTGAGGGCACCAGCCATGAATAATTTCGACCTACATACCCCAACCCGCATTCTGTTCGGTAAAGGCGCGATTGAAAATCTGCGCGATCAAATCCCGGCGGATGCACGTGTGCTTGTCACCTACGGCGGCGGTAGCGTGAAGAAAACCGGCGTGCTTGATCAGGTTCTCAGCGCGCTGAACGGCATTGACGTTCGGGAATTTGGCGGCATCGAGCCAAACCCGTCCTACGAAACGCTGATGAACGCGGTGAAAATCGCGCGTGATGAAAAGATCACTTTCCTGTTGGCGGTGGGCGGCGGCTCCGTTCTCGACGGCACTAAATTCATCGCCGCGGCGGCCCACTACGATGCCAGTATCGATCCGTGGGAAATTCTCGAAACTTACGGCAGCAAAGTGGCCAGCGCTATCCCGATGGGCTCCGTGCTGACGCTGCCTGCGACCGGTTCCGAATCTAATAAAGGCGCGGTGATCTCGCGTAAAACCACCGGCGACAAACGCGCGTTTATGTCCACCCACGTCCAGCCGGTGTTCGCTATTCTGGATCCGGTTTACACCTACACCCTGCCGCCGCGCCAGGTGGCTAACGGCGTCGTTGACGCATTCGTCCATACCGTTGAGCAGTACGTCACCTATCCGGTCGACGGTAAAATCCAGGACCGTTTCGCCGAAGGCATTCTCCTGACCCTGGTGGAAGACGGTCCGAAGGCGCTGAAAGAGCCGGAAAACTACGACGTTCGCGCCAATATTATGTGGGCCGCCACCCAGGCGCTGAACGGCCTGATCGGCGCAGGCGTACCGCAGGACTGGGCGACCCACATGCTGGGCCACGAACTGACCGCCATGCACGGGCTCGATCACGCGCAGACGCTGGCCATCGTTCTGCCGGCGCTGTGGAATGAAAAACGCGAGGCTAAACGCGCTAAACTGCTGCAGTACGCCGCTCGCGTCTGGAACATCACCGAAGGTTCTGAAGAAGAGCGTATTGACGCCGCCATCGCCGCAACGCGTGATTTCTTCGAACGCATGGGCGTCCCGACTCGCCTTTCCGCCTACGGTCTGGATGGTAGCTCCATCCCGGCGCTGCTGGCGAAACTGGAAGAGCACGGTATGACCCAACTGGGTGAAAATCAGGATATTACTCTGGACGTCAGCCGCCGTATTTACGAGGCTGCACGCTAATCAACGCCCTCTCCGACGCGTAAACTCGCGCAAAGGAGAGGAGTTTAACTACCGTTTTTAGCTATTTCGTCCAGACTTAATGCTACCCCTCAGCGGATTCTGTCCCGCTGAGTTCATTAACAGGAGGAAGGCATGACACATCCAACCGTTATAAAACTACACGACGGCAACCTGATGCCGCAGCTGGGGCTCGGCGTGTGGAAAGCAGGCAACGAGGAAGTCGTCTCCGCCATTCATAAGGCGCTGGAAGTCGGTTATCGCTCATTTGACACCGCCGCCGTATACCAGAATGAAACCGGCGTCGGCAATGCACTGAGCAGCGCAGGCGTTGCCCGCGATGAGCTGTTCGTCACCACGAAGCTGTGGAATGACGATCAAAAGCAGCCCCGTGAAGCGCTGCAGGAAAGCCTTAAAAAACTCAAACTCGACTACGTCGACTTATACCTCATTCACTGGCCGGTGCCGGCTACGAACCATTACGTTGATGCCTGGAAAAGCCTAATTGAGCTACAGCAGCAAGGGCTGGCAAAAAGCATCGGCGTCTGTAATTTCCAGGTCCACCATCTGCAAAAAATCATTGATGAAACCGGCGTCGCCCCGGTGATAAACCAGATTGAACTGCATCCTCTGCTGCAGCAGCGTCAGCTTCATGCCTGGAATGCGACGCATAAAATTCAGACCGAGTCCTGGAGCCCGCTGGCACAGGGCGGTGAAGGGGTATTCGATCAGAAAATTATTCACCAACTGGCGGACAAATACGGCAAAACGCCGGCGCAAATCGTCATCCGCTGGCACCTCGATAGCGGCCTGGTGGTGATCCCGAAATCCGTAACGCCGTCGCGCATCGCCGAGAATTTTAACGTCTGGGACTTCCGTCTTGATAAAGATGAATTGAGTGAAATCACTAAGCTGGACAAAAACAAACGCCTCGGGCCTGACCCGGATCAGTTCGGCGGCTAATCCTTCCTGCTCCGTCGGATCCCGGCGGAGCATCGCTTTGCAGTCCGGCTAAAACCACGTACATTTATGGCTTATTGCAATCAAATGGATGCGTGCTGATGAGCTGTATTTTCTGTCAAATTGTTGAGGGGAAAGCCCCCTGCCACAAGGTGTGGGAAGATGAGCACCACCTCGCCTTTCTCTCCATTTATCCAAATACCGACGGTTTTACGGTCGTGATCCCGAAGAAGCACTATCCCAGCTATGCGTTTGATATGCCGCCGCAGGCGCTGGCCGACCTGGTGCTGGCGACGCAGAAGGTGGCAAAGCTTCTGGATAAATCCTTCGATGACGTGGGACGTACGGGGATGTTTTTTGAAGGCTATGGCGTTGACCATGTCCACAGCAAACTCAGTCCGATGCACGGCACCGGGGATATGTCCCAATGGCGGCCGATCGAGTCGCGTCAGACTAAGTTTTTTGCGCAATATGAAGGCTATCTCTCCTCCCACGATCACGAGCGGGCGGATGATGAAAAGCTGGCAGCGCTGGCGGCCAGAATCAGAGAAGCATAGCCATAGAATTTGCTTTGCCGTTTGGCAAGCGGCTGACCGGGCCCGGAATGATCAGGTCCGGTCAGCGAGGCACTACCGGGCAATACTGCAGGCTTAACGACCGGCAACCTTGCCGCGTTTTACGGGCTTCTTCGCCGTGGCCCCGCCGTTCGAACGCTGGTGCACAATCGGCGTATGCTTCGTCAGCGCCGGTCGGGTATGGCGGTTCTGGCGACGCGCTTCGCGCATTTCTTCCAGCGTCGGCGCCGGTACCAGGCAATCGCGACGGCTGCCGATCAGGTGCTTTTTACCCATCGTTTCCAGCGCCTGACGGATCAGCGGCCAGTTGGCCGGATCGTGATAGCGCAGCAGCGCCTTGTGCAGGCGGCGCTGTTTGTCGCCCTTCGGCACCACCACATCCTCACTCTTATAGCCAATCTTACCCAGCGGGTTCTTGCCGGTGTAATACATGGTGGTGGAGTTCGCCAGCGGCGACGGATAGAAGTTCTGCACCTGATCCAGGCGGAAACGATGCTGCTTCAGCCACAGCGCGAGATTCACCATATCTTCATCTCGCGTCCCCGGGTGGGCGGAAATAAAGTATGGAATCAGATACTGCTCTTTACCCGCCTGCTTCGAATAAGTATCGAACAACTGCTTAAAGCGATCGTAGCTGCCCATACCCGGCTTCATCATCTTCGACAGCGGCCCCTCTTCGGTATGTTCAGGAGCAATCTTCAGATAACCGCCTACGTGGTGGGTGGCCAGCTCTTTGATGTAGCGCGGATCTTCAACCGCAATGTCGTAACGAACGCCGGATGCGATGAGGATCTTTTTGATGCCTTTAAGATCGCGGGCGCGACGGTAAAGGTTAATCGTCGGCTCATGGTTGGTGTCCATATGCGGGCAGATATCTGGATAAACGCATGACAGGCGGCGGCAGGTCTGCTCGGCGCGCGGCGACTTGCAGCGCAGCATATACATGTTGGCCGTCGGGCCGCCAAGATCGGAAATAATACCGGTAAAGCCGGGCACCGTATCACGAATCGCTTCGATTTCATTGATGATCGAATCTTCGGAACGGCTCTGAATGATCCGACCTTCATGCTCGGTAATCGAGCAGAACGAACAGCCGCCAAAACAGCCGCGCATGATGTTAATGGAGAAGCGAATCATCTCATAGGCCGGAATGCGGGCATCGCCGTAAGAAGGATGCGGAACGCGCTTATAGGGCAGCGCAAACACGCTATCCATCTCTTCGGTTGAGAGCGGAATGGCGGGCGGGTTAATCCAGATATAGCGCTCGCCGTGCTTCTGCATCAGCGCCCGGGCGCAGCCGGGGTTAGTTTCATGGTGCAAAATGCGCGAGGCATGCGCGTAGAGAACTTTATCGCCTTTTACTTTCTCAAACGAGGGCAGCAGAACGTAGGTCTTCTCCCACGGTTTCGGACGCGGCGGCTGGACGGTAACGCGCTTCGCTTCCTGTTTTGGCGGCGCGACGGTTTTGTTATCCGCGCACGGTAGATCTTCACCATACGGATGCGGGATCGGGTCGATTTTCCCCGGCGTGTCCAGACGCGTGGAGTCCACCCCGCTCCAGCCAGGCAGCGCTTCCTTCACCATGATGGCGGTGTTGCGTACATCGCGAATTTGCCCGATAGGCTCGCCGGCGGCCAGACGGTGCGCCACTTCCACCAGCGGACGCTCGCCGTTGCCGAACATCAGCATATCGGCCTTAGAGTCCACCAGCACCGAACGGCGCACGGTATCGGACCAGTAGTCATAGTGCGCGGTACGGCGCAGGCTGGCTTCGATGCCCCCGAGGATCACCGGGACATCTTTCCACGCCTCTTTGCAGCGCTGAGTGTAGACCAGCGTAGCGCGATCCGGGCGTTTACCGGCCACGTTACCCGCCGTGTAGGCATCGTCATGGCGCAGCTTACGGTCGGCAGTGTAGCGGTTGATCATCGAGTCCATGTTACCGGCGGTCACGCCGAAGAACAGGTTCGGTTTACCCAGACGCATAAAGTCATCTTTGTTGTTCCAGTCCGGCTGGGAAATAATCCCCACGCGGAATCCCTGGGATTCCAGCATGCGTCCGCAAATCGCCATCCCGAAGCTCGGGTGATCGACATAAGCATCGCCGGTCACCAGGATGATGTCGCAGCTATCCCAGCCAAGTTGATCCATCTCTTCTCGCGACATTGGCAGAAAAGGCGCGGGGCCAAAACAGGCGGCCCAATACTGCGGCCAGGAGAAAAGGTCACGATCCGGTTGGATCAGGGATATTGCGCTCATATTGCTTCCGGGGAAAATGATAAAAAAATAATCAAAAAGGGCGGCGATTATAAGCCGGAACGATGGGAGAAATGAAGGAGGTTTTTCCAATCCCGGCCAGCAGCAGGCCGGGCAAAATAAATTACGGCGCCGGATTCACCAGAATCTGGCCAATGGAGCCGCGGTCGGCAAGCTCCAGCGTCTGGCTTAAGTACTGGAACGGAAAGTGCGGCCAGGAGGGCTGGTTGTAATAGACCAACAGCTCAACCTGCCCGTCGATCCAGACGGTATCCTTCCAGCCGCGGTCTTCCGGGAACGGCGCAGAACCGTTCACGTTACGCACCTGGAACATGACGCCTTCAATATGGAACGACTGCGGCCGGTCGGCGCGCACCGTCCAGCGCTCCCAGGTTCCCTGCTGCGCCGTAATATCAATACGCTGCGGATCCCACAGCTGGCCGTTGATTCCCGGATCGTCGCCAAGCGTAATATCGCGGCTGCGGATCGGCGCGCCGGCCAGCATTTCCGTAGGCAGCAAGCGCACAGGCAGGCTATCGGTCACCAGCGGCAGCAGGCCCGTCGGGCGCAAAGTCAGAATCAGCGTTGAAATCAGGATGCTCGACGGTTCGAAGAAACCGCGAATACGATCGACGATACTCGCCGCTTCCCCGCAGGTTATCGACACCTCATCGCCGTTGGTCATGTCGACCAGGATTTCGCGCCGTTCGCCCGGAGCCAACGACAGCTGCTTTAGCGAAACCGGCGCCGGAAGCAGCCCCTGGTCACCGGAGATGACGTGCAGCAACCGACCATCGCTCATCTGCAGCTGGTAGCGCCGGGAGTTAGACGCATTCAGCAGACGCAGGCGCACCCAGCCGCGCGACACTTCAACAAAAGGCCCCTGCACGCCGTTCACCAGCAGCGTATCGCCAACGAAGCCGCCGCTGCCGGGTTCGCTATATTCAGGCGTACCGAAGTTATCCAGGCGCTTGTCCTGAATAATCACCGGGAAATCATCCACACCGTAGTGGTTAGGGATCGGCAAATTCTTGCTAACCTCATCTTCTACCAGCCACATCCCGGCAAGACCGTTATAAACCTGTTTCGCCATATGGTTTGGCGTGTTGGCCTGATACCACAGCGTCGCCGCGCTTTGGCGGATCGGCAGCACCGGAGCCCAGTCGGCGTTGGCGGACATCATACGCGCCGCGCCGCCAATCAGCGGACCGGGAACCTGCAGACCGCGTATCGTCATCGCGACGTTTTCCGTCAGGCGGTTGCTGTAGATCAGCTTCACATCATCGCCGTTCCAGACGCGGATGGTTGGCCCCATGTAGCGGCCGTTAATCCCCCACACCGATGCGCGGGTGCCCGGCGTAAACGACCAGTGCGCACGCTGTAGCGTCAAAAACAGCGGCTGCCCACGGCGGGACTCAAGCAAAGGAGGAATCGGCAGCGCGGGCTGCTGACCAGCAGCCTGTGCCTTCAGCGGCGCGGCGCCTGCGCACAGCGCTACGCCTGTAGCCTTAATGAACTGACGCCGACTGAGTGACATATTAACTCCATGAGACACTGACTAATGAATAAGGGAATTCGTTTCCCGCCAGCAATACGCGCGCCGTTTGCGGCGTTTCCGGTGTTATTTCTTGCCGGCCGCTTCGCGTTCGGCAACTTCTTTATCCAGCTCGGCAATTTTCGCGGACATCAGCTCGCGACAGTGCGTCGCCAGCGCGCGGACGCCCTCTTTCCCGTACTGGCTGGTGTCGACCGGCGGCAGCATTTCGACAATCACCAGACCGTTATTCAGGCGATTGAGCTTAATTTTATTCGAAGTATTAGACACGCATACCGGAATAATGGGTACGCCCGCCGCGATAGCCGCATGAAAGGCACCGGTTTTAAAAGGCAGCAAACCGCGACCGCGGCTGCGAGTCCCTTCCGGAAACATCCAAAAAGAGATTTTGCGCTTTTTAAATGCGTTCACGACTTCTGCAATGGTGCCGTGCGCTTTTGTCCGGTTATTGCGGTCAATCAGTAGATTCCCCGTCAACCAATAGAGCTGGCCGAAAAAAGGGATCCACGCCAGGCTTTTTTTACCTACCGTAACGGTCGGCGGCTGTACGATATTCGATGCCGTCACCATATCATAGTTATTCTGGTGGTTAGCGATATAGATAGCGTTACCGTAGCTTTCGGCATCGGCAGGCTTGCGGAGTTCAACCTTCAGACCGAAGACCGGCGACAGCTTGCCAAAAAGGTGACCGAAGGTGGCGACGTGCTTAGGATTACGCGGACTGAACAGACAATAGATACAGCCGAAGATGCACACCAGAATACAGTAAATGACAACGATAATTAGTCGAAAAATAAATAGCATAGCTACCTCTAAAACCCAAACCGCTTAGAATTATACTCGCTGTTTAGCAAATGATTGACGCCATAGCGCAATTCAGGCCGGGCACAGGTTCCCTGGGAGCACATTGTTAATCGCAATGCCTGAATAAACAACGTTTTTGCGGTAAATATTCACCTCCCCGCCTCACCGCGAGGGAGGTGCATCTTACTCTTCGCTACCGCCCGCAGAGGCGCGACGCGGAGAATCAATCTCTATCCGATCGATTTTCTGCAATCCGCGCATCAGAGAGCCGCGGCGGCCGCGCTCGCCGGTGACTTTTTGCAGCTCTTCCGGACGGAGTTTAATTTTCCGCTTACCGACATGAATCGTCAGCGTACTTTGCGGCGGCAGGACAAACAGATGCGCCAGGCCATCCTGGCCCGCAGCCGCTTCCGCCGACGGAATATTAATAATCTTGTTGCCCTTACCTTTCGACAGCTGCGGCAAGTCACTGACCGGGAACATCAGCATGCGGCCGGCAGCGGTAATGGCCAGCAGCATGTCCGATTCGTCCTCTATTACCAGCGGCGGCATCACGTGCGCGTTATCCGGAAGGCTAATCAGCGTCTTACCGGCGCGGTTGCGCGCCACCAGATCGTTGAAAGTACAGATAAATCCGTAGCCTGCGTCGGAAGCCAGCAGCAGTTTTTGATCATCGGCTTCCATCAGCATATGTTCAACCGTCGCCCCCGGAGGCAGCGTCAGCTTACCGGTAAGCGGCTCGCCCTGACCGCGCGCGGACGGCAGGGTAATCGGGTCAATCGCGTAGCTGCGCCCGGTAGTGTCAATAAAGACCACCGGCTGATTGCTCTTCCCTTTCACGGCCGATTTAAAACTGTCGCCCGCTTTATAGTTCAGCCCCGGCGCGTCAATATCGTGACCTTTGGCACTGCGTACCCAGCCGCTCTGCGACAGAACGATAGTCACCGGCTCAGACGGCAGCATATCGTGCTCGCTCATCGCCTTGGCTTCTTCGCGCTCGCGCAGCGGCGAGCGGCGATCGTCGCCAAAGGCGTCGGCGTCGGCCTGCAGCTCTTTCTTCAGCAGGTTATTCATCTTGCGTTCAGAGGCCAGGATGGCCTGCAGGTTGTCGCGCTCTTTTTCCAGCTCGTTCTGCTCGCCGCGAATCTTCATCTCTTCCAGTTTGGCGAGATGGCGCAGTTTTAACTCCAGAATCGCTTCCGCCTGGGTCTCGCTGAGGCCGAAGCGAGACATCAGCGCCGGTTTCGGCTCATCTTCGTGACGAATGATCTCGATAACTTCATCGATATTCAGGAACGCCACCAGCAAACCTTCAAGAATATGCAGGCGCTTGAGAACCTTTTCCAGACGGTAGCTGAGACGACGGCGCACGGTATCGCGACGGAAGGTCAGCCATTCCGAGAGGATTTCCAGCAGGTTTTTAACCGCTGGACGGTTATCGAGCCCGATCATATTCAGGTTGATACGATAGCTCTTTTCCAGATCGGTCGTCGCGAACAGGTGGTTCATCACCTGCTCCATATCGACGCGGTTAGAGCGCGGGACGATCACCAGGCGAGTCGGGTTTTCGTGATCCGACTCGTCGCGCAGATCATCCACCATCGGCAGCTTTTTGTTGCGCATCTGGGCGGCGATCTGCTCAAGCACGCGGGCGCCGGAAACCTGATGCGGCAGCGCGCTAATCACCACCGCGCCGTCTTCTTTGGCCCATACCGCGCGCATCCGCACCGAACCGCGGCCATTCTGGTAGATTTTGCGGATTTCGGCACGGGGGGTAATGATTTCCGCTTCGGTCGGGTAATCCGGCCCCTGCACGATATCCAGCAGGTCATCCAGCGAAGTTTGCGGCTTTTCAATCAGGGTAATGGCCGCCCGGGCCACTTCACGCAGGTTGTGCGGCGGAATGTCCGTCGCCATCCCAACGGCAATGCCGGTAGTACCGTTTAGCAGAATATTGGGCAGGCGCGCAGGCAGCATCTTCGGCTCCTGCAAAGTGCCGTCGAAGTTTGGTACCCAGTCAACGGTGCCTTGCCCCAGTTCGCTCAGCAGCAGTTCAGCATACTTCGACAAACGGGATTCGGTATAACGCATTGCGGCGAAGGATTTAGGATCGTCCGGCGCCCCCCAGTTTCCCTGACCGTCAACCAGCGGATAGCGGTAGGAGAAGGGCTGAGCCATCAGCACCATGGCTTCATAGCACGCGCTGTCGCCGTGGGGATGGTATTTACCCAGCACGTCACCGACGGTGCGGGCGGACTTTTTGAACTTCGCGCTGGCGTTCAGACCCAGTTCAGACATCGCATAGACGATGCGACGCTGGACCGGCTTCAGGCCATCGCCAATAAACGGCAGCGCCCTGTCCATGATGACGTACATGGAGTAGTTAAGGTAGGCGTTTTCCGTAAATTCATGCAGCGCAAGGCGCTCTGCCATATCGCTCATTAATCGTGAATCCTCAATCTGCGTACCGGCCGTTCGGACGGCAAAACTACCGGCGATAATACCCTATCTGACGCCCTGAGTCACAGGGCGTTAGGCCGGTTGAGGAATTCCGTGAGCATCCTTCAGTTATGGCTGAAGGCGATTCGCAAATTAGGGGGTGATTTTACGAATCTGCTTTACATCGATCTCCACTGAGTTCCAGTCTTTATCGACTTCGCCCTGGATCTCTACCGTATCCTGCGGGGTAACGGTCACGCCGTTCCAGCGCTTGTGATCGATATCGACGTTGACGGTGCCGGAGCTGTCCTGGAATTTATACAGATCATCGGAAATACGCTCCACGATTTTACCGCGCAGGGTCACCCAGGTATCGTCACGCAGGCTTTTCGCATTCGCAACCGTCGTTACGCTCCCGTTCGGGCCAATAAACCCGCCATTTTGCGAGGTTGTCTGGCTGGTTTGCGTGGAGCCAGGGCCGGAAAATCCGCCCTGTTCAGCAGCCAGTACCGGCATGGAAACTAAAGCGATGATGGCGGTCATTGCGGCGATTTTCTTCATGATGTGTTCTCCCTTTGTGTTTATATCGTCACTATTACACCGGGCAAAACTTAACAACTTCTTAAGCGGAAAAAATAAATTTTATTCCTGTACAGGGCGCGCCGCAACGCGCTTTACTGCTGGAATAGCCGAGGGATACAGGAGCAGGAGAATGCGTATTTTATTGGTGGAAGACGATAAACTGATCGGTGACGGCCTCAAGGCAGGGCTGACAAAAATGGGATTCAGCGTCGACTGGTTTACCCGCGGTGAGGAAGGAAAAGCCGCATTGTACAACGCCCCCTATGACGCCATTATTCTGGACCTGACCCTTCCCGGCATTGATGGGCTGGATATCCTGCGCGAATGGCGCGACAAAGGCCGCCATGAACCGGTACTGATCCTTACCGCCCGCGACGCGCTAAGCCAGCGGGTTGAAGGGCTTCGGCTCGGCGCCGATGACTATCTATGCAAACCCTTTGCGCTGATTGAAGTCGCCGCCCGTCTGGAAGCGCTGATGCGCCGCGCCCACGGCCAGAGCAGCAGCGAGCTGCGGCACGGCAGCGTGGTTCTCGACCCGGGCCGGCTCACGGCCACCCTGAACGGCGAAAGCCTGGCGCTCAAGCCAAAGGAGTTTGCTCTGCTGGAGCTGATGATGCGTAACGCCGGACGCGTGCTGCCGCGTAAGCTGATCGAAGAAAAACTCTACAGCTGGGATGACGACGTTTCCAGCAATGCGATAGAGGTGCACGTCCACCATCTACGCCGTAAACTCGGCAGCGGTTTCATTCGCACCGTTCACGGTATCGGCTACACCCTGGGGGACGCATGAAACGACTGGGCAAACTGAGCCTGCGCGTTCGCCTGACGCTCCTTTTCCTGCTGCTGACCAGCGCCGCATGGGGCATCGCCAGCTTTGTGGCCTGGCAACAAACGACCGATAAGCTGGATAAGCTCTTCGATACCCAGCAGCTGCTATTCGCCCGCCGCCTTAGCGCAATGAATTTTGACGAGCTTCACACTCTCTCTTCGCAGGTGCGAGAGAAGAAGAAGGTCAAGCACGGTCATCTCGACGACGACGCGCTGGCTTTCGCTATCTTTACCACCGATGGCAAGATGGTGCTTAACGATGGCGAGAATGGCCAGGATATCCCGTGGGGCCGCAATCGGGAGGGATTCAGCGACGGCTATCTGCGCGGCGATGACGACGAGTGGCGTTTTCTGTGGCTCACCACCCGCGACGGCCGCCATCGTATCGTTGTCGGCCAGGAGTGGGATTACCGTCGCGAGATGGCGCTGGATATCGTCACCAGCCAGCTCACGCCCTGGCTGATTGCGCTGCCGCTTATGTTTTTGCTACTCATCGTGCTGTTAAGCCGGGAACTGGCGCCGCTGAAAAAGCTGGCCAACACGCTGCGCGCCCGGGCGCCGGATTCCGCCGAAACGCTGAATAATAAAAACGTGCCCAATGAAGTTCGCCCGCTGGTCGACGCGCTAAATCAGCTGTTTATCCGCACGCATGATGCCATGATCCGCGAGCGTCGCTTCACATCCGATGCGGCCCACGAACTGCGCAGTCCGCTGGCGGCGCTGAAGGTGCAAACTGAAGTAGCCCAGCTTTCGAAGGACGATCCGCAGGGGCTGGATAAAGCGCTGGCGCAGCTTCACCAGGGTATCGATCGCGCAACCCGCCTGGTCGATCAGCTTCTGACTTTGTCGCGCCTGGATTCGCTGGCGCAGCTGGACGATATCCAGCGCGTCGCCCTGGACGACCTGCTGCAGTCGGCGGTGATGGAGATGTACCACCCCGCTCAGCAGGCCGGCGTTGAGCTGCGTCTGCATCTGAATGCGGATAACGTCGCACGCACCGGCCAGCCGCTGCTGTTAAGCCTGCTGGTGCGCAATCTTTTAGATAACGCCGTACGCTATAGCGCCGCCGGAAGCCAGGTCGATATCACGCTTGAAGCTGGTGAATTTCGCGTGCGCGATAACGGCCCGGGCATTAGCGCCGAAGCCCTGGCGCGTATCGGCGAGCGCTTTTATCGCCCGCCGGGACAGGAACAACCCGGCAGCGGTCTTGGGCTATCCATCGTCAAACGTATCGCCGCGCTGCACGGAATGACGGCCAGTTTCGGCAACGCCCGGGACGGCGGATTCGAAGCGCGCATTCGCTGGTAGCGCTATTATTGCTAAAAAAGCAAAAGACTTTGCACATTTTGCTCATTTTACCGCTCTGCCCGACGGGGTAACATGACTCACAAAATTGAAAGGTTGAGGATAAAAAATGAGCAACATTCTGATTATCAACGGTGCGAAAAAATTCGCCCACTCTAACGGCCAACTGAACGACACCCTGACCGAGGTCGCGGATGGTTATCTGCGCGACGCCGGGCATGATGTTAAGGTCGTCCGCGCCGAGAGCGAATACGATGTCAAAGAAGAGGTGCAGAATTTTCTCTGGGCTGACGTGGTTATCTGGCAGATGCCGGGCTGGTGGATGGGCGCGCCCTGGACGGTGAAAAAGTACATCGACGATGTCTTTACCGAAGGTCACGGAGCGCTGTACGCCAGCGATGGCCGCACCCGCTCCGATGCCAGTAAGAAATATGGTTCCGGCGGCCTGATTCAGGGCAAAAAATATATGCTGTCCCTGACCTGGAATGCGCCGATGGAAGCCTTCACCGAGAAAGATCAGTTTTTCCACGGCGTCGGCGTCGACGGCGTTTACCTGCCGTTCCATAAGGCTAACCAGTTCCTTGGGATGAGCGCCCTGCCGACCTTCATCGCCAACGATGTGATCAAAATGCCCGATGTTCCGCGTTATACGGCAGAATATCGCAAGCATCTGGCGGAAATTTTTGGTTAACTGTACTGAGTTATGAAAAGACGACAAGCGCGGCTACTCTGGCGGCGGCTTGAAGTATGATGAGAATACACAGAAGGAGTTGAGTTAACCATGTTGACAGTGATTGCTGAAATTCGCACTCGTCCGGGGCAACACCATCGTCAGGCGGTGCTGGATCAGTTCGCAAAAATTACCCCGACCGTTCTCCAGGAAGAGGGCTGTCACGGCTATGCGCCGCTGGTGGATCACGCCGCTGGCGTCAGTTTTCAGACCACCTCGCCGGACTCCATCGTCATGGTCGAGCAGTGGGAAAGCGTCGCGCATCTTGAAGCGCACCTGCAGACTCCGCACATGAAAGCCTACGGTGAAGCCGTTAAAGGCGACGTGCTGGAGATGAATATCCGTATTCTGGAATCCGGTATTTAAGCGCACAAAATAAATCGGCCAGTTCCCTGGCCGATTTTTTTATTACCCGTCCAGCTCAGCCAGATCGCCCTTCTCTTGTAGCCAGTTACGCCGATCTTCAGAACGCTTCTTCGCTAACAGCATGTCCATCATGGCAGTCGTCTGCTGTTCGTCCTCATCGTTGATAATCAGCTGCACCAGACGGCGGGTATTAGGATCCAGCGTCGTCTCACGCAGCTGCATCGGGTTCATCTCGCCCAGCCCTTTAAAGCGCTGTACGTTTGGCTTACCCTTCTTCCGCTTAAGCTGTTCCAGCACGCCGGTTTTCTCTTCTTCCGTCAGCGCGTAATACACCTCTTTACCGAGGTCAATACGGTATAGCGGCGGAAGCGCCACGTAAACATGGCCGTGTTTAACCAGATTACGGAAGTGTCTGACGAACAGCGCGCACAGCAGGGTTGCGATATGCAGACCGTCGGAGTCGGCATCCGCCAGAATACAAATCTTGCCGTAGCGCAGCTGGCTCAGGTCGTCGCTATCCGGGTCGATACCGATGGCGACAGAAATGTCATGCACTTCCTGTGAAGCCAGTACTTCATCGGAAGAGACTTCCCAGGTGTTAAGGATTTTACCTTTCAGCGGCATGATCGCCTGATATTCGCGATCGCGCGCCTGCTTGGCAGAACCGCCCGCCGAATCCCCTTCCACAAGGAACAGTTCGGTTCGGTTCAAATCCTGGGCGGTGCAGTCCGCCAGCTTGCCGGGCAGCGCCGGACCGCTGGTTAGCTTTTTGCGCACCACTTTTTTCGCCGCGCGCAGGCGGCGCTGGGCGCTGGAGATCGCCATTTCCGCCAGCAGCTCTGCCGACTGGACGTTCTGGTTTAGCCACAGGCTGAAGGCATCTTTGACGACTCCGGAAACAAACGCGGCGCACTGGCGCGAAGAGAGGCGCTCTTTGGTTTGCCCGGCAAACTGCGGATCCTGCATCTTCACGGAGAGTACGTAGGCGCAGCGCTCCCAGATATCTTCCGCCGACAGCTTCACGCCGCGCGGCAGGATGTTCCGGTATTCGCAAAACTCGCGCATGGCGTCCAGTAAGCCCTGGCGCAGGCCGTTAACGTGGGTTCCGCCCTGCATGGTAGGAATCAGGTTGACGTAGCTTTCGGTCAGCAGCTCGCCGCCTTCCGGCAGCCACAGCAGCGCCCAGTCGACCGCTTCGGTATCGCCAGAGAAGGTGCCGACGAACGGTTTTTCCGGCAGCAGAGGCAGGCCGTTAACCGCTTCGCTAAGATAGTCGGTCAGGCCATCGGCGTAGCACCAGCGCTGCTCGCTGTCGTTGACCAGATCGCGGAAAACAATCTCTACGCCCGGGCAAAGAACGGCCTTGGCTTTTAACAAATGCGAAAGGCGCGAGACGGAAAAACGTGGGCTATCAAAAAAGCTTTCATCCGGCCAGAAATGGACGCTGGTCCCGGTATTGCGCTTACCGCAGGTGCCGGTCACGTGGAGATCTTCCACTTTGTCGCCGTTTTCAAAGGCGATGCTATAGACCTGACCGTCGCGGCGCACATTCACTTCAACGCGTTTCGATAAGGCGTTGACCACTGAAATCCCGACGCCGTGCAGGCCGCCGGAGAACTGGTAGTTCTTATTGGAGAACTTCCCTCCCGCGTGCAGGCGGCAAAGAATCAGTTCAACTGCCGGCACCCCCTCTTCAGGGTGGATATCCACCGGCATTCCGCGTCCATCGTCGATAACTTCCAGCGACTGATCGGCATGGAGAATGACCTCCACGCGTTTCGCGTGACCGGCCAGAGCCTCATCCACGCTGTTATCAATAACTTCCTGACCAAGATGGTTTGGTCGTGTGGTATCCGTGTACATTCCCGGACGGCGGCGAACCGGCTCTAGCCCGGTGAGTACCTCAATGGCATCAGCGTTATATGAAGATTGCGTCATGGTGTGTATTCGTAGGTCGTTCCGAACCGCTTAGCGCAGGCCCAGAAAATCGATAATCTGAGTGAAATGATCTTCAAAGCCAACAAATGCGTGATTACCGCCCTCCTCTACCGTTTGTCGGCAGGAGGCGAAATAATCAACGGCCTGGCGGTAATCAAGCACTTCATCGCCCGTTTGCTGTAATAACCAGATTAAATCCGGCGCTTCCAGCGGGTCAATTTGCATGACTTTGAGATCGTAAATATGGCGTGACTCTAGCACATATTGCTGCCCCGTGTATGGATTCTCATTGGGGCCCAGGAAATTGTTCAGCAGCTCGAACGGGCGCACCGCAGGGTTCACTACCACCGCGGGCAGCATAAAACACTGCGATAGCCAGGTCGCATAATATCCCCCCAGCGAGGAGCCGACAACGCCCAGCGGTTCGCCGCCGTGTTCCAGCACGAGGGCCTCCAGATATTCCGCCGCTTGCGCAGGATAAATCGGGAGCTCAGGTATCACCATAGAGATGTGGGGATAAGTCCGCGCCAGCCACTCTTTCAGCGCAGTCGCTTTTGCCGACCGCGGTGAGCTGTTAAAACCATGCAGGTAGAGAAGCGTAGACATCAGTATCCTTCTGAAGCGATATCCGGGTGAAATTTCACGCCTTCAAGGCGGCAAACTTCAGTGGTCAAGGTGCCGTCAGGATGCAGTTCCAGCCAGCGCCAGCCTGGGGAGACGGTATCGAGCGTGAAGTTAGCGCAGTGCGGCTTAAACTGCACGCAGGTGGATGGCGTGGCCATCATTCGCCGCCCGTTCCAGTCAAGGTCCAGCTCCTGGTGAATATGACCGCACAGCAGATGCTTAACGCGAGGAAAAGCGGCCAGCGCGCAATCAAGCGCCCCGGCATTGCGCAGGCTATGCTGGTCCAGCCAGCTACAGCCTGACGGCAGAGGATGATGGTGTAACAGCAGCAGCGTGTAACGCTCAGGAACCTCCGCCAGCTTCTGCTCAAGCCACTCCAGCTGGAAATCGCTCAGCTCGCCGTGCGGCACACCGAACACCTGGCTGTCCATCAGCAATATCTGCCAGTGGTCGCCCAGCAATACGCGTTTAGCGGGGGAGATGCCTGATTCCTGCAGCGTGCTGTACATCGCCGGTTGAAAATCATGATTGCCCGGTAGCCAGACGCAGGGTGCAGCAAAACTCGCGATGCCTTCAGCAAAATGCTGATAGGCCGCGGCGGAGTGATCTTGCGCCAGATCGCCTGTGGCAACAATCAGGTCGCATTCTCGCTGAGAGGCGTGGATAGCATCCAGTACAGCCTGATAGCTTTCCCAGGTATTGATACCTAACAGCGTTTCGTGTTTTTCAGCAAACAGGTGAGTATCAGTAATTTGTAATATCCTGACTCTGGCCTCACCAGCCAAAGGTAGGTTTAACAGGCTTTCCAAATGGTGTCCTTAGGTTTCACGACGCTAACAAACCGGAATCGCCATCGCTCCATGTGCTAAACAGTATCGCAGCCAATCGGCCAGAAACTGATTAATTTGATGCTTTTCGTCGCGTTGATGCAACTTTTTATTAGGATAATCATACCGCGCTTTGAAGCGAAAGATCTGCTGGCTTGAACACACTTCAGCGACCATTGCATCGTGATAGAGCCGTACCGTCATTGACGGCAGACTCCAGTAGCTCACCGCTGGCAGAGTCTGTTCAATCGCCACTAAGGTAGTGTAGCGGGTCGATTCGACGATCGTTAATCGGTATTGCGCATTGCCCACCTGGTAACTCACCTTTTCTCCCGCTGCATCCGTTCGCGGCAACAGGCGGCGCAGCTGAGCAAAATTGGTTTCACACAGGCGCATCATTTCAGGGAAGTCAGGTGTATAACGCTTCATTTTGTCCACTCGTTTCGTAAATTGTGATAATGCAGTTGCAGCCATTGCAGCGCAATGACAGAGGCTGCGTTGTCGATTTTCCCCTCTTCTACCCACCGATAAGCCTGTTCCCGGCTTACCACATGGACACGAATATCCTCATTTTCATCGGCCAGTCCGTGAATCCCCTTTGCCGTCGTTGCATCGACTTCACCCACCATAATAGACAGCCTTTCGCTGGTGCCGCCGGGGCTGGCCAGGTAACTCAGGACCGGCTTAATACGGCCGACATTAAGCCCGGCTTCTTCTACCGCCTCACGGCGGGCGACATCTTCAGGCGACTCGCCTTCTTCAATCATGCCGGCGACCATTTCGAGCAGCCACGGGCTCTCACTGGTATCATACGCCGCAATACGGATCTGCTCGACGAGCACCACTTCATCACGCACCGGGTCAAAGGGTAGCAAGACTGCTGCGTGACCGCGCTCAAAAATTTCGCGGGTCACTTCGCCGCTCATCTCACCGTTAAACAGGCGGTGGCGGAAACGATATAAATCGAGCGAAAAAAAACCACGATATAGCGTTTCGCGTGCAATAATTTCTACATCGTTTTTAGAGAAGGTAATCTCCTGCTGATTGACATTACTCATTTCGATATCCTGTAGAATATGAAGTTATGAATTTATAGACGGTGTGGCTACCGTTTTATGGCGCGTATGTTAGATTGGTGCAAATTACCGCCCCATGGCACATAACGCCAACTTTTTACGGTAACAGACTCTATACAATCAGCGATTATTTTTAGAATTTGAGTAGCGCTAAATGCTTCACAACAAGGAATGCAAATGAAGAAACTCTTTCCCATCCTTATCGGCCTGGGCCTGACTGGCTTCAGCGCCATGAGCCAGGCAGAAAACCTGCTGCAGGTTTATCAGCAGGCGCGTATCAGTAACCCTGATCTGCGTAAATCAGCAGCCGATCGTGATGCCGCATTCGAGAAGATCAACGAAGCGCGTAGCCCATTACTGCCGCAGCTCGGTCTGGGTGCGGATTATTCCTATACCAACGGATTTCGCGACAGCAACGGCGTTAACTCCAACGTCACCAGCGGCTCGCTGCAGCTCACGCAGGTCCTGTTCGATATGTCAAAATGGCGAGCGCTGACGCTGCAGGAAAAACAAGCGGGTATTCAGGACGTCACCTACCAGACGGATCAGCAATCGCTGATTCTGAACACCGCAACCGCCTATTTTAAAGTGCTGGCCGCGATCGACACGCTCTCCTATACCGAAGCGCAGAAACAGGCGATTTATCGTCAGTTAGATCAGACCACCCAGCGCTTTAACGTTGGCCTGGTTGCCATCACTGACGTACAAAACGCCCGCTCGCAGTACGATGCTGTGCTGGCGAATGAAGTCACCGCGCGCAACGATCTCGATAACGCCGTTGAAGAACTGCGCCAGGTGACCGGCAACTACTATCCAGAACTGGCGTCGCTCAACGTGGATGGTTTTAAAACCAACAAACCGTCAGCCGTTAACGCGCTGCTGAAAGAAGCGGAAAGCCGTAACCTGTCGCTGCTGCAGGCGCGTCTGAGCCAGGATCTGGCGCGTGAGCAGATTCGCCAGGCGCAGGATGGCCATCTGCCGACGTTAAGCTTGTCCGCCTCAAGCGGCGTGTCAAACACCAGCTACGACGGCTCAAAAACCCGTGATAATGCGCAATACCGAGATAACGATGCCGGTCAAAACAAAATCGGCCTTAGCTTCTCCCTGCCGTTGTATCAGGGCGGAATGGTAAACTCTCAGGTTAAACAGGCGCAGTACAACTTTGTCGGCGCCAGCGAACAGCTGGAAAGCGCCCACCGCAGCGTGGTGCAGACCGTTCGTTCATCCTTTAACAACGTGAACGCGTCTATCAGCAGCATTAATGCCTACAAACAGGCCGTGGTTTCCGCGCAAAGTTCCCTGGATGCTATGGAAGCAGGTTATTCGGTAGGTACGCGTACCATCGTCGATGTACTGGACGCGACCACTACGCTGTATAACGCAAAACAGCAGCTGTCCAACGCGCGTTATAACTACCTGATTAACGAGCTGAACATCAAATCCGCACTCGGTACGCTGAACGAGCAGGATCTGGTTGCGCTGAACAATACGCTGGGCAAGTCTATTCCGACTTCACCGGATAGCGTCGCGCCGGAAAATCCTCAGCAGGATGCCAGCGCCGACGGCTACAGCAACACCGCCGCGGCAAAACCAGCATCAGCACGCAGCACCAGCGGCAGCAACCCGTTCCGCCAGTAGTCCGCTTGCGTCGTCCGCGCTTCGCTTACCCACACGGGTAAGCGAAGCGTTAAACGTAAGGCAACGTAAAGATCTCCCGCTTTCCGCCCCTATTCGCTTCATTTTCCACCACTCATCCTCTATCCTGAGCGTTAACAAAACGCATACCACTGGGTCCAGGAAGACAATCATGAAACGGACAAAAAATATTAATCACGCCTCCTTTCGCAAAAGCTGGAGCGCGCGCCATTTAACTCCCGTTGCGCTTGCCGTTACGGCCGTGTTTATGCTCGCCGGTTGTGAACAAAGCGATGAAACGGTTTCTCTTTATCAAAACGCCGATGACTGCTCTGCCGCCAACCCGAGCAAAGCCGCAGAGTGCACCACTGCCTACAATAACGCGCTTAAAGAAGCGGAACGTACAGCCCCTAAATACGCCTCCCGCGAAGACTGCGTCGCCGAGTTCGGTGAAGGTCAGTGCCAGCAGACGCCGGCTCAGGCCGGTATGGCTCCGGAAAACCAGGCTCAGGCGCAAAGCAGCGGCAGCTTCTGGATGCCGCTGATGGCTGGCTACATGATGGGCCGGATGATGGGCGGCGGAATGGGCGCTCAGCAGCCGCTGTTCAGCTCAAAAAACCCGGCCAGCCCGGCCTATGGTAAATATACCGACGCTGGCGGTAAGAGCTACGGCGCAGCGCAGCCGGGCCGTACCATGAACGTGCCGAAAACCGCAATGGCGCCAAAACCGGCCACCACCAGCACCGTGACGCGCGGCGGATTTGGCGACTCGGTCGCCAAGCAGTCAACGATGCAGCGCAGCTCGGCGAGCTCCTCTTCATCACGCTCGATGGGCGGCTAAGCGACATGGAAAGAATCAGCATTACCGAGCGCCCGGACTGGCGTGAAAAAGCGACAGAATATGGTTTTAACTTTCACACCATGTACGGCGAGCCGTACTGGAGCGAAGAAGCTTATTACAAACTGACGCTGGCGCAGGTTGAGAAGCTCGAAGACGTCACGGCAGAACTGCACCAGATGTGTCTGCAGGCGGTTGAAAAAGTCATCGCCAGCGATGATTTAATGACCAAATTCCGCATCCCCAAACATACCTGGGGATTCGTGCGTCAGTCGTGGAAAACCCATCAGCCCTCGCTGTATTCGCGTCTCGATCTGGCGTGGGACGGCGTCGGTGAGCCGAAACTGCTGGAGAACAATGCCGATACGCCGACCTCGCTGTACGAAGCGGCATTCTTCCAGTGGATCTGGATGGAAGATCAGCTGAACGCCGGTCAGCTGCCTGCGGGCAGCGATCAGTTTAACAGCCTGCAGGAGAAGCTGATCGATCGCTTCAGCGAGCTTCGCGAGCAGTTCGGCTTCCAGTTGCTCCACATGGCCTGCTGCCGCGATACCGTTGAAGACCGTGGCACCGTGCAGTATTTACAGGACTGCGCCGCAGAAGCGGGCGTGGCTACTGAGTTTCTCTACATCGAAGACATTGGACTGGGTGAAAAAGGCCAGTTTACCGACCTGCAGGATCAGGTGATTGGTAATCTGTTCAAGCTCTATCCGTGGGAATACATGCTGCGCGAGGTGTTCTCCACCAAGCTGGAAGACGCAGGCGTGCGCTGGCTGGAGCCGGCCTGGAAGAGCATCATCTCCAACAAAGCGCTGCTGCCGCTGCTGTGGGAGATGTTCCCCAACCATCCGAACCTGCTGGCCGCTTATTTCAGCGAAGATGCGCACCCGGAAATGGACAAGTACGTTATCAAGCCCATTTTCTCCCGCGAAGGCGCTAACATTTCTATTGTTGAAAACGGCAAAGTGCTGGAGGCGGTAGAAGGTCCGTACGGTGAAGAAGGCACCATCGTGCAGGAGTTCTATCCGTTGCCGAAGTTTGGCGACAGCTACACGCTCATCGGCAGCTGGCTGATTAACGACCAGCCGGCGGGTATTGGCATTCGCGAAGACCGGGCAATGATCACCCAGGATCTATCGCGTTTTTATCCGCACATTTTCGTTGAGTAACCTCTAACCCCGGCAGTATCGCGTACGGCCGGGGTTTATCTGTTCTCAAGCGCCAATCACCACTGACAGCATGCTCAGGGATCCCATTTCCATTCCTTCTACCGGGATCGTAATCGGCTCCTCGCCGTCCCAGGCCCCCAGTACGTACAGCAGCGGCAGGAAGTGATCGGCCGTTGGGTTAGATAATGATCCGCCTTCATGCGTCAGGTAATTCACCAGCGGATGTTCCGCCACGGGGCCTTTCCATGCCAGGTTCGCCTTCACGTAGTTATTAAACGACTCCGCCCAGGGATAGGCCGTATTCTCGCCGTGCCAGCGTGCGGTGCGCAGGTTATGCACCACGTTGCCGCTTGCCACCAGCATAATGCCTTCATCGCGCAGCTGAGCCAGCTTACGCCCCATTTCGAAATGCCATGCGGCAGGTTTCGTGCTATCAATACTTAGCTGCACCATCGGAATATCGGCGTCGGGATACATTTTAATCAACACGCCCCATGAACCATGGTCAAAGCCCCAGGCTTCTTTATCCAGCGTCACCGGCACCGGCGCCAGAAGCTCAACCAGGCGCTGGGCCAGTTCAGGTGAACCCGGAGCCGGATAATGCATATCGTATAGCGCCTGTGGAAAACCGCCAAAATCATGAATCGTTTTCGGCGCTTCCATCGCCGTCACTCCCGTACCGCGAGTGAACCAGTGAGCGGAGATAACCACGATGGCTTTCGGCCGCGGTAAAGTCTCGCCCAGATGCCGCCAGGCGCGAGTATAGATGTTATCTTCCAGCACGTTCATCGGGCTGCCATGGCCTAAAAATAGCGCGGGCATGCGGATACGGGACATAGTGATATCCTTGATTGAGAGAGAGTTGATGTATTTACATTACGCGCTTTTGATTCAGGATAAACTCAGATAAGCATGATGATGATCGTCAGAAAATTTGAATGTAAGGGGCGGTAAAGAGTGAATCCGTGCACTCGCGATCGTCTATGAATAGCGATATTCTCAATAAGAATCATTTTCATAAGGAGGTGAATGTTGTCCTCACCCATCATTTTGACTCTGCTGGCAGGGAGCGCCACCTTTATTGGGGCAATATTCGGCGTGCTCGGCCAGAAACCCTCGAACCGCTTATTGGGTTTCTCTCTGGGTTTCGCCGCCGGGATCATGCTACTCATTTCCTTAATGGAGATGCTGCCCGCTGCGCTGGCGACTGAAGGCATGTCGCCGCTGCTCGGCTACGGCATGTTTATCATCGGCCTTCTGGGCTACTTTGCGCTTGACCGCATGCTGCCTCACGCCCATGCGCAAGATCTGATGACCCCCGGCATCTCCCGCCCGCGAAATCTGCGACGTACGGCGATATTGCTGACGTTAGGTATTAGCCTGCATAACTTTCCTGAAGGTATTGCCACTTTTGTGACGGCCAGCAATAACCTTGAGCTGGGCATGGGGGTCGCGTTAGCCGTCGCACTGCATAACATCCCGGAAGGGCTGGCAGTAGCAGGGCCAGTCTATGCCGCCACGGGTTCCAGGAGTAAAGCGGTATTCTGGGCAGGGCTTTCCGGGATGGCGGAAATCTTCGGCGGCGTGCTGGCCTGGCTGGTACTGGGCAGCGTGATCTCTCCGGTGATGATGGGCGCGGTCATGGCCGCGGTTGCCGGTATTATGATTGCGCTATCGGTTGATGAGCTCATGCCGCTGGCGAAAGAACTCGATCCGCAAAGCAACCCGAGCTATGGCGTGTTGTGCGGAATGTCGGTAATGGGATTAAGCCTGGTGGTTTTGCAAACGGTAGGGATTGGCTAAACAAAAGCTAAAAACAATAAAGCCCACCATAAGGCGGGCTTTATTCAGCAACCAGCGGCAATTAGCTGGCTTTACGCTCGTGTTCGCGACGGTAAGCCACTAAATCTTCAATGGTGACCACTTCCATATTGTGCTGTTTAGCAAACTCAATGCACTGCGGCGCACGCGCCATAGAGCCGTCGTCGTTAGTCAGTTCGCACAGTACGCCCGCCGGTTTGAGGCCAGCCAGGGTGACCAGATCGATTGTAGCTTCGGTGTGGCCGCCGCGGGTCAGAACGCCGCCCGGCTGAGCGCGCAGCGGGAAAACGTGGCCAGGACGGTTCAGGTCTGACGGCTTCGCGCCATCGGCAATTGCCGCACGTACGGTCGTTACGCGGTCAGCGGCGGAAACGCCGGTAGTCACGCCTTCAGCAGCTTCGATGGTGACGGTAAAACCGGTACCGTAGGCGCTGGTGTTGTTCTCTACCATCATTGGCAGGTCGAGCTGTTTACGACGATCTTCCGTCAGGCACAGGCAGACAATGCCGCTACCGTGGCGAATGGTCAACGCCATCTGCTCAACGGTCATGGTTTCTGCGGCGAAAATCATATCGCCTTCGTTTTCACGGTCTTCATCGTCAAGTACCATCACACCGCGGCCTTCGCGCAGTGCATCTAAAGCACGTTCCACACGTTCAAAAGCGGTACCAAAAGAGGAAAGTAGCGTCTGATTCATGGTAAATAAACCTCATTAATTGTATGGTTACCAGAATCAGGGCAGTCTTAGGAGCGCCGGTTTAGCGGCAAAAGTCAACGCAAGCGGGCGAAAACCCGACTGAGCCGTTACTCTCTCCCATCCGGACTCTAACCGTCGGCCCCGGAATTACACCGGATCTGCTGACCTTTCTGCATTTACAGAAAGCGCTCGCGGGCTTTCAACGCTATGGTTGATTTACCGCCGGTGGGGAATTTCGCCCCGCCCTGAGAATAAGCGAAGTAACTATAACGCTATTGACTATCGTCGGCAATGCATAAGCTTCAAACATTTATGGTTTATAGGTACCGCCGATCGCACTACAATGAGCGAATAACCGACCAGAGCAGGAAACCACCATGATTGACCCGAAAAAAATTGAACAAATCGCCCGCCAGGTTCATGAATCGATGCCGAAGGGGCTCCGCGATCTGGGGGAAGACGTGGAGAAAAAAATTCGTCAGGTGCTCCAGTCGCAGTTAACTCGCCTGGACCTGGTAAGCCGCGAAGAGTTCGACGTGCAGACGCAGGTGCTGCTGCGCACGCGTGAAAAGCTGGCGCTTCTGGAGCAACGTCTGAGCGAGCTGGAAAATCGTCCTCTAAACGCGCCGGCGGCGCCGGACGCCGAAGAGAAGCTCTAAAAACAAGCAACGGGCCGTCAGGCCCGTTGTCGTATCGGTTGAGGGTAAGTAGATTAGTGCTCCAGCTCCGCTTCAGGGGTCATGGCTTTATTCGCCTGCTGGCAGTAAAGTTCATAGCGTTGACAAAACCATTCACGATGCTCTTCATCCATATTGCCGACAATGGCCTGAAGATCGACGGGCTGACCTTGTGCGTTCATTCTGGCGAAACTCCGGGCCAGAAAATCAAAATTCTTCATTAAATACATGTCTTTATTCTTCATACGCATACTCCTTCAGCCGTTGGTGTTCTGATTGGTCATATGCTTTTTACTGACTTCAGTATTTATCCTTACCTTAACTTTTTTTGTACGAAAAATGCGCCTGAAATGGCTATTTATTGAGCCAAATCATTTATGCCGTCATTAAATAGAAGGAGGCCCACGATTAGACGATCGCGGGCCTCTGTTGTACGAATTTGCAGCGTTATCGCTGGTTACGCTTATTTTCGCTTACCAGATCCGGATTAGCAGCCGCTCCAGTGAAGAGAGAAAACATTACTGATTGTTATCTTTCTGGATCTTCCTGATGATATTGGTCGTTGAGCAGCCATCTTCGAAGTTGAGCACCAGCACCTCGCCGCCGTTTGCCCACACCTCTTCGCTGCCGGCAATCTGCTCCGGCTTATAGTCCCCACCTTTCACCAGCAGATCCGGCAGAATTCCGGCAATCAGCCGCTGCGGAGTATCTTCTTCAAAAGAAACCACCCAGTCGACGGCCTCCAGCGCGCCCAGCACGATCATTCGCTGATCCAGCGGGTTGACCGGACGAGACTCGCCTTTCAGACGCCGGGTTGAAGCATCGCTGTTCACCGCGACAATCAGCCTGTCACCCAGTTTGCGAGCGTTCGCCAGGTAGGAAACGTGGCCCGCGTGTAAAATATCGAACACGCCGTTGGTCATCACAACTTTCTCGCCGCGCTTGCGCGCCGCGGCTACCGCCAGCTTGAGTTCTTCTTCGCTCATCACGCCAAAACCGGTCTCAGAGCGCCCGCGTACCGCGTTCTCCAGTTCGATAGGCGAAACGGTAGAGGTACCGAGTTTACCCACCACGACGCCAGCCGCCGCGTTGGCAAAGTAGCAAGCTTCTTCCAGAGTATTGCCGGAAGCCAGCGTCGCCGCCAGCACGCCGATGACCGTGTCGCCCGCGCCGGTAACGTCATAGACTTCCTGGGCCTGCGTGGGCATATGCAGCGGCGGTCGCCCCGGCTGCAGCAGCGTCATCCCCTGCTCGGAACGGGTCACCAGCAGCGCAGAGAGGTCGAAATCGGCGATGATTTTCATGCCGCGTTCAACGATCTCTTCTTCATCCTTACATTTACCCGCTACCGCCTCAAATTCTGAGAGGTTAGGCGTCAGCAGGGTAGCGCCGCGATAGCGTTCAAAATCAGTGCCTTTCGGATCGATAAGCACCGGAACGCCCGCATCGCGCGCCAGCTTGATCATGGTCTGGACGCTGGTCAGCGCGCCTTTGGCGTAATCAGAGAGCACCAGGGCGCCAATAGAGCCCAGCGCCTGCTGAATACGTTCGTGCATCGGCTGCGGATCGACACCGGAGAACCCTTCTTCAAAATCGAGACGAATCAGCTGCTGGTTGCGCGACAGCACGCGCAGTTTGGTAATCGTCGGATGCGTCGGGACGGATACGAAGTCGCACTTCACGTTGACGTCAGCCAGCGCCTTACTTAACGCACGGGCGGCATCGTCAATCCCGGTCAGACCAACGAGGCGGGAGGTCGCGCCGAGCGACGCAATGTTCATCGCCACGTTTGCCGCGCCGCCAGGACGTTCTTCGATATTTTCCACCTTCACCACCGGTACCGGCGCTTCCGGCGAAATACGGCTGGTGGGACCATACCAGTAGCGGTCCAGCATCACATCGCCAACCACCAACACTCCTGCACGTTCAAACTCTGGCAGCGTTACTTTCATTACTCTCTCCTGCGAGACGCAAACTTTGCGCGCGATAATAGCACACCCGGTTTTTTAGTTAAGCCATCAACCACTTCTGCCAGCTGGCGCTGACCTGTTCACGCTCCTGGCTAAACGCATCTGGCGCCACGTGCCCCGGCTGTTCCTGCAGCGCCAGGTGATGTAGCGCATCGCGCAGCGTAGTGTAAGCGTGAGTTAACGCCCTCGCCTCTGCCTCGTCCATAATGTCGTTCTGCGCCAGCAGTTCCAGGATACGAACGTTATCGGACCAGCGCGTGAGCTTCGGTTTATCACTGGCATAGCGTAGGACCAGATACTGAGTAATAAATTCAATATCGGTGATCCCACCGGCATCGGCTTTAATATCAAAGCGATCGGGATGTTTATTCCCCAGATGAGCGCGCATTTTTTCGCGCATTTCCCGCACTTCGGTTTGCAATTTTTCGCCTTCTCGCGGGGTAGTAAGAATATCCCGGCGAATGGCGTCAAAGCGCGCCTGTAGCTCAGGATCGCCATACACTACGCGGGCGCGAACCAGCGCCTGGTGTTCCCATGTCCATGCCTCATTCTGTTGATAATCAGCAAAGGAATCGGCGGTAGTGACCAGCATCCCCGCTGCGCCAGAGGGGCGTAGGCGAGCATCCACTTCGTACAGAATGCCTGACGAGGTGCGGGTACTGAAAAGATGCATGATGCGCTGCGCCAGGCGCAGATAAAACTGACGGCCATCGATTTCGCGTTCGCCGTCGGTCATCACCTCCATCGGGCAATCGTGGAGGAACACCAAATCGAGATCGGAACTGTAGCCCAGCTCCCATCCACCCAGCTTGCCGTAGCCGACCACCGCAAAACCGCGCCCCTGGCGATCGTGCAGGTGCGTCGGCTGCCCATAACGGGCCACCATCTGCAGCCATGCCTGCTGGACGACTGCGTCAATCATCGCCTCCGCCAGCCATGTTAAGTGATCGCTCACTTTCATCACTGGCAGCGTTCCGGCGATATCGGCCGCAGCGATGTGCAGCAGCTGCGCCTGCTTAAACTGGCGTAGCGCCTCCAGCTGCTGCTCTTCATCATCTTCCGGTACGCGCAGCAGATACTGGCGCAGTTCATCGCGATAGGCATCGGTGGCCGTTGGCTGATAAAGCGTATTCGGGTCCAGCAGTTCGTCCAGCAGCAGCGGATGGCGGGCCAGCTGACTGGCGACCATCGGCGACGCCGCGCACAGGCTAATCAGGTGCTTTAACGCGCCGGGGAATTCGCTCAGCAGCTCCAGGTAAGTGGTGCGGGTGACAATTCCGGTGAGCAGCGGCGTAATACGCGCCAGCGGTACCGGAGCATCGGCGCGCGAACAAATTTCGCTAAGCAGATGCGGCATGAGCTGGTCAAGCACCTGACGACCGCGCGGACCAATCGTGCGCCGGTCCAGCTCTTTGCGAAAATCGGCGATCAGCGCCAGCACGCTGCGGCGATCGCTGTCTACAAGATGCGCCAGCGCCGGGCTGGTATCATCTTCCTGCAGCGCGTCCTGCCACAGCTCGCGCCAGTACTCTTCAAGCTGCTCATCCGGCGACTGCGTTTCATCGTCGCCGATCAGTTCATTAAACACGCGCCGCACATTAGCCATCTGTTCCGTCAGCCGCGCGCTGAGTGTCTCCCAGTCGGCAACGCCCATCCCCCAGGCCAGCCGGGCGCGATTAAGTTCATCCTGCGGCAAGGTTTGCGTCTGCTCGTCGTTGATGCTTTGCAGCAGGTTTTCCAGGCGACGCAAAAACAGATAGGCTTCGCGCAGCCTCTGCGCATCCCCTTCCGGCAGCAGATGTAGCTCTTCGATGGCGGCCAGCGTCGGCAGCAGCGCCCGCTGCTGCAGCATTGGCTCACGGCCGCCGCGAATCAACTGGAAGACCTGGACGATAAACTCCACTTCTCGGATGCCGCCCGCGCCGAGCTTGATATTGTCTTTTAATCCCCGGCGGCGCACTTCCCGGGCAATCATGCCCTTCATGTTGCGCAAAGACTGAATCACGCTGAAATCGATATAGCGGCGGAAGACAAACGGCCGCAGCATGGCGCGCAGCTCGTTGGCATAGACGCCATCGTTATCGCCCATAATTCGCGCTTTCACCATCGCGTAGCGCTCCCAATCGCGTCCCTGCTCCTGGTAATAATCTTCCAGCGCGGCAAAGCTCAACACCAGCGGACCGCTATCGCCAAACGGGCGCAGGCGCATATCCACGCGGTAGACAAAGCCATCCTGGGTGGGCTGATCCAGTACCTTAATCAGGCGCTGCCCGAGGCGGGTAAAAAACTGGGCGTTATCCAGTTCGCGACGACCGCCGCGCGTGGCGCCATGTTCCGGCCAGGCGAAAATCAGATCGATGTCGGAGGAGAAGTTCAGCTCGCCGCCGCCGAGCTTGCCCATCCCGAGGATCAGCAGCGGCTGCGGCGTACCTTCAGCATTACATGGAGTGCCCCATTCGCGACAGCAGGCAGCGTATAGCCAGTCGCGCGCGGCGACGATTAAGGTCTCCGCCAGCGCGCTTAGCTGCTGCAGGCTGCTCTCTTCGCTGACCAGCGATAGCGCCTGGGCCCAGGCGATACGCACCATGATCCGACGGCGAAACTGGCGCAGCTCGCGCATCAGCGCGGCTTCATCATTGACCTCGGCCAGGCGAACCTGCAGCCAGTCGGCGTAGTGATGCCACTCCTGCGCCTCGGGGGGCGCACTTTCAAGCTCCGCCAGCCACTGCGGCTGCGCGATCAGACTCTGTTCGACGAAATCGCTGAATGCCATAACTGATTGCGCCCGATCGCTCAACGTCGATACGGGAAAATCCGCTGGCAGCCGGCCAGCGACCGTCTGCCAGTGCTGCTGTAATTGCGAAGAAAGCGGCATCTTAGGGGCTCCCTGGCCTGAAATTATCGTTTTCCACTATGCAGCCAGAACGGCTCTGCGGCCAGCGCCTGGCGACGAAAATATTCGATAACGCTGCTGTCATTATGCGCAATCGCCCGGCGGGTTTCTTGCCAGTTTTCCAGCCACGGCGCGGCAGCATCGGCATAGGCGCCGGATAACAGCTGAACGGTGTCAATTTCGCGGGTCAGACGCGGAAGCTGATCGGCATAACCGTCAGCGGACGGCTGACGAAAAGCATTTTTCAGCTCCGCCGCCGCCCTGGAGAGCTGAATATCCGCAAAGCGTTTAAACGATCCGGCAATTTTCTGCTCTCCGGCTGCGTTCAGGAAAGGACGCCAGCCGCGGTTTACCAGCAGATCGGTGAGCGCCAGCTTCGCCCTGACGGTCGCCACGCTGAAAAGCGCGGCCTGGGTCGTTTCGGCTTCCGCCAGCGCCGCCTCGGCTTCGCTCAGACGTTCACGCAGCAGCGTGGTGGCCTTGCGCGGGACAATACCGCCAAACAGTACCAGCGCGTGCCGCACGCGGGCGATAGCGTGCAAAATCTCCGCTTTCGCTTTTGCATTGCCGCGATTGAGGACTTCATCATGATATAGCCAGTGCGCCAGCGCGCTTTCCAGCGCCGCCTCCAGCCCCTGTTCGACGCTGGCTTTCGGCGCGACGCGAAGGATCGTTAACTCGGTCAGCGGGCGTTCTTCGTTGCCCTGCGCCAGATGATAACCACGCGCCGCTTTGCTCAGGCTTCCCTGACGCAGTACGCCGGTATCCAGCAAGCGACGGGCAAGGGTCAGAATATCCTGCGTATTACCGGACAGAAGCTCCAGCTCCAGCTCGCAAATGGGTTCCTGATGCTCGCCGGCTTTGACTTCGCCGCGATCGAGAGCGATTTCAATTTCGCTGTCGCCTTCTTTGACCACCCATCTTTCCCGCTCAAAATCGGTGCTGAAAAGCGGCTGTACGTTCTCAGCAAGCTCCGCCGGCAGTTCACCCTGCGGCCAGACTTCAGCCGGAAGCTTTTCCAGCGCCAGCTCAGGACTTTCCAGCGGAATGTTATATTCCGGACGCTGATGCAGCCCGCCGACGACGCGCCCGGCGATTTTCAGCGTCATCTCATAGCGCCCCTGGTCGCCGCGAATGCGCAGCCCCATGTCGTGGCGGCGCAGCCAGTTATCCGCCGTTTCATAGTAAATATTCAGTAATTGACCCGCGGGCGTGTGCTTTGCCTCCAGCGTATTGAGGTGCTGACGCAGCGCGTCAACGCCATTCTGATCAACGATAAACTTTAATTCGATTTCTTGAGCCATGACTGAATTCTTCCGCTTATATGCTGTGCCGGGAAATTGCGGCGAACTAACAACGATATTTCTTGTCAGTAAATAGTATTTTGCGGCGAATCGCCATGCAATGCGCATTTTGCCGGGCCACCTGATGGATGATTCCGATTGTGGCGGAAAACTTTGCGTCGCTTCGGCGATGCCACTACTATCGTTCAACTTTTTATGACCAAACGATGACCTGATGCCAAAATTACGCCTTATTACATTGACTTTGCTGGCGCTGAGCGCCGCCACGGCGGTTCACGCGGAAGAAAAACGTTACGTTTCAGATGAACTGAATACCTGGGTGCGCAGCGGTCCGGGCGATAACTATCGCCTTGTGGGCACCATCAACGCCGGCGAAGAAGTCGCAGTGCTGCAAACTAACGACAGCACTAACTATGCTCAGGTGCGCGACAGCAGCGGCCGTACCGCCTGGATCCCCTTGAAAGAGCTGAGCAACGAGCCCAGCCTGCGCACTCGCGTGCCGGATCTGGAAAACCAGGTCAAAACCCTGACCGATAAACTGAATAACATTGATACCACCTGGAACCAGCGCACGGCGGACATGCAGAAGAAAGTCGCCGGTAGCGATGCCGTCATCAACGGCCTGAAAGAAGAGAATCAAAAGCTGAAAAATGAGCTGGTTGTCGCGCAGAAGAAGGTGAATGCCGCAAATCTGCAGCTTGATGACAAACAGCGCACCATTATCATGCAGTGGTTTATGTACGGCGGCGGCGTGCTGGGCGTCGGCCTGATTCTGGGACTGGTGTTGCCGCACCTGGTACCGAGCCGCAAGCGAAAAGACCGTTGGATGAACTAATTCGTCTTCTCTGCCAGACTTACGTATCATCGTAAGAAAATGAAGACGGGAGAGTAAGGCGTGAAGGTTTATCTGGTCGGTGGTGCAGTACGAGATGCGTTATTAAGGCTACCGGTTAAAGACAAAGATTGGGTCGTGGTTGGCGCCACGCCTCAGCAACTCCTCGACGCGGGCTACCAGCAGGTAGGCCGTGATTTTCCCGTGTTCCTTCATCCGCAAAGCCGTGAAGAGTATGCCCTGGCGCGCACCGAGCGCAAGTCCGGTTCCGGTTACACCGGTTTTACCTGCTATGCCGCCGCTGACGTTACCCTTGAGCAAGACCTGCTGCGCCGCGATCTGACGATCAATGCGCTGGCCCAGGACGCCGACGGTCAGATTATCGATCCCTACGGCGGCCAGTCTGATTTACGCCAGCGCCTGCTGCGCCACGTCTCGCCCGCCTTTAGCGAGGATCCGCTACGCGTTCTGCGCGTGGCGCGTTTTGCCGCCCGCTACGCGCATCTGGGGTTTCGTATCGCCGATGAAACCATGGCGCTGATGCGCGCAATGGCCGATGCCGGTGAGCTTGCGCATCTCACGCCGGAGCGGGTATGGAAAGAGACGGAAAGCGCCCTTACCACCCGCAACCCGCAGGTCTTCTTCCAGACCTTACGCGACTGCCGCGCGCTCAAGGTGCTGTTCCCGGAAGTCGACGCCCTTTACGGCGTACCGGCTCCGGCTAAATGGCACCCGGAAATCGACACCGGCCTGCACACCCTGATGACCGTCACCATGGCGGCGATGCTGTCACCCGAAATCGACGTACGTTTCGCTACCCTGTGCCACGACCTCGGGAAAGGACTGACGCCAAAAGAGCTCTGGCCGCGTCATCATGGTCACGGCCCGGCTGGCGTAAAGCTGGTCGAACAGCTCTGCGCCCGTCTGCGGGTACCCAACGAGCTGCGCGATCTGGCAAAGCTGGTCGCCGAGTTTCACGATCTGATTCACACCCTGCCCATGCTGCAGCCAAAAACGCTGGTCAAACTGTTCGATAATATTGATGCCTGGCGCAAGCCGCAGCGGGTCAGGCAAATCGCCTTGACCAGTGAAGCCGACGTGCGCGGGCGCACCGGTTTTGAGGCCTGCGATTACCCTCAGGGTCGCCTGCTGCTGGAAGCCTGGGACGTTGCCCGAGCGGTCTCAACAAAAGAGGTCGTTGCGGAAGGGTTTCAGGGAATTGAGATTCGTGAAGAGTTGACGCGTCGGCGGATTCAGGCCGTCGCCCGCTGGAAAGAAAAGCGTTGCCCCCAGCCGCAGGACTGAGGGCTGGCGCTTAGAAGAAGACCACGTACACCGCTGCCGCGACGATAAAGCGATAGATGGCGAACGGGATAAACGAAATACGTTTAATCAGCTGCAGGAAGGTTTTAATCGCAATCAGCGCGACGATAAACGCCGTGATAAAACCGACGGCAAACATCGGAATATCGCTGGCGTTGAGGAAACCAATACTTTTGTACATATCCAGTACGGTCGCGCCCATCATCATCGGCACCGCCAGCAGGAATGAGAACTCAGAGGCCGCATAGCGGCTTACGCCCATCAGCATCCCGCCGGAAATTGTCGCCCCGGAACGCGAGAAGCCCGGCCACAGCGCCAGACACTGGAAACAGCCGATCACGAACGCCTGACGATAGGTCATATCATCAATGCCCACCGCGCGGGGCTGTTTTGGCTTCAGCACTTCCGCTGCGATCAGCAGCACGCCGCCGACAATCAGCGCGTACATCACGTTTATCGGGTTAAACAGAGACTTGATGGTATCGTGGAAAATCAGCCCCAGCACTACCGCCGGGATCATCCCCAAGAGAATATGGATAAGCGACAGGCGACCGCTGCCCTGGCCTTCATGCTCGGGCTTTTTGCCGAAATGAATACCGATAAGGCCGAACAGACGACGCCAGAACATCACAACAACGGCAAGAATGGAACCAAGCTGAATCACTACTTCAAACGTATTTGCGGTATCGCCTTCAAAACCCAGCAGATGACCGACAATAATCATATGACCAGTACTGGAAACAGGTAAAAACTCGGTCAAACCTTCAACCACACCCAATATTGCCGCCACCAGCAGCGAGTGTATATCGCTCATCCAATTAAACCCTTTAAAAAGTAATATGAAAAAAACCAGAAACGAATAACCAGGCTATCAGGCTTCAATATTGGCCACGGACAGCGCGCAGAAACGGGAGCGTACAGGTTGTACGCGCGGCTTTCGGGCGCTTCCCGGGGACAAAACGGCAAATAAAATAGCCTGATGGTCGGATTCTATGACCGGTATAAACACAATTTGTTTAACGAGTATGACCTGAAAAGTTTTGTTTCAGATTAAGGCCACGTTCAATCACGACGCCAACGTTGGCCGCCCGGGCTACCGCGCCAGGCTTGCTGACTTTAATACGCACCCATGGAGATTGAAACTTTTCCAGCAGCAGGTCAGCAATTTCTTCCGCCACGCGCTCGACCAGCGCAAAGCGCCCGCCTTCAACGTGGTTGATGACCGCCTCGCTGATATCAGCATAGCTGAGACAATCGCTGACATCATCGCTGGCCGCCGCTTTGCGGTTATCCCACGCCATTTCGATATCGAACACCAGCTTCTGTTCAATGGTTTGTTCCCAGTCATAAACACCAATAGTGGTGATTACCGAAAGTTGCTCTATAAATACAATATCCATCACGACCTGCCTGCTTTTTGGCTAAACCGGATACCACTTCCGGCCAATTATGCGTATTATCCACAGATGCAAAGACATCCCCTAAATAATTTGCGTTGCAGGAAGAGAGCGACGCGGCAAGGCTCCTGGAGCATAGCATCGCTATGGGTCTCTGCGAGCCAATGCGCGGATAACGCGCAGCGCACCGGGGATAAAACGACACTTTCAAAATGGAACAGCTGATGAGTGCAATCGCGCCTGGACTGGTTATCCTCGCCTACCTCTGCGGCTCAATCTCCAGCGCCATTCTCGTTTGCCGCCTCGCTGGACTTCCCGACCCTCGCGACAGCGGCTCCGGCAATCCAGGGGCGACTAACGTCCTGCGAATTGGCGGCAAGGGCGCAGCCGTAGCGGTGCTTATTTTTGACGTACTGAAAGGCATGCTGCCGGTCTGGGGAGCGTGGGCGCTAGGCCTGACGCCGTTCTGGCTCGGTCTGGTGGCCATTGCCGCCTGCGTAGGCCATATCTGGCCGGTATTTTTTAACTTTCGCGGCGGTAAAGGCGTGGCGACCGCTTTCGGAGCCATCGCCCCTATCGGCTGGGATCTCACCGGCGTGATGGCCGGAACCTGGCTGCTTACGATTCTGCTCAGCGGCTACTCCTCGCTGGGGGCGATCGTCAGCGCGCTGATCGCGCCGTTCTATGTCTGGTGGTTCAAACCGCAGTATACTTTCCCGGTTTCGATGCTCTCATGCCTGATTCTGCTGCGCCATCACGACAACATTCAGCGTCTGTGGCGGCGTCAGGAAACCCGCATCTGGACCCGGTTCAAAAAGAAGAAAAAAACGCCGGAGCAGAAATAACCTTTGCTTCGACGCAACTTCGCGGCAAGGCGGTGAGTGAGTCCCGATGAGCTTACTCCAGTCAGTGATTCGGGCGAACGACAAATCTGCCGGGATCAGATTTGAACGTCGCTTGCGACGGCCCGCCAGGGCGAGGCCTATGGATGGGCCGAGTAGCCCGTAGCCAACGCGGCTGCGGCTCGAAGTATGACAATTGTATGCCCTAAATAATTCGAGTTGCGGCAAGGCGGCAAGTGAGTGAGTCCCGATGAGCTTACTCCAGTAAGTGATTCGGGCGAACAAACGTAGCCAACGCGGCTGCGGCTCGAAGTATGACGGGCATAAGCTTTTCATATGACCGGGATGGTTGGCCCCCGATCAATACTCTTCGCTGCTGTTTTATCTTGATTTTGCAGGGGCGCGACATTGCACGGCACGGTGTTACCACAGAATAAAAAAGGCTGGCAGGCCACGCTGGACCTCCGCTTTCAGCTTCTTGGCGGGAAAACAACGCTCGCCTCCCGTCGTCATGTCGGTCCACTCACCGTTCAGCGTCCGTTTTATCCCGAAGAAGAGACCTGCCACCTCTATCTGCTTCATCCGCCCGGCGGTATCGTCGGCGGCGATGAACTCACCATCAGCGCCACGATTGAGTCCGATTGCCATACGCTGATCACCATGCCCGGCGCCAGCAAGTTTTATCGCAGCAGCGGCGCGCAGGCGCGGCTTCTGCAAACCCTGACGCTGGGCGATAACGCAACGCTCGAGTGGTTGCCGCAGGATGCGATTTTCTTTCCCGGCGCTCACGCCGCTTTGCATACTGTGTTTCACCTCTCCTCCTCCAGTACGCTGCTGGCCTGGGACCTGCTATGTCTTGGCCGTCCGGTCATCGGCGAAACCTTTAGCCACGGCGCGCTCGCTAACCGACTGGAGGTGTGGGTCGACGGCTCTCCGCTGCTGATTGAGCGCCTGAACCTGGCCGATGGAGAGCTGGCCTGCATCGCGCAGCAGCCATGGGTGGGAACAATGCTGTTCTACCCGGCGAACGAGACGCTGCTGGAAGGCGTACGCGAAAAACTTACGCCGCTGGCAAACTATGCCGGCGCGACGCTCACCGACGGCCTGCTGACGGTACGCTTTTTAAGTGACGATAATCTGCATTGCCAGCGGGCGATGCGCGATATCTGGCTGTTTATGCGCCCGCACCTGACCGGCAAATCTCCGGTACTCCCCCGAATCTGGCTGACTTAAGAGAACGCTATGGAACTGACACCCAGAGAAAAAGACAAACTTTTGCTGTTTACCGCTGCGCTGGTGGCGGAGCGTCGCCTGGCCCGCGGCCTGAAGCTCAACTATCCCGAATCCGTGGCCCTGATTAGCGCCTTTATTATGGAGGGCGCGCGCGACGGCAGAAGCGTCGCAGAGCTAATGGAAGAAGGGCGCCACGTCCTGAGCCGCGAGCAGGTCATGGAAGGCGTACCGGAAATGATCCCCGATATCCAGGTCGAAGCCACCTTTCCGGACGGCTCGAAGCTGGTTACCGTCCATAACCCGATAATCTGAGGTAGCGCGATGATCCCAGGAGAATATCAGGTTAAACCGGGCCAGATAGCGCTTAACGTCGGCCGGGCTACCTGCTGCATTATCGTTGAAAATCACGGTGACCGGCCGATTCAGGTCGGCTCCCATTATCACTTCGCCGAGGTCAACCCGGCGCTGAAGTTCGATCGCCAGCAGGCAACGGGCTACCGTCTCAATATCGCGGCCGGAACCGCAGTGCGCTTCGAGCCGGGCCAAAAGCGCGAGGTGGAGCTGGTAGCGCTGGCCGGAGCCCGCGTCGTGCACGGTTTTCGCGGCGAAATAATGGGTGAGCTGGAGGCAAATGATGAGTGAGATTTCACGTCAGGCCTATGCCGACATGTTCGGCCCCACCACCGGCGATAAAGTTCGCCTGGCGGACACCGAGCTGTGGATCGAGGTTGAAGATGATTTGACCACCTACGGCGAAGAGGTCAAATTCGGCGGCGGTAAAGTGATCCGCGACGGTATGGGACAGGGGCAGATGCTTTCCGCCGGGTGCGCGGATCTGGTGCTGACCAATGCCCTGATCGTCGATTACTGGGGGATCGTTAAAGCCGATATCGGCGTCAAAGATGGAAGGATCTTCGCCATCGGCAAAGCCGGCAACCCGGATATTCAACCCAACGTCACGATCCCGATCGGCGCGGCCACGGAAATTATTGCCGCAGAAGGCAAGATCGTCACCGCCGGCGGCGTCGATACGCATATTCACTGGATCTGCCCGCAGCAGGCGGAAGAAGCGCTGGTCTCCGGCGTCACCACCATGATCGGCGGCGGTACCGGCCCGGCGGCGGGTACCCACGCCACGACCTGCACCCCGGGTCCGTGGTACATCTCGCGGATGCTGCAGGCTGCGGACAGCCTGCCGGTCAATGTCGGCCTGCTGGGTAAAGGCAATGGCTCGAATCCGGATGCGCTGCGTGAGCAGGTCGCGGCCGGGGTTATCGGCCTGAAAATTCACGAAGACTGGGGCGCGACGCCAGCGGCAATCAACTGCGCGCTGACCGTAGCCGACGAAATGGACGTTCAGGTTGCGCTGCACAGCGATACCCTTAACGAGTCGGGATTCGTTGAGGATACCCTGGCGGCCATCGGCGGGCGCACTATCCATACTTTCCATACCGAAGGCGCGGGCGGCGGCCATGCGCCAGATATTATTACCGCCTGCGCACACCCTAATATTCTGCCCTCGTCGACTAATCCGACGCTGCCCTACACCGTCAACACCATTGACGAGCATCTGGACATGCTGATGGTTTGCCATCATCTCGACCCGGATATCGCCGAGGACGTGGCGTTTGCCGAATCGCGCATTCGGCGGGAAACCATCGCCGCGGAAGACGTCCTGCACGACCTGGGCGCCTTCTCCCTTACCTCGTCCGATTCGCAGGCCATGGGTCGCGTCGGCGAAGTGGTGTTACGTACCTGGCAGGTGGCGCACCGGATGAAAGTTCAGCGCGGCCCGCTGGCGGAAGAGAGCGGCGATAACGATAACTTCCGCGTGAAGCGCTATATCGCCAAATACACCATTAATCCGGCGTTAACCCACGGTATCGCCCATGAAGTCGGTTCGATTGAAGTGGGGAAACTGGCGGATCTGGTGCTGTGGTCCCCGGCATTCTTCGGCGTAAAACCGGCGACGATCGTCAAAGGCGGCATGATCGCCATGGCGCCGATGGGCGACATCAACGCATCTATCCCGACGCCGCAGCCGGTGCACTATCGCCCGATGTTCGGCGCGCTGGGCAGCGCTCGTCACCGCTGCCGTTTGACCTTCCTGTCGCAGGCGGCGGCGGAAAACGGCGTCGCTGAACGGCTGAACCTGCACAGCGCGACGGCGGTGGTTAAAGGCTGCCGCACGGTACAAAAAGCCGATATGCACCACAACGGCCTGTTGCCCAATATTACCGTGGATTCACAAACCTACGAGGTGCGCATCGACGGCGAACTGATAACCAGCGAACCGGCGGACGTGTTACCCATGGCGCAACGTTATTTCCTGTTTTAAGGAGCGCAAATGCTTTATTTGACCCAGCGGGTAGAGACCCCGGCGCAGGCCACGGCCAGCGTTACCCTGCCGATTGACGTGCGGGTAAAAAGCCGTATTAAAGTCACCCTCAACGATGGCCGTCAGGCGGGCCTGCTGCTGCCGCGCGGTCTGCTGCTGCGCGGCGGCGATATTCTCAGTAACGAAAACGGCAGCGAATTCATTGAAGTGATTGCCGCCGATGAAGCCGTTTCGGTCGTGCGCTGCGAGGATCCTTTTATGCTGGCGAAAGCCTGCTATCACCTCGGCAATCGCCATGTCCCGCTGCAGATTATGCCCGGCGAGCTGCGCTACCATCACGACCACGTCCTGGACGATATGCTGCGCCAGTTTGGCCTGGCCGTGGATTTCGCGCATCTGCCGTTTGAACCGGAAGCCGGCGCCTACGCCAGCGAGTCGCACGGCCATCATCATCATCACAATCACGAGCACAGCCACTAAATGCCGACGCCGGAAAAACGTCTGCGGCTGATGCAGCTTGCCAGCAGCAGCCTCCCGGTTGGCGGCTACAGCTGGTCCCAGGGGCTGGAGTGGGCGGTGGAAGCGGGCTGGGTAGCGGATACCGCCGCCTTTGAGCGCTGGCAGCTGCGGCAGATGGAGCAGAGCTTTTTTACCGTCGACCTGCCGCTGTTTGCCCGGCTCTACCGGGCCTGCGAAGCGGGCGATCTGGACTGTGCCCGGCGCTGGACCGCTTATCTGCTCGCCTGCCGGGAAACCCGCGAGCTGCGCGATGAAGAGCGCAACCGCGGCGCAGCCTTCACCCGGCTGCTGGCCGACTGGCAGCCGGACTGCCCGCCCGAGTGGCGCAAGCTGTGTCAGCAAAGCCAGTTAACCGGTATAGCGTGGCTTGGCGTACGCTGGCAAATAGCCATTCCTGACCTGGCCCTGAGCCTTGGCTATAGCTGGATTGAAAGCGCGGTGATGGCGGGCGTCAAGCTGGTGCCCTTCGGCCAGCAGGCGGCCCAGCAGTTGATTCTGCGCCTGTGCGACCGCTATGCGGCGGACATGGACAGCGCCCTTGCGGCCCCGGATTGCGCAATCGGTTCGGCGACGCCGCTTGCGGCTATCGCTTCCGCGCGACACGAAACCCAGTATTCCCGACTATTCCGTTCTTAGGAGAAGATATGAACATGATTAAGCAACCGCTGCGCGTCGGCGTCGGCGGCCCGGTCGGCTCCGGAAAAACCGCGCTGCTGGAAGCCCTCTGCAAAGCCATGCGCGACACCTGGCAGCTGGCGGTGGTGACTAACGATATCTACACCAAAGAAGATCAGCGCATTCTCACCGAAGCCGGCGCCCTGGAGCCAGAGCGAATTGTCGGCGTCGAAACCGGCGGCTGCCCGCATACCGCCATTCGCGAAGACGCATCGATGAACCTGGCCGCAGTGGAAGCGCTAAGCGAGAAATTCGGCAATCTCGATCTGATCTTTGTGGAAAGCGGCGGCGATAACCTGAGCGCGACCTTTAGCCCGGAGCTGGCGGATCTCACCATCTACGTCATCGACGTGGCGGAAGGAGAAAAGATCCCGCGCAAAGGCGGGCCGGGGATCACCAAATCCGACTTCCTGGTGATCAACAAAACCGATCTTGCACCGTACGTGGGCGCGTCTCTGGAAGTGATGGAGCGCGATACCCTGCGCATGCGCGGCGAACGTCCGTGGAGCTTCACCAACCTGAAAAGCGGCGACGGCCTGCAAAATATCATCGCCTTTATCGAAGACAAAGGCATGCTTGGCAAGTAACCTCTGCACCATCCCGACGCAAAGATGTCGGGATGGTGCATACCCTGCCCTCTCTTTAGCCATCCCCTTCATGAAGCCCTGATAGCGCCTGCCCTGCGATGTGGCATAAGGTTTGCTAATTCCAGTCATGCCCAACCATTAAGGAATGACTATGTCATCACTGGATATAAAAACTGATTTACCTGCGCAAACCAGTGCCTCCGGCTCCAAAGAAACGCTGGAAGACTATACGCTTCGCTATGCCCCGCTGAGCTTTCGCCGCTGGGGACCAGGGGTTGTCGCGGTGACGGCATTAGGCGGTATCGCCTACCTGGCCGACTTTTCTATCGGCGCCAGCATCGGCATGGCCTGGGGTACCACCAATGCGATTTACGCGATCCTGCTGGCGGCACTGGTTATTTTTCTTACCGGTATTCCGCTGGCGATTACCGCCGCGCGCTATAACATCGACCTCGACTTAATCACCCGCAGCGCCGGTTTCGGCTACTTTGGCTCGGTGATCACCAGCATTATCTTTGCCGGATTTACCTTTATCTTTTTCGCCCTCGAAGGCTCGATTATGGCGCAGGGGCTGCTGGTGGGCTTAGGGATCCCGCTGTGGATGGGCTACCTCATCGCCACCCTGATGGTATTGCCGCTGGTGGTCTACGGCATGAAGGCGCTGACTCGCCTTCAGGTCTGGACGACGCCGCTGTGGCTGGTCCTGATGGTGGTTCCGGTGGCCTGGCTTATCACCAAAGACCCGGATCTGGTGGATGGTTTTATGAACTTCGCCGGTAAAAACCACGCCGCAACGGTAGATTTAACCGCCATTATGCTCGGCGCGGGGGTATGCCTGTCGCTGATCATGCAGATTGGCGAGCAGATCGACTACCTGCGCTTTATGCCGCCGAAGACCGCAGAAAACAGCAAAAGCTGGTGGCTGGCGGTGTTCTCCGCCGGTCCGGGCTGGGTCGTGTTAGGTGCGATTAAACAGATTATCGGCGCTTTTCTCGGGTTCTATCTGCTGACCCGCTTCCCGGCGGTGCACAACACCGAACCGGTACAGCAGTTCGTCAGCGTCTTCGATAACCTGGTCCCCGGCTGGCTGGCGCTCACCCTCGCGGTGGTGCTGGTGGTTATCTCGCAGATAAAAATAAACGTCACTAACGCCTATTCCGGCTCGCTGGCGTGGACCAGCGCCTGGACGCGCACCACCAAACGTTATCCGGGGAGAATTATTTTCGTCATCGTCAACCTGACGATTGCTCTCGCCCTGATGGAGGGCGACATGTTTAGCGCTCTGGCGTGGATCCTCGGCTTCTACTCTAACTTTGCCATCGCCTGGGTGGTGGTGGTCGCCACCGATATCACCGTCAATAAAGGCGTGCTGAAGCTGGCGCCGGCGCAGCCGGAGTATCGCCGCGGGATGATCTACAACGTCAACCCAGTAGGCGTAGTCTCTTTTGCCCTCGCGGCAGGCCTTTCGATTAGCGCCTTCTTCGGCCTGTTAGGCGACACCCTGGCGCCGTTCTCGCCGCTGATCGCGCTGGCGGTAGCGTTCGTGATGACGCCGGTCATGGGAATCGCCACCCGCGGGCGCTATTACATTAAACAGCACGATGACGGTATCGCCGAGCCGCGCTACGATGCGCAGGGTAATGCGTCGATCACCGTTTACCGCTGCCTGAGCTGCCGGGAAGAGTACGAACGTCCTGACGTGATGCATTCGCATAAACATCAGGGGGCGATTTGCTCGCTGTGTAAGAGTATGGAATAAGTCGAGAAGGCAGGCCGACAGGACGTCGGCCTGTAAAACAGCAGAAATTATGCCGCCGGAAGTTCAGCCAGCGGCCAGCGCGGACGAACGGTGACGCCCAGCTCCGCTTTTGCCCCGGAACGCAGACGAACCATACCCGCATAGGCAATCATCGCACCGTTATCGGTACAGAATTCAGGACGGGCATAGAAGACTTCCCCGCCGCGCTTTTTCATCATTTCCGCCAGCTTCGCGCGCAGCGTACGGTTAGCGCTGACGCCGCCAGCCATCACCAGCCGTTTAAAACCGGTTTGCTCCAGCGCCCGGCGGCACTTGATCATCAGCGTATCCACGACCGCGTCTTCGAAAGCGCGGGCGATATCGGCGCGCGTCTGGTCGTCATCGCCGTTGCTACGGATGGTGTTGGCAGCAAAGGTTTTCAGGCCTGAGAAGCTAAAATCCAGCCCGGGACGGTCGGTCATCGGGCGCGGAAAGACAAAACGCCCTTCGGTGCCCTGGGAGGCCATCTTCGACAGCATCGGGCCGCCAGGGTAATCCAGGCCGAGCAGTTTAGCCGTCTTATCGAAGGCTTCCCCTGCAGCGTCGTCAATCGACTCACCTAACAGCTCATACTGGCCAATACCGGTGACGCTAATCAGCTGGGTATGGCCGCCGGAAACCAGTAGCGCGACAAACGGATACTGCGGCGGATTATCTTCCAGCATCGGCGCCAACAGATGCCCTTCCATATGGTGTACCGGGATCGCCGGCACGTTCCAGGCGAAGGCCAGCGAGCGGCCTACCGTCGCGCCGACCAGCAGCGCGCCAACCAGGCCTGGGCCCGCCGTATACGCAACGGCATCAATATCTTTTGCCGTCATCCCGGCCTCTTTGAGCGCCGCCTGAATCAGAGGGACGGTTTTACGCACGTGGTCGCGCGAGGCGAGTTCAGGCACCACGCCGCCGTAGTCAGCATGCAATTTCACCTGACTATACAGCTGGTTGGCTAACAGACCTTTTTCGTCGTCATAAATGGCGATGCCGGTTTCATCGCAGGATGTTTCAATTCCCAGTACACGCATGGCTAGTTTTACCTCGTTTCAATACCGCGCAGTGTAGGACCAATGCGGGTTGATGTAAAACTTTCCTCACCCCTGGCGCTCACTTCGTGTATACTCCTTGTCCTTATAAAAGTCCCTTTCAAAAATCGCGTCGGTGCTTTACAAAGCAGCAGCAATTGCAGTAAAATTCCGCACCATTTTGAAATAAGCTGGCGTTGATGCCAGCGGCAAACCGAATTTATCAAAGGTGAGAGTTACATGCCGGTAATTAAAGTACGTGAAAACGAGCCGTTCGACGTAGCGCTGCGTCGCTTCAAACGTTCATGCGAAAAAGCAGGTGTTCTGGCGGAAGTTCGTCGTCGTGAGTTCTATGAAAAACCGACTACCGAACGTAAACGCGCTAAAGCTTCCGCAGTGAAACGTCACGCGAAGAAACTGGCTCGCGAAAACGCACGCCGCACTCGTCTGTACTAATCTGTTGGGAGCCAGGCTCTCAATTCAGACCGAGTTGTAGTTGTAAGGCCGTGCTTCCGAAAGGAATGCGCGGCTTATTTTCGTTTATGCATTAGCATATACACCCAATCATTCAAGATGCATCAAGGCGGCTAGGGAGTAAGTCCCCGGAGCTTACTGAAGTAAGCGACAGGGGTGAACGAGCGAAGCCAGCGCAGAGGCAGTTTGAAGGGGAAGTGTATAAAACGGGGCATATGGCTGGACGAATTCCACGAGTATTTATCAATGACCTGCTGGCGCGCACCGATATCGTCGATCTGATCGACGCGCGGGTGAAGCTGAAAAAGCAGGGCAAGAATTATCACGCGTGCTGTCCGTTCCATAACGAAAAAACCCCCTCTTTCACCGTCAACGGTGAAAAACAGTTTTACCACTGCTTTGGCTGCGGTGCGCACGGCAACGCTATCGACTTCCTGATGAACTACGACAAGCTCGAGTTCGTGGAAACCGTCGAAGAGCTGGCTGCTATGCATAATCTTGAAGTGCCGTATGAAGCCGGAACGGGCCTGAGTCAGATAGAGCGCCATCAGCGGCAAAATCTCTATCAGCTAATGGAAGGGTTAAATGACTTTTATCAGCAATCCTTCAACCAACCTAATGCCGAACCTGCGCGCCAGTACCTGGAGCAACGCGGCCTGAGTGCCGAAGTTGTCCAGCAGTTTGCTATTGGTTTTGCGCCGCCAGGCTGGGATAACGCATTAAAACGTTTCGGCGGTAATGTCGACAACAGGAAACTGCTGCTCGATGCCGGAATGCTGGTCAACAATGACCAGGGAAGAACTTACGACCGTTTCCGCAATCGCGTGATGTTTCCGATTCGCGACAAACGAGGCCGGGTGATTGGATTTGGTGGTCGCGTACTGGGTAACGATACGCCGAAATACCTCAACTCCCCGGAGACCGATATTTTCCATAAGGGCCGCCAGCTTTACGGCCTTTATGAAGCGCAGCAGCACCAGGCAGAACCACCGCGGTTGCTGGTTGTCGAAGGGTATATGGATGTCGTCGCTCTGGCGCAGTACGGTATTAACTATGCCGTTGCATCGCTGGGTACATCGACCACGGCCGACCACATGCATATATTATTCCGTGCGACGAACAACGTAATTTGCTGTTACGACGGCGACCGCGCCGGTCGAGATGCCGCATGGCGTGCGCTGGAAACGGCAATGCCGTACATGACCGATGGTCGTCAGCTACGCTTTATGTTCCTGCCCGATGGTGAAGATCCGGATACGCTGGTACGTAAAGAGGGTAAAGAGGCTTTTGAAGCACGGATGGAGCAGGCTCAGCCGCTCTCCATGTTTTTATTTAACAGTCTCTTACCGCAGGTCGATCTGAGTTCGCCGGATGGCAGTACGCAGCTGGCCGCACTAGCGCTGCCGCTCATTAGCCAGGTGCCTGGCGATGCGCATCGTATTCAGCTGCGCCAGATGCTGGGCCTGAAGCTGGGCATTTTTGATGATACCCAGCTTGATCGTTTAATGCCGAAACAGGCAGAAAGTGGCGTCGTACGCCCGGCTCAGCAGATAAAACAGACGCCTATGCGTATACTTATAGGACTGCTGGTGCAGAATCCCAATCTGGCGCCGCTGGTGCCCCCTTTGCAGGGGCTGGCGCAGAGCAAATTACCGGGACTCAGCCTCTTCTCCGAGCTGGTGAACCTCTGTGTTGCGCAGCCGGGCCTGACCACGGGGCAGCTATTAGAGAACTATCGCGGGACTAGTGAATACTCAACACTTGAAAAACTCTCAGCCTGGAACGATATAAGGGATGAGAATGTTGAAAAAATGTTCACCGACACGCTAAACCGAATTTTTGATGCAATGCTTGAACAGCGGCAAGAAGAGTTGATAGCTCGCGACCGCACTCACGGTTTAAGCAGTGAAGAACGCCGGGAGTTCTGGGAAATCAGACAAGCCCTGGAAAAAAAATGAATTTAACGGCTTAAGTGCCGAATATCGTTCGGGAAGACCCCGACAGCCGCGCGAGGCGCAGCGGCAAAAATATAAGTACGCCCTCGCTTTAAATGTTGGCAGTTCATCTGCTTACACCAATCAAACGAATTAAGTGTGGATACCGTCTTATGGAGCAAAACCCGCAGTCACAGCTGAAGCTTCTTGTCCAACGTGGTAAGGAGCAAGGCTATCTGACCTATGCCGAGGTCAATGACCATCTGCCGGAAGATATCGTCGACTCCGATCAGATCGAAGACATCATCCAAATGATCAACGACATGGGCATTCAGGTGATGGAAGAAGCACCGGATGCCGATGATCTTTTGCTTGCTGAAACTAACAACAATACTGACGAAGATGCGGAAGAAGCTGCGGCGCAGGTTCTCTCCAGCGTTGAGTCTGAAATCGGACGCACTACCGACCCGGTGCGCATGTACATGCGTGAAATGGGTACCGTCGAACTGCTGACGCGCGAAGGCGAAATCGACATCGCTAAACGTATCGAAGACGGTATTAACCAGGTGCAGTGCTCGGTTGCTGAATACCCGGAAGCCATCACCTATCTGCTGGAGCAGTACGATCGCGTTGAGGCGGAAGAGGCGCGTCTGTCCGATCTGATCACCGGTTTTGTTGACCCGAACGCCGAAGAAGACATGGCGCCAACGGCGACGCACGTCGGTTCTGAACTCTCTCAGGAAGAGATGGATGACGACGAAGACGAAGATGAAGAAGAAGACGACGACAGCAGCGATGATGACAACAGCATCGATCCTGAGCTGGCGCGCGAGAAATTCGCCGAGCTGCGCACGCAGTACGAACTGACCCGCGATACCATCAAAGCGAAAGGTCGTAGCCACGCCGCAGCGCAGGAAGAGATTCTCAAGCTGTCTGAAGTGTTCAAACAGTTCCGCCTGGTGCCGAAGCAGTTCGATTACCTGGTTAACAGCATGCGCATCATGATGGATCGCGTTCGTACTCAAGAACGTATCATCATGAAGCTGTGCGTTGAGCAGTGCAAAATGCCGAAGAAAAACTTCATCACTCTGTTTACCGGCAACGAAACCAGCGAAACCTGGTTCAATGCGGCCATCGCGATGAATAAGCCGTGGTCAGAAAAGCTGCTTGACGTGAAAGAAGACGTTCAGCGCGGCCTGATGAAACTGCAGCAGATTGAGCAAGAGACCGGCCTGACCATTGAGCAGGTAAAAGATATCAACCGTCGCATGTCCATCGGTGAAGCGAAAGCGCGCCGCGCGAAGAAAGAGATGGTTGAAGCGAACCTGCGTCTGGTTATCTCGATCGCCAAGAAATACACCAACCGCGGTCTGCAGTTCCTCGATCTGATCCAGGAAGGTAACATCGGTCTGATGAAAGCGGTAGATAAGTTTGAATACCGCCGCGGCTACAAGTTCTCCACCTACGCAACCTGGTGGATCCGTCAGGCGATCACCCGCTCTATCGCAGACCAGGCGCGCACCATCCGTATTCCGGTGCATATGATTGAGACTATCAACAAGCTCAACCGTATTTCCCGCCAGATGCTGCAGGAGATGGGCCGCGAACCGACGCCGGAAGAGCTGGCCGAGCGTATGCTGATGCCGGAAGATAAAATCCGTAAGGTGCTGAAAATCGCCAAAGAGCCGATCTCCATGGAAACGCCGATTGGCGACGATGAAGATTCGCATCTGGGAGATTTCATCGAGGATAACACCCTCGAGCTGCCGCTGGACTCTGCCACCACTGAGAGCCTGCGCGCCGCCACCCATGACGTTCTGGCTGGCCTGACCGCCCGTGAAGCAAAAGTCCTGCGTATGCGCTTTGGTATTGACATGAATACCGATCACACGCTGGAAGAAGTGGGTAAACAGTTCGACGTAACCCGCGAACGTATCCGTCAGATCGAAGCGAAGGCGCTGCGTAAACTGCGCCATCCGAGCCGTTCTGAAGTGCTGCGTAGCTTCCTCGACGATTAATCATCGCCGCTTAGCGCAAAAAAGCCAGTCAACTGACTGGCTTTTTTTATGGCTAATCGCAAATCATTCCTTTAATAAATATTAATACCTGCATCCAGAAATTATCAATATATATTCGGGTCATATTCTTATTATTTAATACCATAAAGCCAAACAACTGGACTCATAGTTTTATATTTGTACTATTAGTTCATAAATCGCACTTAATGGACAACGCGAATCTAAATAATAGGGATATTCAATGAATAGCAAACGAAAGATTCAGCTGGCTGATTTTAATAGAACGGTTATTCTGGCCACCGCTAATACGTTATTTCTTAACCATGGTATAGAAGGAACGACCATGGATGAGATTGCGCACGAAGCCGGATTCAGTAAAACCACGCTTTATACCTACTTTGACAGTAAACAGGATATTGTCGATCACCTTATTCTCGATGGAATGGAGCGCTTTCACCAGGAGGTGGTTAAAATAGTCAGCCGGCAGGCCCCCTTCCGCGAGTTTTATCATGAGCTTTGCCAGTCGTTGGTTGCTATCCACGACTCCGGCATCGTCTATTTCCCCGGCATTACCGGGAAAATAGGTTGCTCAGAAAAAGAGATGAAAAATAATAAAGTACTGACTAATATCTATATGCTCGGCGAGGAGATTAATCATATTATCGCCGGAGAAATTTCCCGCGCGGCAGCAAACAAAGAGCTTCAGTTAAATGCTCCAATGGCAGACGTCATGATGCTGTTCTGGCTCTGCCTGACCGGGCTGGTAGAAAAATCAGCAAGCAAAGAAGCCTATATTTTGCGGCTTCTTGAGAAGGACCGAAAATCCTTTCTTAACTTCGCTTTTGACGCTTTATTATTAATGATAGAAAAAGGCGAGAGTCGATGATAAAGTAAATATTTCTGTCCTTACTAATAGGTATGATAGTGGTTTGCGCCTGTGCCTATCATAAAGCGAAGCCCCTGCGCCTGACCAAAGATCTTTCACTACCATTTGCGCTGCCAACCGAACAACGCCATATAGTGTATTACGCCTCGCTGGCGCCAAATGCGCATAATACTCAGCCCTGGCAGATTCGCTATAACCCGGACGCACGGCGATTCACCCTGGCGTTCGACCGCAGTAAAGCCCTCCCGCATATCGACCCGGCGGGGCGAGAAGCCAGTATTTCTCTGGGTGCGTTCCTGGAGAACTTCCGCCAGGCAGCCGCCGCATTTGGCATGCTGGCGGAAATAGACATTTTACCGGCGATGGCGCGCAATGATGATGTTGCCCGCATGACGTTAAGCCCCCTCCACCGCGCCTCTTCTCTCAAACAGCCCGCCGTGCTGAAGTTAATTGAGCGCCGGCACACCGACAAACGTCCGTTTCAGGATATTGCCCTTGCGCCCCGCGATCTCGCTGCCCTGCTCAAACAGCACCAGCCGTATTTAAATTATTATCCACGCGGCAGCGCCGGGTTTAATAAGCTTGAGAGTTTTGCCATCCAGGCAGCAAAGGCTCAGGCGCTCGATGCGGCCAAAAGAGCGGAGTTCGCTCACTGGCTGCGCTTTTCCAACGAAGAGGCCCGCCGGTTGAAAGACGGCCTGCCCGCAGAACAGTTAGGCATCACCGGGATAAAAAAACTGCTCTATTACTCATTTTTCGATCGGCAAAAAGCCCAGGGAGAAGCCTTCGCCGCGGAAAGCATCAGTAAAACAGCCAGCAGCGTAGCGCAAAGCGCCGGATTTTTTATCATCGGCGGAGAGGAAACCTTTCCGCTGATGATGCGCAGCGGTATGAATCTGCAGGCCTTCTGGCTGGATGCCGTCCGCTACGGCATCTCTGTTCAGCCGGTGAGCCAGATGCTGGAGGATAAAGCGTTCCGTAAACAGCTGGCGGAAACCTTAGGCTTAAGCCAGCCGCCGCAAATGATCCTTCGCGCAGGCTACGTTGACGACTATGGCGAAAATAATAGAATTCGCCGTCCTATCGGCGAATTTACCCGCCTGGAACCGCCCGGGGCGAATTAAAGCCCTCGCGTTGCCAGCGCCTCGTCAAGCTCCCGGTAGGCCTCCACCAGCTTATCCAGCGTCGCCCGGTTGAGCCCGCTGGGATTTGGCAACACCCATACTTCCGTCGCGCCTATGGTCACCTGCTGTTTGCCCCATTTTACGCCGCGTACCTGAAACGCTTTCTCGAAAGCCTGTTTACCGAGGATCGCCAGCGCGCGCGGCTGATACTCTTCCATTTTCCTCACCAGCTCTCTTCCGCCATCGCGGAGCTCCAGCAGCGCGACCTCGCTGGCCTGTACCGTCGGGCGCTCGACTAGCATGGTAATCCCGCAGCGGGTATCCAGCAGCTGCAGCTCCTCTTCGGGTTTCAGAAGACGGTCGGTAAACCCGGCCTGATGAATCACCTTCCAGAAGCGATTTCCCGGATGGGCGAAATGAAAACCGGTATGGGCGGAAGACTTCCCCGGATTGATACCGCAAAAGACCACCCGCAGGTCCGGCGCCAGAATATCGTTGATCATGTTTTCCCCAGCTCAATACCTAAAAGGTAATTATAAAGGATTGAAAATGCGTTGTTTATAAAAACAGCAGGCGTGCGTTTTAGGCTGGATTGCGGGCAACAGTTACTTTATAATCCTTCGCCACGGCCCCTTAGCTCAGTGGTTAGAGCAGGCGACTCATAATCGCTTGGTCGCTGGTTCAAGTCCAGCAGGGGCCACCAGATACAGCAAGGGCTGGCGAGAAATCGTCAGCCCTTTTTCTTTGGCTGTCATTTCGGTAATGCAAGGAATTGCTCCCTGTTTTCTGCATCTTGCTGCCAGCATTCTCGGATAGTGGTATAAATCAGGAATGCTGCCCGCAATATTCACAATACAGCCATAGGCAGAGAGTAAAAATTTAGCTGCATTAATATCATTCCATTGGTCGTCCGGTATGATGCTTCGCCACTTGCGCTATACGTACGTTATGCATTGATTTATATAACCTAAAATGGAAATCGGGCTATAGCTTGCAAGCAATCTCGTTACACTCTAAAATTTCCACAACAACTCCCGTAGACGCGACATTATGAAAAAAACGCCTGTCACTAAAGCCCAGATTTACCGTTCCGTAGCCAGTTCAACCGCAATCGAAACCGGTGCATCTGTACAAAAAATTGAGCAGCAGCTCAAAAAAAATCAGGCGCAGGCGAAAGCCGTTGGTCTTGCCCGTTAATCTGGTAAGATATCGTTCATCAGTTGCATCATAGGGCTATAGTTTCCTGATATGCCTGCCTGTATTGCTCTGAAATAAAAGGCCTTGTGCTCATCCCATAGACTGTAATCCAGTAAGCCCTTACCCGCCACAACCGACAGTACATCACAAAGCAGTCGTGAAAGACGCCCGTTACCTTCTCTGAATGGATGGATCAAAATAAACTCCACGTGGCATTCAGCCAGATAACGAACCAGTTCCGGACGAACCAGGAATTTCAACTCAGCAGACCGGGAAAGAAATTGCTTATCAAAACTATCGAGAAGCAGTGGAATTCTGTCGGCAGCAGCAAACTGAAAACCATCTTTAGCCAGGTTAGCATGACGTAATTTCCCGGCCCAGTCATACACATTCCCCAGCCACTGGCGATGCCATCCACTGACGTGCTCAAATGCCAGCACAGAAGGAGGCTGACCTTCGATAAACAACCGTTCATAAAGCATCAATAACAGGCCTGATTCCAGCGTCTCCATTTCTTCGTCATCAGTAATACCCAGCTTATTAGCCAGTACTAAATCTCCAGACCCAGGCTGATAACGCTCTTCTGCTGAATTTAGCTCATATTTTGACAAGCCCTTATCTCCTTCCGAACGAGTTCACAACGTTGTTTTCCTGCTGCCGCTGAAAGTTATTGCTCCACTCCTCCCGGAACTCAAATACCCTGCGCTTTTCAGTCAGTGGGATCAGATACTCACGCTTGTCTTTCAATACATCAACTGTGACCAGTAACGTCTTATATGCCTGGCGGCCATGAGGTTACCTTTCAGAGGATAAACGTCCCCTGAGGCAATGCCCATTTTTGCTTCAGGTAAGGAAAGACAGTAGAGAAATGAGACAAGCAGACAGAAACAAAAAATCAAATTAACCATTTGATTATAAATAAAAAAAATAAAAAATAGCGTACAATGAGAACTATGTCAGGTTATGGTCCTTAATCACCTGGTCGCTAGTTCAAGTCCAGCAGGGGCCACCAGATACAGCAAGGGCTGGCGAGAAATCGTCAGCCCTTTTTGCATTTTGCGGCTCCTGTATAGCGCCACGTCTTATGGTGAATATGGCGACAGGCGGCTTACGCCAGCGCCTGCAGCTGTTCGCGCATATAAGCAGTAAAGTATTCTGGGTTTTTGATAATAATGCGGTTGCCAGAGGCAATTTTGTCCGCCCATCCGGCTACTTTTTGCGTGAACCCGGCACTCCACCCCTCCTTCTCACCACGGGCCGTGACCTGCGCAGCGCTGGCCGGTACGCCTAGTTCATGCAAATACTTCAGGATCCCCTTAGCGGTACTTTCATCCATAGTATTCGGCACCGGTAACGATGTGTTCATACCACCAATAAAATCCAGGGCTTTATCGATTGCTGTTGGCATGCTCTTATCCTTAAAATTAACCACGTAATGAACATGTTTATAATATGGACCCAACTCCGTCGGGATATCAAAGAGATCGTTGCCTTTCTTTGATTCAGCCCCCAGCTAAACGCTTGCGTGGCGCTTTTCTGCTCGACTAATGCGGCGTTTTGCTCCCCTCCACGCCGCGCGCTCGCATCACGGTGCGATGCCCGATGAGTAAAAAGGCAGAAAAACTTCACCCAGCGCGACGGCTTACCGATAAACTCACCTTCTTCTCGCCGTTAATCAGCAAAAAGAGATGTAAAGCCGTAAGTTAAGCAAATTAATTTCGTTCCAGTCTGGCACAGAATAAAAAAAAGAAGTTCCATGATGAAACATGCAAAAGAAGATTAATAACAAACTGTGATACAGCTAAACGATCGTTATCAAAAAACAGCCTGCGGTAATAAAAACTCAATTAGATAGTATTTTTCTCGCTATTGACTTAATAACCTGCGGCGAGAGAATAAGCCCGCAAACAGCAGTTGAAATATGTGCCTGCGATAATTATCGCGTTCCAGCCCTGGATATTAACAGGAGAGATTATGGATAAGATCAAACACATCGCCACTATTACGCTGGCGGCTGCGAAAGAAATGGCTACTGCCGTTGAGGCGAAAGCCCTTGAAATGAACGTGCCGGTGGTCTTTGCCGTTGTTGACCGCGGCGGAAATATGCTCCTGATGCAGCGTATGGATGAGGCATTTATAACCAGCTGCGATATTGCGCTCAATAAAGCCTATACGGCATGCGGCCTGCAAAAAGGCACTCATCAAATTACAGCGTTAGTCCAACCGGGCGCACCGCTATATGGATTACAACTCACCAACCAGCAGCGAATCATTCCTTTTGGCGGCGGCCTGCCAGTTATTTTTAACGAGGAAGTCATCGGCGCCGTTGGCGTGAGCGGCGGTACCGTCGAACAGGACATGTTATTAGCCGAAACGGCTCTGAAGGGTTTCTCTAAATAATAAATCCAACCAGGAAGATATATTATGAGCTATCGTATGTTTGATTATCTGGTGCCAAACGTGAACTTTTTTGGTCCCAATGCTGTTTCTGTCGTCGGCGAACGCTGTAAGCTGCTGGGCGGTAAAAAAGCGCTGCTGGTCACCGATAAAGGTCTGCGGGCCATCAAAGACGGCGCGGTGGATAAAACTCTCGGCTATCTGCAGGAAGCCGGTATTGAGGTGGTGGTTTTTGATGGCGTCGAGCCAAATCCAAAAGACACCAACGTGCGCGATGGCCTGGCGGTCTTTCGTCAAGAACAGTGCGATATTATCGTCACCGTCGGCGGCGGTAGCCCTCATGACTGCGGTAAAGGGATTGGTATCGCGGCTACCCACGAAGGGGATCTTTACCGCTATGCCGGCATAGAAACCCTGACTAACCCACTGCCGCCGATCGTCGCGGTGAATACCACCGCCGGTACCGCCAGCGAAGTGACCCGCCACTGCGTACTGACCAACACCCAAACAAAAGTGAAGTTCGTTATCGTCAGCTGGCGTAACCTGCCCTCGGTCTCCATCAATGACCCGCTGCTCATGCTTGGCAAACCGGCGCCGCTGACCGCCGCAACCGGCATGGATGCGTTAACCCACGCCGTGGAGGCCTATATTTCCAAAGATGCCAACCCGGTCACCGATGCCGCCGCGATCCAGGCCATCCGCCTGATCGCCCGGAACTTGCGCCAGGCCGTCGCGCTGGGCAGCAACCTGCAAGCCCGCGAAAACATGGCCTACGCTTCCCTGCTGGCGGGAATGGCTTTCAATAACGCCAACCTCGGTTACGTTCACGCCATGGCCCATCAGCTTGGCGGCCTGTACGATATGCCGCACGGCGTGGCGAACGCGGTTCTGTTGCCGCACGTTGCGCGCTACAACCTGATCGCCAATCCGGAAAAGTTTGCCGACATCGCCGAATTTATGGGAGAAAACATCCACGGACTTTCAACCATGGACGCCGCCGAGTCGGCCATTTGCGCCATCACCCGCCTCTCTTCCGATATCGGCATTCCGCAGCATCTGAGCGAGCTGGGAGTTAAAGAGGCTGACTTCCCCTATATGGCGGAGATGGCCTTGAAAGACGGCAACGCCTTCTCAAATCCGCGCAAGGGTAACGAGAAAGAGATTGTCGCTATCTTCCGCCAGGCTTTCTGATAGAGCGATCGCTAACGCCGCGAACAAGTACCATCGCGGCGTCAGGCTGGGTGCCCGGTTACTCCTGATTTTTATGCTTAAACTGGCCGGCATCGATATCGTACTGTTTCATTTTTCGCCACAGCGTGGTGCGGCCAATATTCAGCAGCTGCGCCATCTCTTGTACCCGCCCGCTGGTCACGCGGGCGGCATGGATGATGGCCTCTTTTTCAATGGCGCTGAAGGTCAGGCTGGCGGGCAGCAGCGAGGAACCCGCGTCGGCGCCTGGCCGCTCGGCAAAGAGATATTCCGGCAGATTACTCAAACGGATATGGCCGTTCTCGCTGCTAATGGCGATATTTTCAATCACGCTGTTCAGCTCAAAATCATTACCCGGCCAGGAGTAGGCCACCAGCTGCGCCAGCGCATCGTCATCCATCTTCAACCGCGAGGAAAAACGCTTCTCCAGACTCTTAAGACGATTGTGGACCAGCGAAGGAATACTGTTACGCCGCGCCCGCAGCGGCGGAATAACGATTTCAAAAGAGTGCAGCGCGTAGTAAAGCTGGCGGCTAAAGCGGTTTTGTTCCACCAGGTTGGCAAGATCGACGGTAGTGGTGGCGATGACTTTAACGTCCACCGGAATCAAACGCCGGGCATCCAGACGGGTTAATACCCCTTGCTTGATCACCTGCAACAGCGCGGACTGCAGCTCCGGCGCCAGATATTCGATTTTTTCCAGAAACAGCGTCCCGCCGTTGGCCAGCTCGAGACGGCTAAGACGCCCGTTTTCCTCGTCCGTCGGCGCGCTGCCCATAAAATCCTGCCCAAGGACGCTGTCGGCATACAGCTGGCAGTTAACCGCGATATACGGTCCGCCACCCCGCTCGCTCTCGTTGTGAATCGCCTGGCTGAGCAGCTCTTTACCCACCCCTTCCTCACCGCACAGGAGCACTGGAAAAGCGCCGCGCGCCGCCTGACGGCCAAAGTGAATTAACCGCCGGGTTTCAGGATCGTCAGCCGACATCTGCTCAAAGGTATGGCTCACTTTGCCAAGCTGGCTGGTCATCAGCTGACGCATCTGCTCGACCGGATGCAGCAGCAAGATGAAACTGTTGCCCTGCTCTTCGACGATCGGCTTGAGCGTGATGACGGCATCAACGAACTGATGCTGGCTCTCGAAGGTGACTTCCACATGGTTCAGCCCGCGCGCGTGCTTGATCGCCCGGCGCAACAGAGCCGGCAGCGTCACCAGTTCATTGATGTTTTTCCCCTGGCTGGCCTGGGCATCGAGGTGCAGCAGCGTCGCGGCCTGCACGTTCAGAAACTGCAAAATGCCCTGCTCGTTCCACGCCATCACCCCGTCATCCATGCTCTCCAGCAGACCGTACATCTGGTTAAGGTGGCGATTCGACTCGGCCAGCAGGCTATCGGTGAGCAGCGAGTTGCCCACTTCCCTGGCGATAGCCAGGGTCAGGGAGAGGTCCGGCGAAGCCTGTTCTTCCGTCAGGCAGCACAAAGAAATGGAACCGAACAGGCGCCCATGGTTATCAAACACCGGCGTAGAGCTAAACGACCATCCGTGCAGCGCATGTTTAAAATGCTGCTCGCCCGTCGTTTTGACCGGCTGCCCGAGCATGGAGGCCAGCGAGAGCGCGCAGCTGCCGATGATGCTTTCCGCGCAGTAGCTACCGTCACGAAACCCCAGCGCCGCCAGCTGGTCAAGGGTCTGCGGATCGCCGCAGCGGCTGAGAATACAGGCGGACTCATCAAGGATAAACAATGCGCAGGGGCGGTTATCCATATACTCCCAGGCATCTTCCAGCGCCGCCTGGCCAATCGTCAGCAGCGCGGTCTTACGCCGACAAATCGATTCGAAGGTCAGCCCCTGCGCCTGATGCGGCGTCTGCCAGGTTTCCCGCTGCATAAACTTACTGCAGCGATGCCACGACTGGGTTATCGCCAGGGGAAAGCTCTGAGTCTGCGCAGTCATATCCATTTCCGCTGTTACTTAAACGACAACCCCTCCGGCGGTAACCGCCAGAGGGGGATAAAACGCCCCTTCTCATTAACGAGGCGGGACAGGACGACGCTAAATTAACGCGCCAGCCACTGCTGTCCAAGCAGGTCGGCGGTCAGAATCGCCGCATGCACGCTCTGCGCGCTGACCGGGAACGGCATGTTATGGATGGTTTCGCCTTCCGCACAGGTCGCTTTTGCTACCGCCTGAATTTTCTCGTCGATGCTCTCTTTAACGCCCATTTGCGCCAGCGTGACCGGCAGGCCGACGGTATGGCAGAAGTTCAGCACCGTTTCGATCTCTTCCATCGGGCTATTTTGCAGCACCAGCTGCGCCAGGGTACCAAACGCGACTTTCTCGCCATGGTACAGGTGGTGGCACTCTTCGAGGATGGTGAAACCATTGTGAATGGCGTGCGCGGCGGCCAGGCCGCTGCTTTCAAAGCCGATTCCGCTAAGGTAGGTATTCGCTTCAACGATGCGTTCGAGCGCATCGGTCACCACTCCGGCCTGAGCGGCAAGGCGGGCCTTTTCGCCTTCCGCCAGCAGCGTATCATAGCACAGGCGCGCCAGGCTCAGCGCCGCCGCCGTCGACTGGCCGCCAGCCATGCTGGTGGCTCTGGCGTCATAGCAGGCCCTGGCTTCAAACCAGGTTGAAAGCGCATCGCCCATCCCGGCCACCAGCAGGCGTACCGGGGCTTTAGCGATAATCGCCGTATCCATCACCACCATGTCCGGATTTTTCGGGTAAATAAGATACTCTTCAAATTCACCGGCTTCGGTATAAATAACCGACAACGCGCTGGTTGGCGCATCGGTGGAGGCAATCGTCGGGATCACCACCACCGGCAGCTTCTGGTAATAGCCTATCGCTTTCGCCGTATCGAGCGTCTTGCCGCCGCCGATGCCCACCACGCCGCGGCAGCCGTGCTGCTTCAGAATGGCGATCAGGCGATTGATCTCAACGTGGCTGCACTCGCCGTTGAAGCGCTCCGCATGGCAGCTGATATTGTGGCTATGCAAACCGTTCAACACTTTCTCACCCGCCAGCTTCATCACGAAGTCATCGGCAATCACGAAAAAGCTGTCCGCCAGGTTTTTAGCGTATTCGCCAAACAACGTGGATGCATCCGGTCCCTGGAGATATTTGGCTGGAGATTGAATAACTTTTAGCATTCCGTTCACCCTCAAATAAGTGCATGTTTTGACACGATGTGCCCCGGTATTTCCTCGTCCGGCCTGGTATTAAAAGCGGGAACAAAAGCGCTACCTGAGCGATGTCATCACTGTAGGGCGAGCCGCAGGCAAAAAAATGTTTCCCCTTTTTGTCCCGATATGAAACAGGGTGCACATTTTATCGTTTCATATTGAAACATGAATTCATATGAAACGACGGGATTGCGATCTCGATCCGCTCGTTCAGCGCAAAACAAGCGGAAAAAGTGGATGAAGTACGGCGTTTTTCGCCGCTACTGGCGCCTGGAGAGGTAAAATTTTTTCCCCCCCGCGTCTGGCAAGTATGTGAAGTGAGATGAAATAGTCGCCCTGGCTCGCATTTTTCGATTTCTTCCGGCAAAAGCGTTTCATAACGGAACAAAATTTACCGTGCGCGTTTCGTAATGAAACTCATTTTATGGCGATTTTTTTTCCCGTTAACTCAGCCAGAATCAATACATCGCCCGATATCGCATATCGACAGGCGATGCCCCTACACGATGACCGCTTCCGTCAGCAGAGAGGCCGCATCGAAACTCCGATGGAGAATAAACAATGAAAAAACTGATTAACCGTGTCGAAGATGTCCTGAGTGAACAACTGGCGGGCCTGGCAAAAGCGCACCCTGAACTGACGCTGCATCATGATCCGGTCTACGTCACCCGCGCCGATGCACCGGTGGCCGGGAAAGTAGCGCTGCTTTCCGGCGGCGGCAGCGGTCATGAGCCGATGCACTGCGGATATATTGGCCAGGGCATGCTTTCCGGGGCCTGTCCGGGGGAAATTTTCACCTCCCCGACGCCGGATAAAATGTTTGAGTGCGCCATGAACATCGACGGCGGCGAAGGCGTGCTGCTGATTATTAAAAACTACACTGGCGATATTCTTAACTTTGAAACCGCCACCGAGCTGCTGCACGAAAGCGGCATCAAGGTCACCACCGTGGTAGTCGATGACGATGTGGCGGTAAAAGACAGCCTCTATACCGCCGGACGGCGCGGCGTGGCCAATACCGTGCTGATTGAAAAACTGGTGGGCGCGGCCGCCGAGCGCGGCGACTCGCTGGCAGCATGCGCTGAACTGGGGCGCAAGCTTAACAACCTCGGCCACTCTATCGGCATCGCGCTGGGCGCCTGCACCGTTCCGGCCGCCGGCCAGCCCTCATTCGAACTGCAGGACGATGAGATGGAGTTCGGCGTCGGCATTCACGGCGAACCGGGCATCGACCGCCGCCGCTTCACCTCCCTCGATCGCACCGTTGACGAAATGTTCGATACTCTGCTGGAAAACGGCGCCTATAGCCGCACGCTGCGCCACTGGGACAACGTGAAAGGCGCGTGGCAGGAGGTAACGCAGACCAAGCAGGCGCTGCAAAAAGGCGATCGGGTTATCGCGCTGGTCAACAACCTCGGCGCCACGCCGCTGTCCGAACTCTACGGCGTCTATAACCGTCTGACGCAGCGCTGCGAGGAAACCGGCATCGCGATCGAGCGCAATCTTATCGGCAGCTACTGTACCTCTCTGGATATGGTCGGTTTTTCCATCACCCTGTTAAAAGCCGATGACGAGACGCTGGCATTATGGGACGCCCCGGTTCACACCCCGGCGCTGAACTGGGGAAAATAAGGAGCACGACATGTCATTAAGCAGAACGCAAATCGTAGACTGGCTCTATCGCTGCGGCGATATCTTCACCAAAGAGAGCGATTTTTTGACCGGTCTGGACCGGGAGATCGGCGATGCCGACCACGGCCTGAATATGCATCGTGGTTTTAGCAAGGTGGTGGAAAAGCTGCCTTCGATTGCCGATAAAGACATTGGTTTCATTCTTAAAAATACCGGTATGACGCTGCTGTCCAACGTCGGTGGGGCCAGCGGCCCGCTGTTCGGCACCTTCTTTATCCGCGCCGCTCAGGTGACCCAGGCCCATCAGAGTCTGACCCTGGACGAGCTTTATCAAGCCATCCGCGAAGGCGCGGAAGGCGTGGTGAATCGCGGCAAAGCCGAGCCGGGCGATAAAACCATGTGCGACGTCTGGCTGCCGGTAGTGGAATCGCTGCGCCAGTCCAGCGAACAGCACCTGTCGATCCAAAGCGCTCTTGATGCTGCCTGCGAACAGGCGCAAGCCGCCGTCCAGGCCACCATCGCCATGCAGGCTCGCAAAGGGCGGGCCAGCTACCTGGGCGAACGCAGCATCGGGCACCAGGATCCGGGCGCGACCTCGGTAATGTTGATGGTTCAGATGCTGGCCGCAGCGGCCAAAGAGTAAGGAAAACGCGATGGTAAACCTGGTGATTGTTTCGCATAGCGCTCGTCTGGGCGAAGGTGTCGGAGAACTGGCCCGGCAGATGTTAATGAACGATGGCTGTAAGCTGGCGATCGCCGCCGGAATTGACGATCCCACCAGCCCGATCGGCACCGATCCCATTAAGGTTATGGAAGCCATCGAGTCCGTAGCCGACGCCGATCATATCCTGGTGATGATGGATATTGGCAGCGCCCTGCTGAGCGCCGAAACCGCGCTGGATCTCCTCGATCCGGCCATTGCGGCGAAGGTTCGCCTGTGCGCGGCGCCGCTGGTGGAAGGAACGCTGGCGGCGACGGTGAGCGCCGCCGCCGGGGCCGGCATCGACAAGGTCATCGAAGATGCCATGAACGCGCTGGAGGCAAAACGCGTACAGCTGGGATTGCCATCGCAACCGCAACACGCGGCGTTGACCGCCGCGCCGATCGACGACCGCGATGCGCGCTCGGTTTCCGTGGTGATTCAAAACCACAACGGCCTGCATGTTCGCCCGGCGTCAAAGCTGGTCGCCGCGCTGGCGGGATTCAACGCCGACCTGGTGCTGGAGAAAGGAGGTAAGTGCGTCACGCCCGACAGCCTCAACCAAATCGCCCTGCTTCAGGTGCGCCGTAACGATACCTTAAGGCTGCTTGCTCGCGGGCCGGATGCCGATGCCGCGCTGGCAGCGTTCCAGGCGCTGGCGGCGGAGAATTTCGGCGAGCAAACCGAGGCGGCGTCTGCGACTCAGCCCGCCTGCGCCAATCGCGTACAGGGTAAGGTCGTACTCTATTCCCAGCCGCAGGAGAAGGTCTCACGGGAAAAAGGCGTCGCCATCGGTCAGCAGCAGCTGCGGCTAAAACGGGCCATCGATCGGACGCTGGAAGAGCTTAGCGCGCTGACGACCCTGGCGGAGGCGAAGTTTTCCGCCGACATCGCGGCCATCTTCTCCGGGCATCATACCCTGCTCGATGACCCTGATTTATACGCCGCCGCCTGCGATAGGGTGCGCGACGAGCAATGCAGCGCGGAGTGGGCGTGGCATCAGGTGCTGAACGATTTAAGCCAACAATATCGTCATCTCGACGATCCTTACCTACAGGCGCGCTATATTGATATTGAAGATATTTTGCACCGCACGCTGCGTCACCTTAACGGGAGCAACGAAGTACTACCGCAGTTTGACGGCCCCTCGATCCTCGTGGCCGACGATATTTTTCCTTCTACCGTCCTGCAGCTCGATGCGGATCGGGTGAAGGGGATCTGTCTGCAGGCCGGCAGTGAACTCTCTCACGGCGCCATTATCGCCCGTCAGGCGGGTATCGCGATGCTTTGCCAGCAGAGCGATGTCCTGACCACGCTACAAAAGGGGGAGACCGTCATCCTTGATATTCCCGGCAAGCGCGTGATTCGCGCCTAGCCTGCTCTAACCTTCTCGTCCCGGAGGCTGTCCCCTCCGGGAACTCGCTTAACTTTCAGGATCCGTTATGTCTCAATTCTTTTTTAATCAGCGCGCCAACCTCGTCAATGAAGTGATTGAAGGAACCATTATCGCCAGCCCGTGGAATAACCTGGCGCGGCTGGAAAGCGATCCCGCCATTCGCGTGGTGGTGCGTCGCGATCTCGACAAGAACAACGTGGCGGTGATCTCCGGCGGCGGTTCCGGTCACGAACCGGCCCACGCGGGCTTTGTCGGTAAAGGCATGCTGACCGCCGCCGTCTGCGGCGATCTTTTTGCCTCGCCGAGCGTCGATGCGGTGCTGACCGCCATCCAGGCCGTGACCGGCGATGCCGGATGCCTGCTGATCGTCAAGAACTACACCGGCGATCGTCTGAACTTCGGCCTCGCCGCGGAGAAAGCGCGTCGCATGGGCTATAACGTCGAAATGCTGATCGTCGGCGATGATATTTCGCTGCCGGATAACAAACACCCGCGCGGTATTGCCGGGACGATTCTGGTGCATAAAGTGGCTGGCTACTTCGCCGAACGCGGCCACAATCTGGCGACCGTGCTGCGCGAAGCGCAGTATGCCGCCAGACACACCTTCAGCCTCGGTCTGGCCCTTTCCAGCTGTCACCTGCCGCAGGATGCGGAAACGACTCCGCGCCATCATCCGGATCAGGCCGAACTGGGGATGGGGATCCACGGCGAACCGGGCGCTTCGGTTATCGCCACGCAGAACAGTGCGGAAATCGTTACGCTGATGGTAGAGAAGCTAAGCGCCGCCCTGCCGGAAACCGGCCGCCTGGCGGTGATGATCAATAATCTCGGCGGCGTATCGATTGCCGAAATGGCAATTTTGACCCGCGAGCTGGCCAATACCCCGCTGCATCAGCGAATTGACTGGCTGATAGGCCCGGCGTCGCTGGTCACCGCGCTGGATATGAAAGGCTTTTCCCTCACCGCCATCGTGCTGGAAGAGAGCATTGAGAAAGCGCTGCTCTCCGCGGTCGAAACCGCCGGCTGGCAGACGCCAGTGCAGCCGCGCGCAATCAGCGTGATGCCCTCGTCGCTGCGCAGTACGCGGGTGGAGTTTACGCCCTCGGAGAATAGCGAGGTTGCAGGCTACGTAGAGCGGGTGACCGGTACGCTATCCGATCTGGAAGCGGACCTCAATGCGCTGGATGCGAAGGTTGGCGACGGCGATACTGGCTCCACTTTTGCCGCCGGCGCACGCGATATCGCCGACTTACTTCAGCGCCGTCAGCTGCCGCTGGCTAACCTCGCCACGCTGTTCGCCCTGATTGGCGAGCGTCTGACGGTTGTGATGGGCGGTTCCAGCGGCGTGCTGATGTCGATTTTCTTTACCGCCGCCGGGCAGAAACTGGAACAGGGGGCAAGCGTCGCCGAAGCGCTAAACGCCGGTCTGGCGCAGATGAAGTTTTACGGCGGTGCCGACGAAGGCGACCGAACCATGATTGACGCCCTGCAACCGGCGCTGGCGGCGCTGCTGGCCGAACCGGAAAATCGGCAGGCCGCTTTCGCGGCGGCGCAGGCGGGCGCGGATCGTACGCTTCACGCCAGCAAAGCAGGTGCAGGACGCGCATCGTACCTGAACAGCGATAGCCTGCGCGGCAATATGGACCCCGGTGCCCACGCGGTGGCCATGGTGTTTAAAGCGCTGGCGCAGAAATAGTCTCTCTGGCCCCCCCTGCTCCCGGAGGCGGCGCTTGACGCGCCTTGCCGGGCTACAGGTTCACCGCCGTCTGCGGGCCGGTCGCCCCATGGTTCACCGCCGTCTGCAGGTCTGGTAGCCCGGGTCAGGCGCCAGCCGCAACCCGGGTTTTCTCCCGCGCTTACTTGCTGTGCCAGTAGGCCTGCGAACGCACCAGCTGCGGGTCAATCTCCGGACCTTCAAAACGCGCCAGCAGTGATTTCACCACCGCGCCTTCCCCGGTCACCCAGATAAAATAATCTTCGGTTGGAACCACAACCTGCGCCAGACGCTCGGCCACGGCAGAGGAGTGATGTCCCACCACCCACTCGATATGAAAACCATCGAGATCGGCCAGGTAATCTTGATAAGACTCATCGCCAATGGTGACGATCGCCGTGACCTGCGGGCGCGTCGGAAGCTGCCGCAATCCCAGCAGACGGCGGCGCAGCGCGGGCATACCTGACTCATCAGTCACATACAGCTGCCAGGCGTAATCTTCCGGCACCACCAGCGAACCGCGCGGGCCGCCGATGACCAGCTTATCGCCCGGTTTCGCCGCCAGCGCCCAGCTGCTGGCTATACCGCCATCGTGAATAAAGAAGTCGTACGCCAGCTCATGACGGTCGGCGTCGTAAAGCGGCGTATAATCGCGGGTCGCCGGACGTACGCCTTCGCCCCAGTTAATGCCTTCATCCGTCACCTCCGGCGTCGTAAACGCAGCACCCGCAGTGGGGAAAAAAAGCTTGGTATGGTCGTCGAAACCCTGGGAGACAAAGCCTTCCAGCGCCTCTCCGCCCAGCACGATACGCTGGAATGCGCTGCCGATACGCTCGACGCGCAATACGGTTAACTCACGGAAACGCAGCTCATTACGCACGCGCTGCGGGTATTTAAGATTCCTGCTCGTTGTCATCTTTCATCGCCTTGGTGAACGGAATAGATATATCTAAAAATATTGCAAATGATAATGATTGCCATTAAAAAAGAATGCAAGCACTTTTTGATATAGCCATAGTAAAACGCCACAAAAGTCAAAAAATAGAATTAAATCTCTAATTATCAACTATATAAAAAATAAATCTGCCACAAGGTTGCGACTTGAGTGTTTTTAGATATAAATTAGATATATCAAAAAAAAACTCAAAGGAAAAAATCATGAGAGATCATCACGAAGAAGGCCGTGGGCCACGCGGACGCCACGGCGAACATGGCGAACACGGTCGCAGAGGCGGCGGACGCCGGCAGCGCTTCTTTGGCCATGGCGAGCTGCGCCTGGTCATTCTGGACATCCTCACCCGTAATGCCAGCCACGGTTACGAACTGATTAAAGAGATCGAAACCATGACCCAGGGCAACTACAGTCCCAGCCCCGGCGTCATCTACCCGACGCTCGATTTACTCCAGGATCAGGGATTAATCAGCGTGGCTGACGAAAACGGTCGCAAAAAAATCGCCATCACCGCCGAAGGCAGCCAGCTGCACGCGGAAAACCAGCAGTCGCTGGAGCAGATTCAGGCCAGACTGCAGGCGCGAATGGTGGGTTGTGAGCTACGTAAAAACCCGCAGATGAAGCGCGCGCTGGAGAATTTTAAGGCGGTACTGGATTTAAAAGTTAACCAGCAGGAAATAACCGAAGCGCAGCTAAAGCAGATTGTCGGCGTGATTGACCGCGCGGCGATGGAGATCTCCCAGCTCGACTAATCCTTTGCCTCATTATCGGGCAGCCTGCACCGCCGCGAAGCACGCGGCGGTAACCCTTCAGCGCATCGTTTTACGCCTTCAGGAGTAAAACATGCCAGTAATTTCGCGATAAGATTAAATTTTGCTCAATTGCGATTTCACGTTGCGTTTATCCCGATTTTCCGGGCCCGCGCCGAAGTGGCGTAATCCCTGCAATACTTAATTCAGTATCATGTGATACGCCCCGCCCAGGAGCATATTTTGAACAGGTTACCTACAAGCGCATCGGCTCTGGCCTGCAGCGCACACGCACTGAATCTTATTGAGAAGCGAACGCTCGATCATGAAGAGATGAAATCACTTAACCAGGAGGTCAGGGAATACTTTAAAGAGCATGTGAATCCGGGGTTTTTAGCGTATCGAAAATCGGTCACTGCTGGCGGGGATTACGGAGCCGTAGAGTGGCAAGCGGGAGGATTAAATACGCTTGTCGACACTCAGGGACAGGAGTTTATTGACTGCCTGGGTGGGTTTGGGATTTTTAATGTAGGGCACCGTAATCCAGTTGTCGTTTCCGCCGTCGAAAATCAGCTCGCTAAACAACCCCTTCATAGTCAGGAACTGCTGGACCCGCTGCGGGCCATGCTGGCTAAAACCCTGGCGGCCTTAACGCCGGGCAAACTGAAATACAGCTTCTTTAGCAACAGCGGTACCGAGTCGGTCGAAGCGGCGTTAAAGCTGGCGAAGGCCTACCAGTCTCCGCGCGGCAAGTTTACCTTCGTCGCCACCAGCGGCGCGTTTCACGGTAAGTCGCTGGGCGCGCTTTCAGCCACTGCGAAATCCACTTTCCGTAAGCCCTTTATGCCCCTGCTGCCGGGATTCCGTCATGTACCTTTTGGCGATATCAATGCGATGCGCACGCTGCTGAGCGAGTGCCAAAAGACCGGCGATGACGTCGCGGCGGTGATCCTTGAGCCTATTCAGGGCGAAGGCGGGGTGATTCTGCCGCCGCCGGGCTATCTGCCCGCGGTACGCAAGCTGTGCGACGAGTTTGGCGCGCTGCTGATCCTCGATGAAGTGCAAACCGGCATGGGGCGCACCGGCAAGATGTTCGCCTGCGAGCACGAAAACGTTCAGCCGGATATTCTGTGCCTTGCCAAAGCGCTGGGTGGCGGCGTCATGCCCATTGGCGCCACGGTCGCCACCGAAGAGGTGTTCTCGGTACTGTTCGATAACCCGTTCCTGCATACCACCACGTTTGGCGGCAACCCGCTGGCCTGCGCGGCGGCGCTGGCGACCATTAACGTACTGCTGACGCAAAACCTGCCCGCGCAGGCGGAGCAGAAAGGCGATATGCTGCTGGACGGCTTCCGTCAGCTGGCTCGCGAATATCCGGATCTGGTGAATGACGTGCGCGGCAAAGGTATGCTGATGGCGATTGAGTTTATTGATAACGAAATCGGCTATGACTTTGCCAGCGAAATGTTTCGCCAGCGCGTGCTGGTGGCCGGAACGCTCAACAACGCAAGAACGATTCGCGTTGAGCCGCCGCTGACGCTGACCCCTGAGCAGTGTGAACAGGTGCTAAAAGCGGCCCGCCTGGCGCTGGCGGCGCTGCGGGTTTCGGTGGAAGAGGCGTAATGGCTTGCCCTCTCCCGCTCCGGGAGAGGGCGTTTGCTATACGACGCGCACGCCCGCAGGCATCGCTCTTTCCGGCGTAAGCAGTACGCTTTCGCCGCCATCGTCGGTTTCGGCGCATAACAGCATGCACTCCGACGTTTCACCGCGCATTTTGGCTTTCGCCAGATTGCACAGGACCACGACCGTTTTTCCCAGCAACTCTTCTTCTCGGTAATAGGGCACCAGGCTGGTCACCGTCTGCAAGGTGCGCTCGCCAACGTCAATCCGCGCGATATAAAGCTTATTGGCATTCTCATGTCGTTTTACAGCTACAATTTTTCCCGTACGCATTTCCAGTCTGGCAAAATCATCATAAAGCACCGTTTCCATCTTGCACCCCTCAGGTAAAAATTTAGTAAAAGATAGCAAAAGTCGGCGAGGTTTCCGCATAATAGAGTAAGGAATGTTAGATCCATCACTTTTTAGTTCGCTATAAACTTCCCGATGCTGATGAATAATACGGGGGAAATTTACTGAAAAGAGATGCAGCGGCCCGCGCTTGCTTTACAATGGTTTGCGTCGATGGTGCAACGTCAGATAAGGAAAACAATGGCCACACTAAAAGATATCGCGACCGAAGCAGGCGTTTCACTGGCGACGGTTTCCCGGGTATTAAACGACGACCCCACTCTGAACGTGAAAGAAGAGACAAAGCACCGCATTCTTGAGGTGGCGGAAAAGCTGGAATATAAAAGCACCAGCTCGCGTAAGACTCAGGTTCATACCGTCGGCCACCATCATATTCTGGCTATCTACAGCTACCAGCAGGATCTGGAAATCAACGATCCTTACTATCTGGCGATCCGCCACGGTATCGAAACGCAGTGCGAAAAGCTCGGTATCGAGCTGACCAACTGCTACTTTAACAACGCGCTACCCGAGCTGAAAAAAGTGACCGGCGTTCTGATTGTCGGCCAGCCTTCACGGGCGATTCGCGATGCAGCCACGGCGTTAACCGACAACGTCTGCTTTATTGATTTCCATGAGCCAGGCAGCAGCTACGACGCCGTCGATATCGATCTGGTGCGTATCGCCAAAGAAGTTATCGACTTTTTTATCGCCCAGGGCGCGCGGCGCATCGGCTTTATTGGTGGCCAGGATGAGCCGGGTAAAGCCGACATTCGCGAAGTGGCCTTCGTCGAATATGGCCGCCTGAAGGGGGTGGTTTCGGAAGAAGATATCTGGCGCGGCGGGTTTTCCAGCTCCTCCGGCTATGAGCTGGCAAAAACGATGCTGGCCAGGGCGGATTTCCCCGCCGCGCTGTTCGTCGCGTCAGACTCTATCGCCATCGGCGTGCTGCGGGCCATTCATGAACGCGGCCTCGCGATCCCGGAAGATATCTCGCTCATTAGCGTTAACGATATCCCCACCGCGCGTTTTACTTTTCCGCCGCTCTCCACGGTGCGCATTCATTCAGAAATGATGGGCAGCCAGGGCGTTAATCTGCTGGTTGAAAAAGCCCGCGATGGCCGTGCGCTGCCGCTAAACGTCTTTGTCCCCAGCGTGCTGAAGCTGCGCGGCACCACCCGCTAATCCCCCGTTCTGACGCTAAATCCTCTGCGCCTGTCTCCCGGGGGCGGCGCTTGACGCGCCTTGCCGTATATGGACACCTCCCGTTATGCAAGCCATCTCTGCATTTTGTGTAACGGGG